>DATAQE010000002.1:0-47294 GCA_036264835.1 Candidatus Elarobacter sp.
GACCGTGCTGAGATACCGTACCGCGCCCACCGGGTCGCGGCGGCCGATCGTCTCGGCCTTGAGGATGACTGCCGGTTCGGCGAATTCCGCCGGCCAGTCTTCACACCCGTTCAGGAGCTCCAGTGCGGCGTCGTACAACGCAGCACGCAAGGCGACGCGGGCGTCGCGGAGCGAGTCAGCGACGCACACACCGCCCAGGGTGGTGTCCGTCATCTGGTAGCTCCTGTCAGTCGCGCAGCGCGGGAAGAGTGGTTGGGCTGTTCGGTCCGACCATCACGTAGGTCGACGGCGTGGCGCCGCCGTCCGCACCGCTCGCGGTCACGGTCACGCCCGCATTGGTCGTGTACGTGTTCGCGACGGTGATCGTGTAGCCGCCGGGGTTGATCCCGCGGATGTGGTAGGTGCCGTCGGCGCCGGTCGGCGCGGTGTTCGCGACGTTGCCGGACCCGTCGGTCGCGATGACCGTCGCGTTCGCCACCGGTGCGCCGGCCTGGTTCACGACGGAGCCGCTGATCGTCGGCGCGGCGATCCCGGCGGCGACGGTCGGCGTGAGGTAGACGATCCCGCCCGAGAGATTCGCCGACTGGAAGACGTTGAAGTCGAGCGTTGCACCGATGGTGTCGCCGCCGGTTCCGCTGACGATCAGCGGGACGGTGACCGATTCCACCGTCTGCGTCGGATCCCACCACGGATGGTTCGGGTCCGAGAAGATGACGGGATAGGTCTGACCGTTGTACGTGACGGTCGTCGTCGCGGGATCGAGGAGCAGCTGCACCGACGGGTACGTCCCGGCCGGCAGGATGCCGTCACCGAGCTGGAGCGCGCTGCTCTGGAGATCGAAGAGGTTCACCACCTGCGGCGTCTCGTTCGCGACCAGCTGCCAGGAGTCGCCGTTCGTGTCGACCGCGTCGACACCGAGGATCCCGGCGTTGAATTGGGAGTTCGCCGCGTTCGCTCCGATGAGCGGCGCGTCGAAGAGCGAGATGGAGAGCCTGAAGGTCGGCGTACCACCGAGGATGTCCTGAGGCATGCGGCCATGCCCTTTGAGGTGACGGACATGAGCTTGGCTCGTGACCGATTTGCCCGGCGTCGCGGGCGCGGTGCCGTGCGAACCCCCGCATGCGCTCAAAGCGAACGCCGCGAGGACGGCTACCGAGAGGGATCGTTTCATCCTTGAAACTCCGAACGGAAACGGCGGCGCCTCTGAGAACGCCGAGAGCTCGTACGTCGAGCCCGCCGGTCGGTGTATATCACCGCCGGACGTACCGTAGGTGCGCCCTACTCCGCCGGCGGCGGGCGCATACCGCCGCGCTTCAATTGCCCACCGGACACGGACGCTATCGTTTTTGCGCGTTAAGACCGCTGAACAAAAGCGTGACGCGCTTCACGTCGACGCTCCGTCGACGCTACCGCGACGCGTTAACGGCCGCCGGAGACGTCGAGGATCGCGCCGGTCACGTACGACGCCGCGGGCGAGAGCAGCCACAGCACCGCGGCCGCGACCTCGTCCGGCGTGCCGATGCGGCCCATCGGGATCTGCGGGGTGATGCGCTCGACGCGCTCGGGGCGGCCGGCGCGCGCGTGGATCTCGGTGTCGATCAGTCCGGGCGCGACCGCGTTCACGCGAATCCCCTCGCGCGCGACCTCTTTCGCGAGACCGCGCGTCATCGCGTCGACCGCGGCTTTCGAAGCGGCGTAGTGGACGTACTCGTTCGGCGAGCCGAGACCCGCGGCGCGCGAGGAGACCACGACGATCGCGCCGCCCGAGCCGCCGCGCGCGGTCGACATCCGCCGCACCGCTTCGCGCGCGCACAGGAACGCGCCGGCGACGTTCACTGCGAGGACCCGCTGGACGTTCGCCGCCTCGAGCTCGTCGACGCGCGTGAACCCGCCGGTGATCCCCGCGTTGATGACGAGCGCGTCGAGCCGCCCGAACTGGTCGTCGACCGCCGCGAAGACGCGCAGCACGTCGGCCTCGCGCGCGACGTCGGCCTGCACGACGACCGCGCGCCGGCCGGTGCCGTTCACCTCCGCCGCGACGCGCTCCCCGGCGGTGCGGTCGTCGGTGTAGGTGAGCGCGATCTCGTAGCCCGCGGCCGCCGCGCCGCGCACGACCGACGTGCCGATCCCGCGGCTCCCGCCGGTGACCAGCAGCACGGGACCGTTCGCGTGCGGCTCGTCCATCAGGCGCTCACTTCGCGACCGCTTCGACGTACGCGATCTTGCGGCCGAGCGACTCCAGCACGTGCCCCCACGTGTAGCGCGCGGCGGTCTCCGCGCCGTGGCGGCGCAGCGCGTCGGCGAGATCCTGGTCCTCGAAGAGCGCGCACAGGTACGTCGCGAGCTCGCGCCCGTCGCCGGTGTCGCAGACGATCGCGTTGACGAACGGCTCCGCGTACTCTTCGCCGGTCGCGCCGCAGACGACCACGCCGCCGGCCGCCATCACCTCGAGCCCGACCAGCCCGAACGGCTCCTTGCCGCTGTTCGCGAGCGTCACGTTCGCGGCCGCGTAGAGCGCGTACAGCGTCGACTCGTCGAGGAACGCGCGCAGGTGCACGACCGGGGCCTGAACCGTCGCCAGCCGCTCCGCGAGCTCGCGCCAGTCGCCGCCTTCGACGTCGAGCCGCTCGACCGCGAGCCCGCGCTCGCGCGCGCGGCCGAGCACGACGTCGCCGTACGGCTCTTTCCCGCCGCGCACGATCAAGCGCGCGTCGAACCCCGCGGCGCGCACCTCGGCGAGCGCGTCGATCGCCTGGAGCCAGTTCTTGTCCGGGTCGAAGCGCCCGACTTTCACGCACGTCGGCCGCTCGCCGAACGCCTCGCGGAGCGCGAAGGTCTGCTTCGGATCGGCGCCGTCGAGCAGCGCTTCGTCGATCCCGTTCGGGATGACGAGCGCCGCGACGCCCCACTGCGCGAGCTCGAACTTCATGTACTTGCTCACCGCGGTCACGGCGGCGGCGCGCGTGAGCGTCGGCCAGTGGATCTTCTCGAACCCGTACGTGTTGTTCGCGTTCCACATCAGCGTGAGCGCGCTGCGCACGCCGCGCTCGCGCGCGGTGCGGTCGATCGCGATCGCGACGTTCGCCGTCTGCCACTCCTCGCAGATCACCAGCACGCGCTCGCCGCGCTCGCGCGCCGGCGTGACGATCTCGTCGACGATCCACGGCGGCAGGCTCGTCTCCCAGTCGTGAACCTTCGCCGGCTCGCCGTCGTACGCGTTGCGCGGATGCTGGCGCGAAAGGTGCTGCGACCAGCGCCGCAGCGTCACTCCCTGATCGCTCTGCTCGACCGGCTCCGCGTTCGGATCGCCGGCGAAGAACAGCTGCACCTCGTGGCCCGCGGCGCCGAGCGCGCGCGCGAGCTGCGTGACCCGCGTGCCCAGGCCGCCGATCAGCGCGTACCGGTCGGGTCCCTCGAACGAAAGGATCGCGACGTGCCGCGGAATCATGGAGGCGTTCCTACCCCGAGAACCTCCGCGAATACTGCGGCGTCCACGTTCCCGCCGGAGAGGATCGCCGCCACGCGCTTGCCGCGCAGCAGCTCACGATCGGCCGCGACCGCCGCGACCGCGGCGGCGCCCGCTCCCTCGGCGACGTTGTGCGTGTCGGTGAAGATCCAGCGCATGGCCTTGCGGATCGCGTCGTCGGAGACCGTGACGACGCGCCCGGCGCCCGCGCGAATGACCTGGAGCGCGGCTGCGTCCGGGACGCGAACGGCCATCCCGTCGGCGATCGAATCGGCGGGCGGCGTCTCGACGCGCTCACCGCGCACGAACGAGAGCGCGTACGCGGGGAAGCGGTCCGACGTCACGCCGACGACCTCTGTCGCGAGCCCGAGCAGATCGCGCACCGCGATCACGCCGCTGATCCCCGAGCCCAGCCCGATCGGCACGTACACCGCGTCGAAATCACCCGCGGCGAAGAGCTCACGCGCGTACGTCGCCACGCCCAGCACGAGGTCACGATGATACGACGGCACGAACTCCGCGCTCGCGTCCGACGCGACGAGCGACGCCGCGTGCGCCTTCGCTTCGTCGAAATCGCGACCGTGCACGACGAACTCCGCGCCGAGCGCGCGCATCGCGGCGTTCTTCTCCGGCGAGTTGCCTTCCGGGACGACGACGGTCGCCCGCAGCCCCGCGCGCGCCGCGGCGAACGCGATGCTCTGTCCGTGGTTCCCGCGCGTCGCGCTCACGAGCCGCGTCACGTGCGGCGCGCGCCGCCGCAGGCCGTCGACGTACGTGAGCCCGCCGCGCACCTTGAACGCGCCGAGCGGCGTGTGGTTCTCGTGCTTGAGCCAAAGCTCCACGCCGGTTCGCTCGCACAGCAGCGGCCAGCGATACGTCGGCGTCGGCGGCACCGCGTCGCGAATCAGCGCCGCGGCGCCGTCGATCTCAGCGAGGGTCAGGTCGCGAGCTGCCGGAGGACGTACTGCAGGATCCCGCCGTGGCGGTAGTATTCCGCTTCGTCGGGCGTGTCGATGCGGACGAGCGCGTCGAACTCCGTCACGCGGTCCGGCTTCGGCGCGCTCTGCTTGAGACCGGTGAACCAGTCTTTCTGCGCCCCGCGCGCCGTGACGTGCACCGTCATGCCCGGCTCGAGCTTCGCGGCGACGCCTTCGATCGAGAACGTCTCCTCGCCGGTGAGGCCGAGCGACTCGCGCGTCGCGCCGTTCACGTACTGCAGCGGCAGGATCCCCATCCCGATCAGGTTCGAGCGGTGGATGCGCTCGAACGACTCCGCGATCACCGCCTTGATCCCGAGCAGGTACGGGCCTTTCGCGGCCCAGTCGCGCGAGGAGCCGCTGCCGTACTCTTTCCCGGCGAGGACGATCAGCGGCGTCCCGTCGGCGCGGTACTTCTCGCTCGCCTCGAAGATCGACATCTGCTCGTTCGACGGCAGATACCGCGTCACGCCGCCCTCGACGCCGGGGACGAGCGCGTTGCGCAGCCGGATGTTCGCGAACGTGCCGCGCACCATCACCTCGTGGTTCCCGCGCCGCGCGCCGTACGAGTTGAAGTCGGCGGGCTGCACACCTTTCGCGATCAGGTACTTCGCCGCGGGCGAGCTCTTCGCGATGTTCCCGGCCGGCGAGATGTGGTCGGTCGTCACCGAGTCGCCGAGCACCGCGAGGACACGCGCATCGCGGATGTCCTGCACACGCGCCGGCTGTTTCGGCATCCCGTCGAAATACGGCGGGCGCTTCACGTACTCGCTGTTCTCATCCCAGGCGTAGCGCTCGCCGGTCGGGACCTGCATCGACGACCAGCGCTCGTCGCCTGCGAAGACGTCGGCATACCGCGCGCGGAACATCGCCTCGTTGAGCGCGCTCGCCATCGCCTCGTTGACCTCCTCGCTCGTCGGCCAGAGATCTTTCAGGTAGACGTCCTCACCGGTCTCGGTGCGGCCGAGCGGCTCGGTCGTCAGGTCGACGTCCATCCGGCCGGCGAGCGAGTACGCGACGACGAGCGGCGGCGAGGCGAGATAGTTCGCGCGCACCTGCGGGTGGATGCGGCCCTCGAAGTTGCGGTTTCCGCTGAGCACCGCAGCGACGATCATGTCGTGCTCGGCGACCGCGTGCGCGACGTCCTCGCCGAGCGGACCGCTGTTCCCGATGCACGTCGTGCAGCCGTAGCCGACCAGGTTGAATCCGAGCTCGTCCAAGTACGGCGTCAATCCGGCCTTCTGCAGGTAATCCGTGACGACTTTCGAGCCCGGCGCGAGCGAGGTCTTCACCCACGGCGCGGCTTTCAGACCTTTCTGCACGGCTTTCTTCGCGAGCAGCCCGGCGCCGATCAGCAGCGCGGGGTTCGAGGTGTTCGTGCACGAGGTGATCGCCGCGATGACGACCGCGCCGTCCGAGACCTGCGTGCGCTGCTGCGCCGCGACCGCGGTCCCGCCGCCTTCGCCCTCGAAGCGTTCGACCTGCTTCGCGTTGCCGTTGCGCGCGCCGCGCCACTCCTCGAGCGCCGCGTTGAACGTCATCTTCACGTCGGTAAGCGGGACCCGGTCCTGCGGGCGGCGGGGACCGGCGAGGTTCGGCACGACGTCGCCGAGATCGAGCGTCAGGGTGTCGGTGAAGCGCGGCTCGGGCGAGGCGTCGGTGCGGAACATCCCCTGCGCCTTCGCGTACGCTTCGACGAGGTCGATCTGCTCCTGGGTGCGCCCGGTGAGGCGCAGGTAGTCGAGCGTCAGCGCGTCGACCGGGAAGATCGCGACCGTCGAGCCGTACTCCGGCGACATGTTGCCGATCACGGTGCGGTCCGCGACCGGCAATTGCGAGAGACCGGTGCCGTAGAACTCGACGAACTTTCCGACGACGCCCTTCTTGCGCAGCATCTGCGTGATCTGCAGCGCGAGGTCGGTCGCCGTGACCCCTTCGCGCAGCGCGCCGGTCAGCTTGAACCCGATCACCTCGGGGATCAGCATCGTCACCGGCTGGCCGAGCATCGCGGCCTCCGCTTCGATCCCGCCGACGCCCCACGCCAGCACGCCGAGCCCGTTCGCCATCGTCGTGTGCGAGTCGGTCCCGACGACGGTGTCGGGATACGCGAGCGGCGTCCCGCCCGCATGCGCCTCACCGGCGCCGCCCGCGCCGAAGATGACGCGCGCGAGATACTCGATGTTCACCTGGTGCACGATCCCGGTGTCGGGCGGAACCGCGCGGAACCCGTCGAGCGAGGACTGACCCCACTTGAGGAACGCGTACCGCTCGCCGTTGCGCTCGAACTCGAGCTGCGCGTTGCGCTCGAAGGCGGCGGACGACGCCCACGCGTCGACCTGCACGGAGTGGTCGATCACGAGCTCGACCGGCTGCAGCGGGTTGATCCGCTTCGGGTCGCCGCCGAACTCCGCGATCGCATCGCGCATCGCGGCGAGGTCGACGACGCACGGCACGCCGGTGAAGTCTTGCAGCAGCACGCGCGCGGGGCGGTACGCGATCTCCTTCGACGACGGCCGGCCGGGCTGCCATGACGCGAGCGCCTCGACGTCGGCCTTCGTCACCGAACGCCCGTCCTCGAACCGCACGAGGTTCTCCAGCAGGATCTTCAGCGAGTACGGCAGCCTCGCCAGATCGTAGCGCTCGCCCAGCGCGGAGAGCCGGAAATAGGTGTACTCGCGCGTGCCGACGCGGAGCGTGTCGCGCGCGGAGAAGCTGTTCGGATGCGTCTGCGTCATGGCAATGCGAGCGGTTCGGCGCCGCGATTGCGGGCTGCTCCCGCCGAACGTCCCAGCTTTGTTGACAATCGTCCCGTTCTTTGGGACACTGCGGGCCGATGCGGCGCGACGATCTTCGCCCGGCGGTCTTCGGGACCGCGACCCGCGACCGGGTGCTGATCCGGCTCGCGCTCTCGGAGAACGGGCTGCACGTCCGCGAGCTGGCGCGCCAGATCGAGTCGAGCGCGAACGCGGTCCACCGGGTCGTGATCGCGCTGGAGCGGGCCGGGATCGTCGTCTCGCGGCCGGTCGGGACGACCCGCATCGTGCTGCTGAACCGGCGCTGGTACGGCGCGGTCGAGCTCCGCGCGCTGCTCGACCGGCTCGCGGGCGCGTATCCCGAGGTCGTCGAGCGCGCGCGGCGCTCGCGCGAGCGGCCGCGCCGCATCGGCAAGCCGCTGTGATCCTGAACGCGGGCGCATCGCTGGTCGACGTCGCGTTCGCGGCCTGCACGGTCCTGGCGCAGGCCGGCGAGACCGCGGTGCTCTGCGGCGGCAGCGCCGCGGCGTACTACGTCCCCGACCTCTACCAGTCGCTCGACGTCGACTTCGTCGTGGAGGTCGGCGCCGCGCCGCACATCGTCGACCGCGCGCTCGGCGCGCTCGGGTACGCGTGGGTCGCCGAGGGCCATTACCGCCACCCGACGCTCCCGTACACGCTGGCCTTCCCGATCGGGCCGCTCGCGATCGGGCGCGAGTACGTGACGGCCTGGCGCACCGACCGCCGCGGCGATCTGCTGCTGCACGTCTATACGCCGACCGACGTCGTCCGCGACCGCTTCCTGCACTACTGGGCCTGGGGCGACCGCGCCGCGCTCGACGTCGCGCTCGCCGTCGCGCGCGCCCGCGCCGCCGACGTCGACCTCGACGCGTTCCGCGCCTGGACGGAGCGCGAGCTCGCCGCGGACGGCTCGTATCAGGTCGCGCGCGTCGCGCGGTTCTTCGACCTGCTCGGGCGCGCCGGATAGACGAACCGGTCCTCCTGCCTGCCCGGGTAGGTTTTCAGGCAACAAGGAAGAGGGGAGGCGCCAGGATGGGAACCAAGCGACGGTGACCGCATTGTACCGACCCTTCACCAAGCCGGCTCCGGCGCTCGCCCTGGCCGCGGCGATCACGTTCGCCGCGTCGGTCGCTCCGGTCGCCGCCGTCTCCCAGACTCAGGGGCCGAACCCCGCCTGCTACCAAGCGCTCGCATATGAGAAGACCGCCGCGAACGACTCGTCGACCCGGCAGGCCGCGTACGACTCGGCAGTCGCCGGGCTCGCCGCGAACCAGCGCTGCAACGACGCACAGATGAAGCTCGTCAACGAGGCGTATCTGCTCTCGATGCGCGCGGCCGCGGAGCACGAGCTCAAGGTCGGCAACTGGCAGCGCGACCTGACCCGCGCGAACATGCTGCTGACCCAGTGCACGAACTGGCCCGGGCTTCGGAACAAGAAGGCCGGGACCGACTGCGACACGCAGCGGCGCTACAACGAGATCACCGCGAAGAAGCTCACGACGCCTCCGCCGACCCCGAGGCCCGCGACGCCCGCGCCGGGCGGGAGCGCCCCGGCGGCCTCACCGGGCCCGATGTCGTCGGCCAGGCCGCCGTCGGTCGCGCTGCCGACGCCGCCCTCGCCTAACCGGCCGCCTCGCTGACGTCCTCGGCCTCGGCCTCCGGGTCGAGGCGCTCGATCGAGGTGCGCGGCTCCGCGTTGCGGTAGCCGCGCACGCGCAGCACCGACTCGCCGGTCAGCAGATCCCACAGCGGCTCGACGACGAGACGGCGCCGCCAGGAGGTCAGGTTCACCACGTCGCCCAGCGCCTCGCCGGTCTGCGGGGCCTCGCGCGCGATCTTCTCGAGCGCGGCGCGCGGGAGCAGCAGCGTCGTCGGGAGATCGTTCTCGGCGGCGAGGGCGCCGATGAGGACGGCCATCGTCGAGACGAGCGCCTCGCGCTGCGGGCCGAGCGGCTTCGGCGCGCGCGGCGGCAGCTCGTCCTCGGGGATCTCCTCGCCGCGCCGGACCGCCTCGACGATCCGCTCGCCGAGATTACGGCGCGTCCCCGCGTCGATGCGGCGCAGCTGTGAGAGCTCGTCGACCGTCTTCGGGCGCAGCTGCACGAGACCGATCATCACGTCGTCCGGCAGCACGTACTTGAGCGGGATGTTGCGCTCGCGCGCGTAGCCGTCGCGCAGGTGTGCGAGCTCGTTCAAGATCCCGAGCTCGCGCCGGTTCATCCGCGCGTTCCCGGAGATGCGCAGGTACAGCCGGCGCGGATCGGGGCGGTAGGTGCGCAGATCGGCGAGCGCCGGCATCTCTTCCTCGGCCCACTGCTCGCGGCCGCGCGCGCGCAGCTTCTCGCGCAGACGGTCTTCCAGCGCGAAGAGATAGTGCACGTCGTCGACGAGATACTCGACCTGCTTCGCGGTGAACGGGCGCGTGCTCCAGTCGCTGACCGTCTGCGACTTGCGCAGCGTCACGCCGCACAGGTCGCGCACGAGATCGAGCAGCGAGATCGAGAGCCCGTAGCCGCAGAACGCCGCCGCGACCTGCGTGTCGAACACCTCCCGCGGCAGCGACTCGAACGCGTCGGCCAGGATGCGCAGGTCGGAGCTGAGCGCGTGGCCGACGACGCGCGCACCGGCGAGCGCGTCGACCAGCGGCCGCAGGTCGCGGATCGCGAGCGGATCGACGAGCGCGACGCCGTCGTCGAACAGCAGCTGGATCACCATCAAGTGCGGCGTGTACGACTTCTCGGTGTGAAACTCGGTGTCGAGCCCGACGCGCGGCGCGCGCGCGATGCGCTCGGCGAGCGCGGCGAGCTGCTCCGGAGCGTCGACGAGCTCGACCGGGAGAGCGGGGCGCGGCGGAGCGTTCACGGGCGCCCCTGCGGACGGCTGACGACGTACGGCGTGTGACGCACGTGCGGACGGCGGTGCAGATGAATGTGCGTGCGCCTCTCTATCTGGACTTGGGTGGGTTCGATGACGTGGGCGTCGACGAAATCGGAGACCGCGTACCCGAAGACGGCGAGCAGCGTGCAGATCGGGACCGCGACCGCGCACATCGTGTAGATCTGGCGCACGATCGGGACGCGCAGCGCGGCGGCGGTCTGCGTCGCGATCGTGCCGCCGAGCCCGGGGATGATGCGCACGGTGATCAGGAACATCGGCGAGCCGATCTTGAAGCGGCGCGCCCACGCCGGGAGGCGCTCGACGTTCTTCTTCACGTCGAACGCATCGGAGGTTCGGAGCGCGACGACGTAGCCGATGATCGCCGCGAGCACGAGCCCCACGGCGTTCACGATGGAGCCGCCCACCGGGCCGAAGATCGCACCGTTCATCACGGCGAGCGCGTCGGTCACGCTGAACGGCGCCGACGCGACGAGCGCGAAGACGACGATCGCGAGCGGCATCGCGAACGGGCCGAGGTTGACGAGCAGCTGCTCGACCCAGGGGCGATGGGAAACGACGAGCACCGCGAGACCGAACGAGGCGAGCAGGATGCCGACCGCCTCCACGCGGCGCATCACGCGACCAACTCCTGGGGACACCGATGGGCTTCTTGGCCGGATCGGAGCGTTCGCCTCCGTTGCGCAGCGAGCAGGTGCGAACGGTTCGCGAAAGCCTCCACCGGATTTTGGGGTTGATTCGCGCCGCCGCCGGGAGTACCATGAGGTCACCTCGAGGTACTCGCTAACGACATACGGGAGGGCGGCTTGACGTCGCAAGATCCACCCGGGTCCACGGCACCGACCGGCTGACTGCGCGCCGGCGGTGACGAGAACGACACAACGATTTCTCACAAGCGCAAAGCACCAATCCGAAGGCAGGAGGGCGGCATCAGCTCGATGACCGAAGATCCACCGAAGGAACAGACGTCGTAGCGACCGGTTGGCCGCTGCGACAACGAAAACGATGCGAAGGGACCACGCCGATGGGCGTGGTCCTTCTGCTATTCCAGCGCGGCGATCGATGAACGATCGGACGGCTCGTCACTGGCGGGCGTGTCGAGGAACGCTGCGAGGATCTCGCTGCCGACCGCGGGGCTGGTCGCGCGCAAGCTGAGCGCGAGCACGTTCGCGTCGTTCCAGCGGCGCGCGCCGCGAGCGGTCTCCGCATCGCCGCAGAGCGCCGCGCGCACGCCGCGCACTTTGTTCGCGGCGATCGAGATCCCGGTCCCGGTCCAGCAGCAGACGATGCCGACGTCGGCGCGGCCGCCGGCGACGGCTTCACCGACCGCGCGCCCGATCGAGGCCCACTCGGTGTCGGCGCCCGCCGGCTCGCGCGCGTCGCGCAGCGCGCCGAAACGCTGCACCGTCATGCCGCGGCGATCGAGCTCTTCGAGGAGCGCACCGGTCAGCGGGCCGCCGTCGTCCGATCCCATCGCACAGCGCATGCGCGCCGGTTACTGCAGGATCGTGATGTTGTCCGCTTCGAGCGTGCCGTCGGGGTCGGTGCGGCCGTTGATGTCGACCCACGTCCCCGTGCTCGGCGTCGCGCCGCGCGGGTTGATCACGGTCCCCTGGTGGAGCTTGACGGTGCGGTAGCAGTTCGTGCCGCACTGGATCTGCATGTCGAAGCGCTTGAAGTAGCTCACGGTTCCGCGCGTGTTGTTGCGGGCGTTGATCATCTGCCGCTGGAGGATCTGCTGCCCGACGTTCAAGATCGTGTTCAGCACGGCGTTGTTCGTCGAATTCGGCGGCAGGGTCGGCGCGGGGATCGGCGTCGGGACCGCGGCCGGGGCCGGGGTCGACTGGGCTCCGGCGAAGCTCGTCGCGCAGACCGCGAGGACGAGGGCCGAGGTGGCGAGCAGACTGAGACGCATGGCACGAGAGGAACGCGAGCGCGGCCGGGCTGGGTTCCGGTGAACGGCGGAACCGACGAGATTCGTGACGCGGCGACCGTGATCGTCGGGCGCGATACGAGCGAGGGGTTGCAGGTCTTCATGGTCCGCCGCAGCGCGCGGGCGGTGTTCTTGCCGGCGATGTACGTCTTTCCGGGCGGCCGCGTCGACGAGGCGGACCGCGACGAAGCGGCGCGCCGCTTGCGCGGTTCGGCCGGCGAGGTCGATCCCGCCTACGCGATGACGGCGGCGCGCGAGACGTTCGAGGAGGTCGGGCTGCTATTCGCGGACCGGCCGGTCCCGGTCGACGAGCTCGGCGGCTTGCGGCGCGCGCTCCACACCGGCGAGGTCGCGTTCGGTGAGGTGCTCGAACGGCTCGGCGTCTCGGTGGACGCATCGCAGCTGCGGTACTTCTCCCGCTGGATCACGCCGAAGGCGGAGCTCGCGACGCGGCGGTTCGACACGAGGTTCTTCGTCGCGCGCGCGCCCGAGGACCAGGTCGCGGAGGCGGACGCGAACGAGGTCCTCGACGGCCGCTGGATCTCACCCGCGGACGCGCTGGCGGCGAGCAAGCAGGGCGAGATCGGGCTGATCTTCCCGACGATCAAGCACCTCGAGCGGATCGCGCCGTACCGCACGGTGGACGAGCTGCTCGCGTTCGCGCGCGAGAAGACGATCCTGACCGTCTCGCCCGACGTGCAGCCCGGTCCGAAGTTCGTGCTCGTCCCGGAACTGGAGAACGCATGGTGACGCCGCACGCGCCGGTCTCGCTGAGCCCGCGCGTGACGCGCTTGCGCGCGCCGAACCCGTCGCCGATGACGCTCGACGGCACGAACGGCTACGTCGTGCGCGTCGGCCCGGGAAAGCTCGTCGCGGTCGATCCCGGACCGCTCAGCGACCGCCAGCGCGACGCGTTCCTCACCGCGGCGCGCGAGATGGACGCGTCGTACGAAGCGATCCTCGTGACGCACGGCCATCCCGATCACGCGCCCGGCGCGGCACCGCTCGCCGCAGCGACCGGCGCGCCGGTGTTCGCACATCCCGAGGCGCGGTTTCCGCACGACCGCGCGCTTGCGGACATGGAACTGCTGTCGTTCGCGGAGACGTCGATCAAGGTGCTGCACGCGCCGGGCCACGCGCGCGATCACCTGGTGTTCGTCCTCGAGGACGAGCGCGCGCTCTTCGCCGGCGACGTCGTGTTGGGAACCGGAACGGTGGTCGTCGCGCCGCCCGGCGGCGACATGCGCGCCTATCAACGAACCCTGCACCGCCTGCGCGACCTCTACGGCGATGCACGCGCGCTCTACGGCGGCCACGGCCCCGAAGTCCGCGACGTGCGCGCGAAGCTCGACGAGTACATTGCGCACCGCGAGTTGCGGGAACTGCAGATCATCGATGCGCTCGCGACCGGCTGGGACACGATCCCCGCGCTGGTCGAGCGCGTCTATGCCGATACCGACCGGCGCTTGTGGCCGGCGGCGGCGCGACAGGTCCTCGCGTACCTGATCGCACTGGAAAGCGAAGGCCGCGTGCGCGCGGAACCGATCGATCGGGCGCCGACACGGCAGGAAGCCGCACTGCTCGATCCTGACCTCTCGAAGCTCGACGAGAATGCGGGCGCCGACGTCATCCGCGCCGAGCTGGGCTACGGGAACGCCGAGCCGCTGTTACGGTACGAGCTCGCGTAACCGTTCGGCCACGCAGCGAAGGTAGGCCCGCAGATCCTCTTCGCTCGCGTGACATCCGACGATGTCACGCACCTGCTGCGTGGGGTCTTCGAGCTCGAGCGTGATCTCTCGGACGATCAGCGAACGCCGTTCGGGGGAGCTTTGCTCGGCGAGGGTCGCCGCGACGCGTTCGCACTGCGCGACCGGGTCGGGCGCGAAGATCACCGGGTACAAGGCGAGGCTGATCGGGTGCATCCAGCGGAAGCAGAGCGCCTTGCCGGCCGCTCGAGCGAATTGCCGCCGGCACACCGGGCACTCGAAAAACGCGATCTGCTCCGGCGAATCGAGCGGCACGAGCGCTACCGTCTTGCAGCGCAGACACAGCGGAGCGCCCACCGTCACCTCACGGCGAGAAGCACTTTGCCGAACTGCGCGCCTTTGTCGACGGACTCGGCGGCGGCGACGACCTCGTCCATCGCGTAGACTTTGTCGATCGCCGGTTTGATCGAGCCGTCGAACATCGCCAGCATCTGCGCGAAGTCTTGCGGCGAGCCCATCGACGATCCCATGACGTCGAGCTGGCGCCAGAACACCGAGTACGGGCGGATCTTCGCGTCGCCGAGCGTTCCGCCGTAGATCACCACGCGGCCGCCGTAGCGCGTGACGTTCACCGCTTTGGATAGCGTGTCGCCGCCGGCGGAGTCGACGACCAGGCTCGGGCCGCCGTCGACCGCGGCGACCTCCTTGTCCCACCTCTCGTTGGTCTTGTAGTTGATCGCGACGTCGGCGCCCATCGCTTTCGCGCGCTCGAGCTTGTCGTCGCTCGACGACGTCACGATCACCTTCGCGCCGATCTTCTTCGCGAACAGCAGGGCGAACGTCTGGACCCCGCTGCCGACGCCCGTGATGAGCACGACGTCGTCCTTCGTGCAGCCGCCGCGCGAGACGAGCGCGCGGTACGCGGTCACGCCGGCGAGCGGGATCGCCGCGGCTTCGTCGTCGCTCAGCGACTCCGGCGCCGGGACGACGTTCTCGGCCGGCACGGCAACGTACTCGGCGAACGTCCCCTGGTGCGGCATCCCGAGGACCTGCGCGCTCCGCTGCCACACGCGCTGATTCGTGCCCCACCCCAGCGTCGGGTTGATGACGACGCGCGTCCCGACCGGCGGCCCGTTCGCCCCCTCGCCGTGCGCCGCGACGGTGCCGAGTCCGTCGGAGCCGGGGATGCACGGCAGCTGGATCCCCGGATAGAGCCCCTGGCTGATGAAGACGTCGCGCCGGTTGAACGCGGCGCGCTTGATCGCGACCAGCGTCTCGCCCGGCCCGGGTTTCGGGTCGTCCACCTGCTCGACGCGGAACAGCTGGGGACCGCGTTCGCGGTCGATCTCGTGGAGGCGGACGGCTCGCATCCCGCCTCGGTACGCGCCCCGCACCGGGAGCGCCTACCGGTGACCGTGAATGACCCGGCTTAAGTTCGAGGGCGCTTTTGGAGGGCACTTGGATTTTCCGTCAGTGAGCCTGGGACCGCCGATCGCGAAACGGCTCTCCCGCATGGAAGTGCAGATCGAGGCGAACCGCTGCCTCAACTGCTACGACGCCCCGTGCACGCGCGCGTGCCCGACCTCGATCGACGTCCCGCGCTTCATCGGCCGGATCGCGACCGGCGATCTGCTCGGCAGCGCGCGCACCATCATGGACGCGAACCCCGTCGGCGCGAGCTGCGCACGCGTCTGCCCGACGGAGCAGCTCTGCGAAGGCGCGTGCGTCTACAACGCGGACCGCGATCCCATCCGCATCGGCGATCTGCAGCGCTACGCCACCGACTGGGCGATCCGCGAGAACGCCACGCTGTTCGCGCCCGGTCCGCCGACCGGGAAGCGCGTCGCCGTGATCGGGGGCGGACCGGCGGGCCTCGCGGCGGCTCGCGACCTCGCGCGGATGGGGCACGGCGTGACCGTCTTCGAGCGCGACGCCGCGGCCGGCGGGCTGGACACGTACGGGATCGTGCCGTTCCGGCTCCCGGCGGAGATCGCGCTGTGGGAAGTGGAGCAGGTGCGCGCGCTCGGCGTCGAGATCCGGACCGGCATGTCGGTCGGCGAGAACGTCGCCGCCGAGGCGATCCTCGCGGAGTACGACGCGGTCGTGATCGCGGTCGGGATGGGGAACGTCCCGCGGCTCGGGATCGAGGGCGAGGACGCGGCCGGCGTGCGGGACGCGCTGGAGTTCATCCGCGTCGCGAAGACCGGCGGCAACGTGGGCCGGCTCGGCGAGAGCGTCGCGATCGTCGGCGGCGGGAACACCGCGATCGACGCGGCGACCTGCTCCCGCAGGCTCGGCGTTCCGTCGGTGACGATGTACTACCGCCGCGGCGCGGAGCGCATGACGGCGTACGAGTTCGAGATCGAGTTCGCCAAAGTCGAAGGCGTCGAGTTCCGCACGTACGTGCTGCCGAAGCGGATCCTGGTGCAGGACGGGCGCGTCGCGGGGCTCGAGGTGATCTCGACCGATCCGGACGGCAGCGCGCGACCGCTGCCGGGGACCGAGCGCGTCGTCCCGGCCGACACGGTGATCCTCGCGATCGGGCAGACGCGCCGCACCGCGCTGCTCGACGCGTTCGGCGTCATGCACGACGTCCACGGGATCGCGATCGTCGACGACGCGATGCGGACGAACGTGCCGAACGTCTACGCCGCGGGCGACGTGATGTTCAAGCCGGGCGGGACCGACGCGATGGTCGTCGAGGCCGCGCAGCGCGGGAAGATCGCCGCGCAGAGCGCCGACGCGGGGCTGCGCTGATGGCCGATCTGTCGGTCGATCTCGCCGGAATCCGCAGCCCCAACCCGTTCTGGCTCGCGTCGGCGCCGCCGACGAACTCCGGCTACCAAGTGATGCGCGCCTTTGCCGCCGGCTGGGGCGGCGCGGTCTGGAAGACGCTCGCGCTCGAGCCGATCGTGAACGTCACCTCGCGCTTCGGCGGCCTGAACATCGGCCCGAACCGTATGGCCGGGATGAACAACATCGAGCTCATCACCGACCGTCCGCTCGACGAGAACCTGCGCGAGATCGCGGAGTGCAAAGCGGCGTATCCCGACCGCGCGATCGTCGTCTCGCTGATGACCGAGTGCACCCAAGCCTCTTGGCACGAGCTGGTCGAGCGCTGCGAGACCGTCCCGCTCGACGGCTTCGAGCTGAACTTCGGCTGCCCGCACGGGATGTCGGAGCGCGGCCAAGGCGCGGCCGTCGGGCAGGATCCCGAGCTGATCGAGATGGTGACGCGCTGGGCCAAGGAGGCCGCGCACGTCCCGGTCATCGTGAAGCTGACGCCGAACGTGACCGACGTGCGCTACGCGGCGCGCGCCGCGGCGAAGGGCGGGGCCGACGCGATCAGCCTGATCAACACGATCAACTCGCTGATCGGCGTCGATCTCGACACCTGGCTCCCGATCCCGCACGTCGACGGCAAATCCTCGCACGGCGGCTACTGCGGCCCGGCGGTGAAGCCGATCGCGCTGAACATGGTCGGCGCCTGCGCGAAAGACACGGCGGTCGGGATCCCGATCAGCGGGATCGGCGGGATCTCGGACTGGCGCGACACGGTCGAGTTCATGCTGATGGGCTCGAGCACGGTGCAGGTCTGCACGGCGGTGATGCACCACGGGTTCCGCATCGTCGCCGACATGATCGACGGCTTGACCAACTACCTCGACGCGCGCGGGATCGCGTCGGTGCGCGAGCTCGTCGGCAAGACGGTCCCGCGCTTCGTCGACTGGAACGATCTCAACCTCGACTACAAGATCGTCGCCCGAATCGACCCGGAGACGTGCATCCGCTGTAACAAGTGCTACATCGCGTGCGAGGACGCGGCGCACCAGTGCATCGACCGCCCGGCCGATCCGCGGCTCGCGCCGGTCGTCGACGAAGAGCACTGCGTCGGGTGCAATCTCTGTCAGATGGTGTGCCCGGTCGAGAACTGCATCGAGATGGTGCGCGTCGACGCCGGCGACACCGTCCACACCTGGAGGGAGAAGCTCACATCGGTACCGTCGTAAGAGGCGGCACGGTCGTCACCGCGACCGACGTCTTCCCCGCGGACGTGCTCGTCGAAGACGGCACGATCACCGCGATCGCGCGCAGCATCCCGGAGATGGGGCACGAGCAGGTCGACGCGTCGGGCGCCTACGTCTTTCCGGGCTTCATCGACCCGCACACGCACCTCGACATGCCGTTCGGCGGCACCACGACGATCGACGACTTCGCCAGCGGGACCGTCGCGGCGGCGCTCGGCGGGACGACGACGATCGTCGACTTCGCGCTGCACCAGCGAGGCGACTCGCTCGCGAACGCGGTCAAGACCTGGCACGGCAAAGCCGGCGGCAAAGCGGCGATCGACTACGCCTTCCACCTGACCGTCGCCGACGGCCGGCCGGAGACCATCGAAGAGATTCCGCGGATGATCGAGCGCGAGGGCGTGAACTCGTTCAAGGTCTTCATGGCGTACAAGCACGTCCTGCAAGTCGACGACGAGACGATCTTCAAGGTGCTGAAGGCGGCGGCGAGGTTCGGCGGCCTCGTGCAGGTGCACGCCGAGAACGGCGACGTCATCGAGGTGACGGTGAAAGAGGCGCTCGCCGCCGGACAGACCGCGCCGAAGTACCACGCGCTCACGCGGCCGGTCGAGCTCGAAGGCGAGGCGACGTCGCGCGCGATCCGGCTCGCCGAGGTCGCGGGCGCGCCGCTGTACGTCGTGCACGTCTCGAGCGCGATGGCCGCCGACGCGATCAGCGACGGGCGCAAGCGCGGGCTGCCGATCTACGGCGAGACCTGCCCGCAGTACCTCGTCTGCGACGTGAGCGACTACGACCGGCCGGACTTCGCCGGCGCGAACTACGTGATGTCGCCGCCGCTGCGCGAGAAGCGCGACCAGCAAGTGCTGCTCAAGAAGCTCAAGAACGGCGAGCTGCACGCGTTCGGCTCGGACCACTGCTCGTTCAACAACTGCGGGCAGAAAGAGCTCGGCAAAGACGACTTCTCCAAGATCCCGAACGGCGCGCCGACGATCGAGGACCGCGTCGCAATCCTCTACGAGCACGGCGTGAACAAGGGCGTGATCGGGCTGAACCAGTTCGTCGCGCTCGCCTCGACGAACCCGGCCAAGCTGTTCGGGCTCTTCCCGCGCAAGGGGACGATCGCGGTCGGCAGCGACGCCGACATCGTCGTGTGGGATCCCGGCGCCGAGCGGACGATCTCCGCGAAGACGCACCACATGAAGGCCGACAACAACATCTTCGAGGGGATGACCGTCCGCGGCCGGCCGCGCTACGTGTTCTCGCGCGGCCGCAAGGTCGCCGACGACGGCGACTTCGTCGGCGCCCCCGGCGCCGGCGTGCACCAGAAATCCGCCCCGTTCCGCCCCGTGCAGCTGTAGGAGAACCGCAGAACGCGATGAGCGACACCGACATCGTCCGCATCGGTCTGATCCAGGCGCACCACGAGACCGACGGCTCGCAGCCGGTCGCGGTGCACAAGCGCGCGGCGATCGAGAAGCACGAACGGATGATCCGCGAGGCGGCGCAGCGCGGCGCGCAGATCGTCTGCCTCCAGGAGCTCTTCTACGGGCCGTACTTCTGCACCGAGCAGAGCCCGAAGTGGTACGAGGCGACGGAGCACGTCCCGGACGGCCCGACGACGCGCTTGATGCAGGACGTCGCGCGCGAGCTGGGCGTCGCGCTCGTCGTGCCGCTCTACGAGCGGACGATCAGCGGCGTGTACTACAACACCGCGGTCGTGATCGACGCCGACGGCTCGTTCCTCGGCATCTACCGCAAGCACCATCTGCCGCAGGTCGCGGCCGGCCCGGCGCCGTGCGGCTTCTGGGAGAAATACTACTTCAAGCCCGGGAACGCCGGCTATCCGACGTTCCAGACGAAGTTCGCGCGGATCGGCGTCTACATCTGCTACGACCGCCACTTCCCGGAAGGCGCGCGGCTGCTGGGACTCAATGGCGCCGAGATCGTGTTCAACCCGTCGGCGACCGTCGCCGGCTTGTCGGAATATCTCTGGAAGCTCGAGCAGCCGGCGCACGCCGTCGCGAACGGGTACTACGTCGGCGCGATCAACCGCGTCGGCTACGAGACGCCGTGGAACATGGGCGAGTTCTACGGGCAGTCGTACCTGGTCGATCCGCGCGGGCAGTTCGTCGCGGTCGGCTCGCGCGACAAGGACGAGGTCGTGATCGGCGAGATGGACCGCCGCGTGATCGAAGAGGTCCGCAACACCTGGCAGTTCTACCGCGACCGCCGTCCCGAGACGTACGGCGCGATGGTCGAAGTCTGACCCGCGCGATCAGGACGCGGCCGCGTCGGACGCGGCGTGCAACGCCGCCATCTGCTCCTCGGTCGGCACGCCGGTGAGGCGGTATCGCGGCGGCCACAACTCGGACTCCGGACCGACGCTGAGGATACGGAGCGCATCGTCCCGCGGCACGTACAGCGCGCCGCGCTCGTGCAACACGCCGAGCACGTCGGCGGCGGGGACGAGGGCGGTGCTGCCGGGTTGCCACGTCGCGAGCGTCCGGAGCTCGCCGGCGCCGGGACGGCCGTCCAGCATCAGCTTCGCGAAGCTCGCGCCGAACCGATCGCCGTACGCGTTCGCCTGCATCTCGTAGTCCTCGGCACGCCGCTCCACGAGCCGGCCGCGGATCTCGCGCGATGCCGCGCCGCCGAGCTCGAACGGCTCCCAACGATCGCCGCGCAGCACGAGCGGCTGCATCGAGAGCGGGTATGGATTCTCGTCGTAGGACCGCGCCGCGAGCTGGGCCATCGTCTGCAGCTGGTCCGGCTCGCGCGCGCTCGCGGCGAGCAGATAATCGCGGTTCGGGGTCATCACGACGGGTTCGCCTTCGAGCGGAAGGCGACGCACGAGGTCCGGAAAGACGATGCGTGTGACGTCGAACGCATCGTTCCATGCCGCGCAATACACCCCGCGCGCCATGGTCACCCAGCTGTCGGACGAGCGCAGCCGCAGGTTGTGCAGCGCTGCGGCGAACGCGGTCTCCTCGTCGACGTTCCATCGTTCGAGGTCGGTCCGGCGCACGCGCGCGACCATCGTCGGGCGGTCGATCACAAGCGTGACGACGAGGTCCTCCGAGAACGGCCGCTCGACGAGCGCGACCGGCTCCGGCGCGGACTTCATCAGCATCTGCTCCGCGCGCGCCCGGATCATCGGCACGAGCATCTCACGCACGGCGTCGAACGTCTCAGGCGGCGGTTCCCCGAGCAGACTCCGGAAGCTCTCCGCGAGGAACGCCGCACGTTCGGCGGGCGGCAGCGCGCAGTAGCTGCGGTAGAGGTTCTCCAGGCCGAGCCGCTGCGAGCCCGAGACGACCGCGAAGCCGTCGGGATCGTACGCGGGCGCCTCGAAACCGGCCCGCCGCGCGGCGGCAAGCGCCTCCGCGGCGAACGCCTCGCGTGACGGGCGCCGGCGGAAAAGTCGCGCCAAGAAGCTCATCGTCCACCCTTCGGCGTGGCGGGAATCGGAACCGCCGGCGACGACTTCTTCGCAGATGACGACCCAAACGGAGCGCGAGGGGATCGTCACCCTCACCGATGCCGCGGCGCGCGAGGCGTCGGCGCACACGGATCTCTGGAACGACGACCTCCGCCCGTGCACGCGGCCGGAGCATTCCTGGAAAGCGTCGCGCTTCGCGAGCCTGTGGATCGGGATGTGTCTGTGCATCCCGACGTACTCGCTCGCCAGCGGGATGATCTCGCTCGGGATGAACTGGTGGGAAGCCGTCCTGACGATCTTCGTCGGCAGCGGCGTCGTGCTGATCCCGATCCTGCTCGTCGCGCACGCGGGCACGCGTTACGGTATTCCGTACCCGGTGTTCGCGCGGCTGTGGTTCGGCACGCGCGGCGCGCACGTTCCGGCGCTCGCTCGCGCGGTGATCGGCGCCGGCTGGTTCGGGATCAACTCCTGGTTCGGCGGTCAGGCGCTCGACGCGATCCTCTCGCGACTGGTCCCCGTCTGGAGCGGAATCGGCGCCCATGTCTTCGTCGCGTTCGGGCTGTTCTGGCTGCTGAACGTGGGGATCGCGATGCGCGGGCCGCAGGCGATCGGGCGGCTCGCGACGATCGCCGCACCGACGCTCGCCCTCGCCGCGGTCGCGCTGTTCGCGTGGGGGAAGAGCGCGGCGGGCGGGGTCGGTCCGATGCTCGCCGCGCCGGCGACGATCCACGGCGGCGCGTTCTGGGCGACGTTCTTCGGCTCCGTGGTCAGCGTGGTCGCGTTCTGGGCGACGCTCGCCCTCAACATCCCCGACTACTCGCGCTACGCCCGCTCGCAGCGCGCGCAGCTGCGCGGCCAGCTCGTGATGCCGTTCGTGATGGCCGCGTTCTCGTTCGTCGGGATCGCGGTGACGTCGGCGACCGTCGCGCTCTACGGAAAAGCGCTGTGGAACCCGGTCGAGCTGATCGTGAAGTTTCCGACGATCGTCGTGCTGATCGGCGGCATCGTGGTGATCCTCTCGTCGATCACCATCAACGTCGGCGCGAACGTGATGGCGCCGGCGCGCGCGTTCGAGAACCTCTGGCCGAGCCGGATCACCTTCGCCGGGGGCGCGATCCTGACCGGACTGCTGGCGCTGCTGATGCAGCCGTGGTACGTGCTCTCGACGTTCGCGACGTACGTCTTCACCTGGCTCGGCACGTACGGGACGCTGCTCGGCCCGTTCGACGGGATCGCGATCGCCGACTACTGGCTCGTCCGAAATCTCCGGCTAGACTTGATGCAGCTCTACACGCCCGCCGGCCGCTACGACTACGCGCGCGGCTGGAACCTCCGCGCGGTCGCCGCGCTCGTGGTCGGCTGGATCCCGCCACTGATCGGCAAGGTTTACGCGCCGCTCGGCTTCCTGTGGTCCGGCGGCTGGTTCTTCAGCATCATCGTCGCAGGCGTCGCGTACGCCTGGTTCATGCGGCCGTCACCATCGCGCATCACCGAAGCGGAGTACGAGGCGATCACCGCGATCACGTAGCGGCGCTCAAGCGGCGCGCGGACATCTGCGCGGTCAGCACGAGCAGCGCGAGGAGCAGGACGGTGGCGACGACGAGGCTCGCGAGCGCCCCGGCGCAAGCGCCCGCCGCGAAGGAAGCGATGGCGATGATCGCCGCCGACCCGCCGACGACGACGAGTCGCATGAACGCGCCCGGTCCGTGGCGGTCTGCGGGAAAGAGGGTGTCGACGGCGAGCGCCGTCGTGCGAAGCGTCACGGGCGCGAGCAGGATCAGCGGAAGCGCCGCGATGCCGAGGAGCGGCGTCCTCAGCGCCGTGCCGAACACAAGTGCCGCGCCCGCCCCAAACGCGACCACCGCGCTCGCGTCGGCGAGCGCCCACGCGACGACCGAGCGCGCCGAGGTACCGATCGCGGCGCGCCACCACAGCGTCAGCAGCGTCGCAGGCGCGGTCGTTCGGCGCAGCGCGCCGTCGAGCAGCAATGCGAACCCGCCGATGACGACGGCGAGCGCGGTCGCCTGACCGCCCGCTCTCGCGGCGATCCAAGGCGCGACCGCCCCGACCACGAGGCCGCCCGTGAACGGACCAAACGGCACGAGCGGTTCGCCACGCCGGCGCGCGGTCAGCCAGCGCGCGGCCGCGATCCCGCGCGGGATCTTCCGCTGTACTCGCTCCCGAGGCGGCTCGGCAGCCGCGGTGCGGTGCACCTCCGCCGCGGCGAACGCTTCGCCGGACCGCGACGCGGTCGCCGAGGATGCGAGCACGACGAGCGGCGCGATGACGATCGCGGCGACCGCCATCTCGAGCACCGGGGCCGCGTGCGATACATCCGCTATGGCGAACAGCGCGGCGACCGGCGCCGCAACGGCGGTCACGACGAACGCGGTCCGAACCGCAAGCACGGCGGTAGTGGCGGCATGTCCGGCGCCGGTATCGACGCCCGCGTACCGCCACCACGCCGCGTCGGCTGCACGCGTTCCGTACGTCAAGGTCGTGCGGCGCCCGGCGAGCGCCGCGATCGCGACCGCGCCGCATGCGACGGCGACGATCTGCAGCGGAATCGGAGACCACGATCCGAGGTTGCGCGACGCGCTGCCCGACGTGGCGACTTCGAGCGCGACGGCGATCATGGCGAGCGCCACGACGAGCGCCCACAACGTGCGCCGCGACGGCTGCAGCAGCACCCGCCGAACCGCCGCACGCGCGATGCTCCACTCGTGGCGAAGGACGAGCTCCGTCATGCCGCGACGTGGAGATACGCGGCGCGCAGCGCTTCGAGATCTGCGAAACGCGCCGCCGGCTCGTCGAGGACGATTCGGCCCGCGACCAGCACCGCGATACGGTCTGCGGCCTCGAACGCCGTCGCGAGCGCGTGCGTGCTCAGCACGACGCCTGCACCGCCGGCGGCCAGCTCGCGCACGAGCCCGATCAGCGCGTGCTGCGCTGCGGGGTCGAGTCCGGTCGTCGGCTCGTCGAGGAGCACGACGTCCGCGCGCGCGAGGAGTACGCCGGCGAGGCAAAGGCGCTGGCGGTTCCCTTTCGAGAGCGTTCCGGCGGGCCGGTCGCGCACCTCGGAGAGGCCGGTTCGCTCGAGCGCTCGGTCCACGGCCGTATCCGCGTCGTCGATGCGCCGGCCTGCGGCGACGAATGCGAGGTGCTCCGCGGGAGTCAAATCGTCGTACACCACCGGAACCTCCGGCACGTACGCGACGCGGCGCTCGCGCGCGGCCCGCTCCCGGTCGCCTGCGACGGTGATCGTCCCTGCGTTGGGCGCCAGCAGCCCGCCGATGCACGTCAGCGTCGTCGTCTTCCCGGCGCCGTTCGGGCCCAGCAGCGCGACAACTTCGCCGCGCGCCACGTCGAAGTCGATCCCCGCCACGGCTTCGAGCTTCCCGAACCGCCGCGTCAGACCGCGGACGGAAAGGACCGCCCCGCCCGAATCCATCGCGTCGTGAAGGCGCGGACGGCTAGCCGATCGCCGCCGTCAAGTCGCCGACGGCAGCGTCGATCGTATCGACCGCTTCGTCGATCTGTTCTTCGGTGATGATCAGCGGCGGCGCGATGTGGAGCACGCTGTAGCGTCCGAACGCGTAAGCGCCGCGCTTCTTCAGCCCTGCGAACAACGCCGGCATCGGACCGAGCGACTTCCCCTGCCAAGGGACGAGCGGCTCGCGCGTCGCGCGGTCGCGAACGAACTCGAGCGCGAAGAACGCGCCGACGCCCCGCACGTCGCCGACGATCTCGTGCTTGTCGCGGATTCGTTCGAGTCCGGCGCGGAGGCGCGGCTCGATGATCTGCGCCGCGCGAGCGTACAGCTCGTCGTCGCGGTACGCGTGCAGCGCGGCGATTCCGGTCGCCATCGCGAGCGGATGGCCGGAGTACGTGTGCCCGGCGGGGACCGGGCGCGCGTCGAACGCGCACGCGAGCCGCTCGCGCAGCAACACGCCGCCGAGCGGGACGTAGCCCGACGTCACGCCCTTCGCGAACGTGATCGCGTCCGGCACGACGCCGAAGCGCTCGCCCGCGAAGACCGCGCCGGTGCGGCCGAACCCGGTCATCACCTCGTCGAAGATCAGCACGATACCATGCGCGTCGCACAGCGTCCGCAAGCCGGCGAGATAGCCGGGCGGGAAGACGATCACGCCGTTCGAGCCGACCACCGGCTCGATGAGAATCGCCGCGACGCTCTCCGGGTTCTCGGCGGCGACGACGTCGGCGACGTGCTGCAGCGCGCGACGCGTCTCCTCGGCCGGATCGTCGGTGAAGAACGGGCTGCGGTACGGGTCCGGCGCCCAGAAGTGCACGACACCCGGCATCACACTTGCCGGTTCGTTGAACCAGCGGCGGTTCTCGCCGGTCAGCGCCGCCGCGCCCGAGCCCGACCCGTGGAACGAGCGGTAGCCCGTCAGCACTTTGCTCCGCCCCGTCACCGCGCGCGCGAACTTCACCGCGTCCTCGTTCGCGCCCGCGCCGCCGGTCGTGAAGAAGACGCGCCCGCCCTCGGCGCCCCACGGCGCTAGCCCGACGAGCGTCTCGGCCAGCTCGGCGCGCACGTCGTTGAACCAGCTCGGTGGGCTGAAGCACAACCGGTCGACCTGCGCGTGCATCGCGGCGCGCACCGCGGAATGCCCGTGCCCGAGGTTCACCGCGATCAGCCCCGAGGTCAGGTCGGCGTAGCGGTTCCCGTCCGCGTCGTAGAGATAGATCCCCTCGCCGCGCACGATCACCGGCGCCGTGACGCCGCCTTGCGTCCAGGGCGTCAGGACGTAGCGCGCGTGCTTGGTCTCGAGTGCCTCACCGGAAGCGATCATCGCCGAATCCTCCACCGGCCGCGGTACGCTGTCCGTTCGAGGATCACCTCGGACCGTCAGCAGCCGCGAAGAGCTCCGACAAGCGCAGCGAGAAGCCGGGCAGCGCCGGATGCGTCAGCGTGTCGGCTTCGCGCAACATTCGCACGCCGCGCGCGTCGTGCAGCGTCATCGAGCGCTTCGACGGATCGACGATGATGACGAGCGAGGCACCACCGGCAAGATAGACGCCGATCTTGTGCTCAACGTACCGCGAGCGGTCACCGGGCGACAGAATCTCGATCGCAACGTCCGGTGCGAACGGCGGGAGCTCGAGATCGGTGTCGTCTAGCTGCCGGAGCCGTTCGTTGGAGACGTAGGCGACGTCCGGCACGAGCGGCCGTCGGATCTCGCCGGGCGGCGCGATGCGAAACCGCCATTCGGTGGCCGCTTGACCGTGGCCGGGCTCCCAAGCGCGCAACGCGAGCGAAAACTCCATTTGCAGCCGGGCGTGGATCCGGCGCGGGCTCACTTTCTGCACCGCGCGGCCCAGGATCCACTCGGTTTCGGGCTTCGTTTCGGGGAGGACGATCTCGTGTATCGACATGATCTCACGCAAGCCAATCACGCGCTTGCGGGCGATGGCAATACCTAACTCACGAGGTGCGCGAACCGCAGGCCGTCGTGCACGAGGTTCACGAGGTGCACCGCGATCCCGGGCAGGAACTGGTAGAAGGCGAGCACCGAGAGGAACGTCTTGCTCCAGCCGGTCATCACGACCGGTATCCCGGCGACGATCAGCGCCGCGATCCAGCCGAGGACCGGCGCGAACCCGCGCAGCGGGCTGCGCGCGACGATCGTCCCGGCAGCGAGGTCTCCCAGCCTGCGCCGCCCCGGCAGCATTGCCATCACGCCGCCGACGATCAGCAGATCGACGGGCCGCAGCAGCCCGCGCCCGAGCGCGCGCCCGAGCCCGACCCGCCCGCTGCCGCGCATCAGGTAGACGTGCAGCCCCGTCGCGAGCTTCCCGATCGTCGTCCCGAACGTGGCCTCCGCGACCCAGACGTACACGAGCGCGACCGCGAGCCCGAGCGCGAACGTCGCGTCGAACCCGCCCGCGGTGTTCGTGGGCAGCCCGGTGATCGGATTGACCGCGATCAGCGAGTACGCCAGCGAGGTGACGACGAACGAGACGAGCCCGACGTCGAGCAGAAACGCGAACAAACGCGCGCAGACGTAGCCAAACGGGTGCCCGAACTCGAACCGCGGCCGCGTGCGCAGCGTGTCCGGCGCGCCGGGCGGAATGTGCGTCCCGCTGACCGGCTCGCCGTGCGGCGCGCTCGGCGAAACGCGGACCGGTCCGCTCGGCTCGACGATCGCCGGATCGATCCGGCGGCGCTGAGGCGGCGGAGGCGGCTCGACCCGCGGCATGGCGACGGTCGCCTGGAGCTCGTCCTCGGGATGCGGGGGCGGGGTGGACACGCCGATATCTACCGTCCCGGCCGCCTCAGCGTTTCGCTTCGCGCCTTGGAATGATAGCTTAGGCTGGCGAGCGAAAGAACGGCCATTCACTCGATTCAAGGGGTGGCTTTCATGCTGAAACTTCGTTCTCTCGCCTTGGCGGCGTTCGCCGCCGTCCTCGTCCCGATGACCGTCTCGCCGGCCTCCGCGATCCCGATGGGAGCGACACTGACGAACGTCAAGCCGCCGAGCCTGCACATCGCGAACGGGATGCTGACCGGGCAACTGCAACAGACGAACAGCTGCAACAAGGTGCAGTTCATCCTCTCGCCCGCGACGATCGTTCCGCCCATCTACGGTGCATATCAGGTGCCGATCCGGAAGATGGGCTGCGTCATGTTGACCAACCACTGGGTCACCGCCTCGGTGAAAGCGATCGGCAAAGCGGCGAACGTCCACGCGAAGAACGGCAACTTCAACGTGAAGTGACGCCGCTCGCCCCGCCGCCCGGCTTCGATACCTACACGAAGCCGCTGGCGGCGGTGGCGCCTTTCTTCCGAAGCTCGGCTTGGCGGAGCTCCACGCGGCGGATCTTACCGGAACGCGTCTTGGGCAGCTCGGGGACGAACTCGATCGCGCGCGGGTACTTGTACGGCGCGGTGACGCGCTTGCAGTGCTCCTGCAGCTCTTTCGCCAGCGCGTCGGACGGTTCGTAGCCGGCGCGCAGCACGACGAACGCTTTGACGATGTTGCCGCGGTCCGGATCGGGCGAGCCGACCACCGCGGACTCGACCACCGCGGGGTGCTCGAGCAGCGCGCTCTCCACCTCGAACGGACCGATGCGGTACGCGCCCGACGAGATCACGTCGTCTGCGCGGCCGACGAACCAGAAGGACCCGTCGTCGTCGACCTGCGCGCGGTCGCCGGTCAGGTACCACTCGCCGCGCCGCGAGTTGCGCGTCTCCTCGTCATTCTTGTAGTAGCCGCGGAAGAGCGAGGGCGGATCGCCGCGCAGCGCGATGTCGCCGACGTCGCCCGGCTCGCAGACGTTCCCGTTCTCGTCGACCACCGCGACGTCGTGGCCCGGCGTCGGCTTGCCCATCGAGCCGGGGCGCACTTCCGTCCCCGGACGGTTCGCGACCAGCAGCGTGTTCTCGGTCTGTCCGTAGCCGTCGAGGATCGTCAGCCCGAACGCCTCTTTCCAGCGCTCGATCACCTCGGGATTCAGCGGCTCGCCCGCGCTCACGCAGTGCCGCAGCTTCGGCAGCTTCCAGCGCTCGCCGAGATCCGGCAGCTTCGCCTCCAGCCGGTACTCCGTCGGCGCCTGGCACAGCACCGTGACGCCGAGATCGCGGATCAAGTCCATACGCTCTTCGGGAACGAACGCGCCTTCGTGCAGCACGATCGCGGCCTCGCACGACCACGGCCCGAGCAGCACGTTCCAGAGCGATTTCGCCCAGCCGGTCCCCGCCGTGCACCACACCAGGTCGTCGCGCTTCACGTCGAACCACACCGCGGCTTGCATCCGCTTCGCGTACGTGTAGGCGACGGTGTGCACGACGCCTTTCGGGTCCTTCGTGGTCCCGCTCGTGTACACGATGTAGGCGAGATCGTCCGCGCTCGTCGGCTCGCCGTCCCACGGCTGCGCGCTCGCGACCAGCGCATCGGCCGCGATCCAGCTCGCGCGCTCGCCGCCGACGAGCAGCCACGTCGTCACCGTCTCGGCGTCCGCGCGCATCGCGTCGAACTCCGCCGCGTTGCTCGCATGCGCGACGACCGCGGTCGCGCCGCTGTGGTTCGCGCGGTACAGCAGATCCTTGGCGCGCAGCTGCTCCGCGCTCGGCACCGCCGCCGCGCCGATCCGGAGCAGCGCGGTCATGCAGAACAGCCAGTCCGGGATCTTCGGCAGCACGACGACGACGCGGTCGCCCTTGTTCACGCCGGCGTCGCGCAACACCGCCGCCCAGCGCTTCGACGCGGCGGCGATCTCCGCGAACGTGTACTCGCGCCGGTTACCGTTCGCGTCGACGAAGAGCAGCCCGCGCCGGTCCTCGCGCGCGAGCCGGTCGATCACGTCGCGCGCGAAGTTGAAGCCGGCGGGGACGTCCCAGATGAGCGAGGCTGCGTCGGTCATGCCCGAGGATTCGCAGACCGCCCCGGCGCACCCGCCGGTATCATGGCCCCCTTCGCCCGCTTCGACCCGGCCCGCATCCTCCGCGCCTCGAAGATCCGGGTCGGGAAGGACTTCACGGTGCGCGGCGTCCCGGCGATCCTGCTCGGCGTCACCAGCATCGTCGCGGTCATCGGCATCTCCCGCGCGGTCGTTGCGACCGCGCCCTCGCTCCCCGACGCGCTGCGCGAGGCGACGAAGCTGGTCGGCGCGCTGCGCGGCGAGCGCGGCGACCAGCGACAACTCAACGGCTGACGCTCACCACGGCGCGGTCACGCGGAGCACGACGCGCCGCGGCGCGTTCCACTGCGTCGTGTTGAACCCGTTGTTCACCTTGATCAGATAGCGGTTGTCGAACAGGTTCTCGAGCGAGAGCGTGTAGCCGAACCGCTTCGTCGCGCGGTCCGCGGCGCGGCCGAGCGACGCGTCGACGATCCAGTGCGCCGGCAGCCGCCCTTCGCCGTTCTCGAACTGCGTCGGGAAGCCGGTCCCGTACTCGATTTGCAGCGTCGCGAACGAGCGCAGCCCGTCGCCGAAATGCCGCGTGTAGAACGCGTTCCCCGACCAGCTTTGGTCGTGGTCTTCCGGCTGCAGCGTCAGGTCGCCGGCCGCATCCGGCGGGAACAGGAACGTCCCGCCCGAGACGCCGCCCGCTTCGGCGCGCTGGTACGTCAGCGAGACGCCGGAGTCCACCCGCGCGCTCGTCGCGTCGAGCCGCGCCTCGACCCCGCGGTCGCGGCCGATCGCGTTGTTGAAGACCGCGAAGAGCGGCGTGTTCGCGAGCTGCGTCGTGTCGAGCACGTTCACCGCCGTGCGGTCGAACGCGTTGACATACCCGCGCAGTCCCGGGCGGAACGTGCGCGCGAGCCCCACCTCGACGTACGTGTCGCGCTCCGGCTGCAGGTCGTAGACCGGCGCGAGCGTCGAGGCGGTCTCCGTGACGACCGCGTCGCGCCGCACGTCCTCGAGGCTCGGCGCGGCGTAGAGCCGCCCGAAGTACGCGTGCAGCACCGTGCCGCGCGCGATCTCGTCGTTGATCTCGAAGCGCGGGCTGAGCTGCGAGCCGCCGGTGAAGCCGGTGCTGTGGTCGTAGCGCAGCCCCGCGTTGATCGCGAGCGTCCGCGTCGGCGTCCACTTGTCCTCGGCGTACGCGCCGGTCTGCGTCCCCTTCGCCGCGACGTCGTCGGTGAAGTCCGGCGAGCCGTCGATGCGGATCAGCGAGCTCGAGCGCAGGTTCGACTGCTGCAGGTCGAGCCCGATCTTGAGCGCGTGCCGGTCGCTCGCGCGGAACGCCGACGCGCGCAGACCCGCGTACGAGACGACGCGGTCCTGGCGCAGACCGTTCTGCGGCGTCACGTTCCCCTGGTCGTCGGTGACGGTCGCGAGCAGATCGTTCGCGAGATCGCCGTCGTACGCGACGCGGTTCCAGCGCACCCACGGCACGACGCGCACGTAGCCGTTCGCGTCCTTCGATGTGTGCGTGAACGAGAGGCTCGCGAAGCGGTCGTACTCGCGCTGCACGTCGTCGGTCCCCGGCACCGCGACGAACGGCGAGCTCGCGGAGAACGAGGTGTTGATCGGGATCTGGAAGCTCGCGTACTGGTTCGAGAAGTCGGCCGCGAGCAGGTCGCGCTCGCCGAGCGGCAGCGTGATTCGCAAGAACTGGTCGGCGCTCGACGAGGCGTCGTGCAGCGCGTCCTTCGACGGCGTGTCGAGCGCGCGGTTCGTGCGCTGCCCGTTCAGCGCGAGCGAGATCTGCGCTCGACCCGCGGTGAGGTGCTGGACGAGCCGCACGTCGGACGAGCCCAGCTCGCCGGCGCCGAGCGTCAGCGCGCCGCCGTTCCCGGCCTGCTCCGTCCCGCCGCTGACGACGTTCACGATCGCGCCTTGGCGCGAGCCGCCGAACTCGGCCGGGAACGCGCCGGTGAAGATCTCGACCGCCTGCGCGTTGCGCGGGTCGATCAGCTGCGCGAAATTCGAGCTCGTCGACTGCGGCAGCGGCGCGCCGTCCAGCTCGTAGCTCAGGCCGTGGAAGCCGTGCGCGACCGGCTCGTCGTACGAGAACCGCACGACGCCCGGGACCTGCTCGACGATCGCGTCGAGCCGGTCGTTGCGCGGCAGCGCGGCGAGGCGGCGGGCGCCGTACGCGTTCTCCGAGACCGGCGTCCCGCGGACGCTGGTCGTCGTCGCGCCGGTCCGCCCGATCACGGGCGTCGCCTCCAGCGCCACGTCGACGATCGCATCGGTCGCGACGTCGACGCTGGCGACCGCCGTGCCCTCGGCCGCCGTCGCGCGGACGGTGTAGTGGCCGAACGGGACGCGCGGGAACGCGAAGCGGCCGTCGGCGCCGGTGACCGCGGTCTGCGTGAGACGGTCGCCGGTGAGCGTGACGGTGACGCCGGAGAGCGGCCGGTGGTCGGCACGCGTGAGCGTCCCGCGCACGATGCCGACGACGTCGGCGCGCGCGGGGGCGACGGTACTGAAGACGAGGATCCCCGTGCCGGCCAGCGCGGCCAGCACGGTTCGAAACGTGGACATGAAACGACTCCGAGGCGGACGATGAGCTCGACGTCCGTACCGTAAGGGTCCGGCGTCTACGATGCGTCTAGCGCGTGAAAAGCGCGTGAAGACGCGGTCGAGCTAGGTCCGGATCGGAGGTGCGCGCGACGGGCGGCGGCGGGCGAGGCGGACGCCGGCCGTGACGAAGACCGGCGCGCGGTGGGCCGTCCACGGCGCGTCCGCGCCCGGCGCCAGCAGCCGAAACGCCGCGGCCAGCGCGACGGCGAGGCGCCGCGCGAACGCGAGGACGACCCGCGCACCGGCCGAGAGGCCGACGGCGGTCAGCAGCGCCCCGAGCACCAGCGCGGCGAGCACCGCGAATGCGGAGAGGCCGCTCGGAACGCCGTCGGTCGCCAGGATCGCGGCGAGCGGGACCGCACCGGCGAGCCCGAGCGCGGCGGTCAGCGGCGCGAGCCGCAGGCTCGCGACCAGCCGGGCCGCTTGGAACACGACGGCCGGCGTACCGGGCCGGGAGCCGGCGAGCGCGACCAGCGCCAGGACGCACAGCGCCGCCGCGACGGCCGCCGCGTAGAGGACGCACGGGCAGACGCCGCCGGCATCCGCCAGGACGATCCGGTGCGTGCAGAACGCGCCGCCCGCCTGGGCGAGCACGGCGAGGCCGACCGCCGCCGTACCGGCGATCGCGGCGAGCAGGGCGAGCACCGCGAAGGGCGCGCGAACCGTCGTCGGCATCTGACGAGAGTACGTTATCGCGGCCCCGGCGGTTCGCCTACGGCCTGCCGTCGGGCCGGGCTCGGCGGGTCCGGGGCGCCGCGGGGTCGTAGACGGGGCGCTCGTGATCGACCAGCAGATCGCCGCGATGCTGCGGCAGACGATGCCCGACGCCCAGGTTCGGGTCTACGACATGACCGGCACCATGGACCATCTCGAGGTGTTCGTAGCCTCGAAGGCGTTCGCGGGCGTCTCGCCGCTCGACCGTCACCGCATGGTCGAGAAGGCGCTTGCTCCCGCCCGCGCCGACGGGCGCATCCACGCGCTGCAGATCCACACCGCACTCCCCGAGGACACGTGACCCCCATGGCTGACCTGCAAGACGAGATCAATCGCGAGATCGCGGACAACACGATCGTCGTCTACGGCAAAGGGACGAAAGACGCGCCGCGCTGCGGCTTCACGCTCGAGACGATCCAGTTCTTCAACGCGTTCGGCTACCCGTTCGAGGTGATCGACGTGCTCGAGAACATGCCCAAGCGTGAAGCGCTCTCGCAGCGGACCGACTGGCCGACGCTGCCGAAAGTCTTCATCGCCGGCGAGTTCTACGGCGACACCGACGTCCTGGGGCCGATGGCGCAGAGCGGCGATCTCGCGAAGCTGCTCGAGAAGTCGTTCGAGGGCAAAGGCGTCACGCCGACGATCCAGCTCCGATAGCACGAAGGCGTGCTCGAACTCTACGCACCGGGCGGCGAAGCTGAATGGCTTCGCTCCTTTCGTTTCGCGCTCGAGCTGCGGCCGCGGTTCTGCGAGACCGACGCGCTCGGCCACGTCAGCAACACGGTGTACAGCGAGTACTGGGAGGCGGCGCGGCTGCGCTACTTCGAGTCGATCGGCGAGGCCGAGGACGCGCCGAAGCGGATCCTCGCGTTCAACCACATGGCGGTCGAGATCCACACCCGCATGATGCGCCCGTGCTTCTACGACGAGCCGCTGCTCGTTCGCGCGCGGATCGCGGCGCTCGGGCGGAGCAGCGCGACGTTCGAGCATGCGCTCACGCCCGCGGGCAGCGACGAGGTCCGCGCGATCGCGCGGATCGCGGTCGTCTCCTCGGGGGATGACGAGCACGCGACGCCGTGGACGCCCGGCCAGCGCGCGAAGCTCGCGGCGTACGAAGGCCGGCCGTTCTGAGCAGCCGGGAACGACGAAGACCGCGCCCGTACGGGCGCGGTCCTCGCGGTCTCGCGACGAGACGGATCAGCCGCCGAGCCGGTAGCTGACCGAGACCCGGACGTTGCGCGGGCCGTACGTGTTCGCGTTGAGCTGCGCGCCGGAGAGCGGAACGCCCCCCGTCGTCACCGCGCCGCTGACATACGGCTGGAAGATCCCCTGGTACTCGGTGATATACGAGTTCCCGTACGTGTTGAACAGGTTGTCGATATTCACGTTCAGCGCGAGTCCGTGCGTGCCGAGCGGGACCTTGGCGTTGGCGTTCGCGATGAGGAACGCCGGCAAGAACAGCGAGTTGTTATCCCCGTAGTAGGTTTCGCCGAACGAGACGAACGCGCCGTTCGCGGTCCGGTAGCTGATCTGGCCGTAACCGTTCGAGTACGGAACGGGCTGGTTCGAGACGCCCTGCGAGCCGCCGTAGTAGTTCGGGCCGGCGATCACGCCCAGGTTTCGCACCTTCGTCGTCCCGCCCGGGAGCTCGTAGAAGGTGGCCGGGACGTTGACCGGCGTCGCGTGCATCAGCGCGCCCTGGATGATGTAACCGAGGCCGAGCGGCGGGTCGCGGCGGAGCGAGAACTCGATCCCGCTATAGGCGGCCTGCGCGAGGTTCGTCGAGCCGCTGCTGAACAGCGGGACGGTGATCGGCGGGCCGCTGCAATTCGCCGCGGTCTGCCCGGCGAGGCACGACGGCAGCGTGACGTTCCCGTTCGCGAACGTGGACGTCGAGATCAGCTGGTTCCACAGGTTCGTGTAGTAGAGGTCCAGCGAGAAGACGGTCTGCTTGCCGGGCCCGAAGCGGTAGTCGCCGCCGAAGTCGTAGCCGAACGACGTTTCCGGGCGCAGGCTCGGATTCGCGGTCGTGTTCGTCGCGATCTGCTGCGCGGGGAGGACCAGCGCCGGGTTGGTGTTGATCTTCGAGTACAGCGCGATGTACGGCGGGGCGATCGCCGAACCGGCCGCGCCGCGCAGCGAGATGTCCGGGTTGACCCGGTACGTCAGCCCCAGCCGCCCGTCATAGTGCGAGTTGTGCTGGTCGATGAACGTCGCGCCGTTGTTGAGCGAATAGTGGGTGAGATAGGTGTTGAAGTAGTTGCTCAGCGTGACGTTGAGCCGCGGCCCGACGTTCCAGATGCCGCGCGCGAGCACGGTCGTGAACGTCTGGCCGGAAGTCGGCGGCACGGTGGCCGTCGTTCCGGAGGCGAGGCTGCCGACTCGGAACGTTCCCACGCTGTACGAGCCAGTCGTCGAGTGCGTCTGGTCGACCGCGAGGCTGAGCGTGTTCCCCGTGTCCCCGACCGGGTGGTCGAACTCGAACGAGTAGCCGCGGAGACGGTCCTCCTCCGACGAGTTGAAGTACGCGCCCGGGACCGTCAGCGTGACGGTCTGGCCCGTGTACGTCGTCGCCACGCCGCCGACCGTCGCGGTCCCGTAGAGCTGCGCCGGGAACACCGCGGGCTGCGCCGGCGAGTTGAGGCCGTTGTACTGCAGGCGGTTGATCGAGGCCGAGTAGCCGCGCAGCAGGATGTTGTTGTTGCCGAGCGCGGTGCGGACCTCGGCCTGGAAGATCGGCTCGTTGTTGATCTCCCACTCGTGGGGCGGCGCGAAGATGTTGTCCTCGGCCAGGATCGGACCGGGCTGCGGCCCGGTGAGCGACGAGTACGAGGCGCCGGGGGTGAACTGCGAGACGTACTGGTAGAAGTGGTTTCCGTTCTGCTCGGTCCACGTCTGGCTGCCGAGATAGCTCGCCGTGAACGTCGTCGTCGGCGAGAAGCTGTAGCGCAGCTTCAACAGCTCGGTCTTGTTCGTGTAGGTCGTGCTGACCGGGATCCCGCTGTAGAGCAGCGAGGCCGTCCCGTTGAAGATCGTCTGCGTCGTGCCGGGGATCGGCGGCGACGTCGTGATCGTCCCCGAGATCGCTTGGCCGTTGATGAGCCAAGCGCGGTTCATCGGCGTCGGCGTCGAATAGTTCCAGAGCGGCCCGGGCGTGCCGACGACGCCGTAGTCCACGACGAAACCCAGCTTGCCGTTCATGACGGTGTTGGAGTAGCCGAAGTTCGAGAACGTGCCGCCGAAGCTGTCGACGCCGAACTCCTCGTAGCCGGTCGGCCGTTTCGAGGGATCGAGGGTGCGGAAGTTGACCGTCCCGCCGATCGCGTAGTTCACCTCGGGCGCTGCCGCGCCGGGGCCCTTCACGACCTCCACGGAGCCGAGCGTGAACGAGTTCAAGAACGTCGTGACGTAGTCGCCGAACGCGCCGACCGAGACGGGGTGGCCGTCGATCAGCGAGGCGGTCTCGAACGAGAGCCCGCCGCGGATGTTCGGGAAGGTGATCGCGCCGGGCGCGGCGCCGTTCCCGGACGTCGCCGGGAGGCTCGCCACGATCCCCGGCGTCTGGTTGAGGATCGCCTTGACCTGCGGCTGGCCCTGATCGATGAACGTCTGCGTGCTGACGACGTTGACCGACGCCGGCGACGTATTGAACGTCGTGCGCGAGAAGACCGTGCGCGTCGACCCGATCACGCGGAGGCTGCTCAGGGTCGGTGCGGCGAGCTGCACGTTGAGCGTCGTCGGCGTGTCGGCCGTGACCGCCAGGTCCTGCTCGGTGCCGGTCTGGTACCCGGTACGCACGACGGTCGCCGTGTAGATGCCGGGGATGACGGCCGGGATCGTGTAACGACCGGCTGCGTCGGACGTCGCGGTGTACGTATGGGGGCCGGTCAGCGTGATCGTCGCGCCGGAGACGAGGGCGCCCTGACTATCGACCACGACACCCGAGACCGACGACGTGTGCGCCGGGACCGCCTGAGCGGCCGGGGGAGTCTGCGCCGACGCCGGTGCCATGCACAACGGTCCACCGATCAGCGCGAGGAATCCCACGACACCCAAGACGCGTGACAAACTGAGCACGTGTCCTCCTTCGAATTGGTGTTTCAGAATTGGTATTTTGCAGCGGGTACGAAGCCCGCCGAATCCTAGCACCGGTTCATTAAGAAGCGGCTAAAGCGCTTCCCTGCGACTTTCGTCGAGCCGCGCGGAGAATTTACGGCCCGGCTCGGCCCGGCGGGCGACGGGATGGAGTTATCCACAGGCTCGCGAAGGCGGCGGACCGTGCCGCGGTATTGGCTCTTCAAATCGGAGCCCGACAGCTACTCCGTCGACGACCTCGCGCGCGACCGGCGCACCGAGTGGTCGGGCGTGCGCAGCTTCCAGGCGCGCAACCTGATGCGCGAGATGACGCCGGGCGACCTGGGGTTCTTCTACCACTCGAGCGTGACGCCGCCGGGGATCGCGGGGATCGTCGAGGTCGCGACCGCCGCGCACCCCGACTCCACGCAGTGGAACACGAAGTCGGAGTACTACGACCGGACCTCGAAGCGCGACGACCCGAAGTGGTGGTGCGTCGACGTCGCGTTCGTCCGCAAGCTCCCGCGCTACGTCCCGCTCGACGAGCTGCGCGCGATCCCGCAGCTGGCGTTCATGCCGCTGCTCCGCAAAGGCCAGCGCCTCTCGGTGCAGCCCGTCGCCCCGCACGAATGGGAGCTGATCCTGAAGCTGGCCGAGCGCGTTTAGCGCTAGACGGCCTGGTAGCGCTTGAGGAAGATCTCCTGGGCGTTGACGCGCGGCTCGCCGGGGAGGACGGCGCGGCGCTCGTAGCCCCCGTCCGGGCGCAGCACCCGCGTCTTCACGTTGTCGGCGAAGTAGACGTCGAGGATCTCCTCGCAGATCGTCTCGCGCAGCAGCGGGTCGAGGACCGGGACGACCGTCTCGACGCGGCGGTCGAGGTTGCGGCCCATCCAGTCCGCGCTCCCGATGAAGACCTCGCGCTCGCCGCCGTTCGCGAAGACGAACATCCGCGAGTGCTCGAGGAACCGCCCGACGATGCTGCGCACGCGGATCGTCTCGCTCACCTCCGGGATCCCGGGGCGCAGCACGCACATCCCGCGCACGATCAGCTCGATCGGGACGCCGGCGCGCGAGGCGCGGTAGAGCGCCTGCACGATCCCCGCGTCGCTGATCGCGTTCAGCTTCGCGACGATCCCCGACTGCCGCCCCGCGAGCGCGTGCTCGGTCTCGCGGTCGATCAGCTCCTCGAAGCCCGTGCGCAGCCCGACCGGCGCGACCATGAGCTGCTCGTAGCTGTCGGCTTTCGAGAAGCCGGTCAGCGCGTTGAAGAGCTGCGTCGCGTCGCTGCCGAGGTCGGCGCGGCACGTGAAGAGCGAGAGGTCGGTGTAGACGCGCGCCGTCTTGTCGTTGTAGTTGCCGGTCCCGAAATGCATGTAGCGGCGGATGCCGTCCGGCTCGTTGCGCACGACCAGCGTGACCTTCGCGTGCGTCTTCAGGCCGGCCAGGCCGTAGACGACGTGGACGCCCTCGCGCTCCAGCGTGCGCGCCCAGTGGATGTTGTTCTCTTCGTCGAACCGCGCCTTGAGCTCGATCAGCGCGGCGACCTGTTTCCCGTTCTCCGCCGCCGCGAGCAGCGCGCCGACGACGGGCGAGTTCCCCGAGGTGCGGTACAGCGTCTGCTTGATCGCGAGCACGTCGGGATCGCTCGCGGCCTGCTTCATGAACTGCACGACCGGGTCGAACGACTCGTACGGGTTGTGCAGCAGCAGATCGCCTTCGCGGATCACCGCGAACATGTCGGTCACGCCGTGCAGCCGCTTCGGGATCGCCGGCGTGAACGGAGGGTCGTGCAGCTCGGGATCGTCGAGGTTCACCAGCGTCCACAGGTCCGCGGTGCCGAGCATCCCGTCGACCTCGTAGCAGTCGCTCACGTCGAGCTCGAGCGCTTCGAGGACCATGTCGCGCAGGTGGGCCGGCATCGCCGGCTCGATCTCGAGCCGCACGGGCTCGCCGAAGCGCCGCCGGCGCAGCTCCGACTCGATCGCGCGCAGCAGGTCGTCGGCCTCGTCCTCCTGCAGGTCGAGGTCCGCGTCGCGCGTGACGCGGAACAGGTACGAGTCGTTCACGCGCAGGCCCGGGAAGAGCGCCTCCAGGTTGTGCGCGATGATGTCCTCGAGCATCACGTACCAGCGCTGGCCCTTCGGCGCCGAGTCGACCGGGACGAAGCGCGGCAGCGAGGGCGGTACCTTCACCCGCGCGACGTACTGGATCGGCCCGTCCGGCGTCGTCTCCTCGAGCTCGACGGCGAGCGAGATCGAGAGGTTCGAGATGTACGGGAACGGATGGCCCTTGTCGATCGCGAGCGGCGTCAGCACCGGGAAGACGCGCTCCTCGAAGTAGCGGCGCAGCGCGCGCGTCGTGTCGACGTCGAGCCCGTCGTACGGCAGGACGCGGATCCCGTGCCGTTCGAGCGCCGGGAAGAGCTGGTTCTGCAGGCAGTCCGTCATCCGCGCGAGCGAGCGCCGCAGCTTCTGGCTGACGAGCTCGAGCTGCTCCTCCGGCGTGCGGCCGTCGTCGGAGCGCTTGTGGACCTCCGCCGCGAGCTGCTGCATCAGCCCGGCGATGCGGATCATGAAGAACTCGTCGAGGTTCGTCCCGTAGATCGCGATGAACTTGAGCCGCTCGAGCAGCGGGTTGCGCTCGTCGAGCGCCTCCTCCAGGACCCGGTCGTTGAACTCCAGCCACGAGGTCTCGCGGTTGATGTAGAGCGAGGGGTCGTCGAGCGCGACCGGCGCGGGCGCGACGGCGGTCGGGCGGAGCTCGGAGCCGACCTGCGAACCGGAAAGCATGGTCCCGGAGCGGTTCGGCGCGTGAGCGCGGACTTCATCGCCCACCTCGGTGCGCACGTCGCGCTGGCGGGCTCGGCGCTGCTGCTCGCGCTGGCGATCGGGATCCCGCTGGCGGGGATGACCGCGGACCGCCCGCTCCCGCGCGGCGTCCTGCTCGCGCTCGCCGGCGGCTTTCGGGTCGTCCCCTCGCTCGCGATCCTCACGCTCGCGCTCCCGCTGCTCGGGATCGGGTTCAAGCCGGCGCTGCTGGCGCTGGTCGTCCTCGCGCTGCCGCCGATCCTGGTGAACACGGACGTCGGGCTGCGCGCGGTGCCGACCGCGACGCTCGAGGCTGCCCGCGGGGTCGGGATGACGCCGCGGCAGGTCGGGCGGCGCGTGCGCTGGCCGCTCGCGCTCCCGGTCGTCGCGGTCGGCGTGCGCACCGCCGCGGTCGAGGTGATCGCCTCGGCGACGCTCGCCGCGTTCATCGGCGCCGGCGGCCTGGGCGACTACATCGTCGGCGGGCTCGAGACCAGCAACCCGCCCGAGCTGCTGCTCGGCGCGGTCTCGGTCGCCGCGCTCGCGGTGCTCGCCGACGCCGCGCTCGGATACGCTCAACGAAAGCTCGCCGTCTGAAAACGAGGTCCATGCAACTCTCACGCGCCCGCGCGCTCGCGCTGCTCGCCTCCGCCCCGCTCGCCGTCTCGTGCGGCGGCGGCGCCGATTCGCTCAAGATCGGCTCGAAGAACTTCACCGAGGAGCTCATCCTGGGCGAGCTCTACGCGCAAGCGCTCGAGCACGCCGGGATCGGCGTGACGCGCAAGCTGAATCTCGGCACGACCGACATCGCGATGGCGGCGCTGAAGCGCAGCGAGATCGACCTCTACCCCGAGTACACCGGGACCGCGCTGCTGAACGTCCTCCACCTCCCGCCGGACGCCGACGCGAAGCACGCGTACGAGGCGGTGAAGCGCGCATACGCGCGCGAGTTCGGCCTCGTGTGGCTGATCCCGTCGCCGTTCGACGACACGCAGGCGCTCGCGACGACGCAGAAGGTCGCCGGCGAGTACTTGATCGGGAAGCTGAGCGATCTCGCGCTGAAGGCGAACGCGCTGCGCCTCGGTGCGGTGCCGGAGTTCCTGACCCGCGCCGACGGTCTGCCGGGGCTGCAGGCGCGCTACGGCGGCTTCAAGTTCCGGCAGACGAAGATCATCGACAACGGGCTGAAGTACCAGGCGCTGGAGCGCGGCGACGTCGACGTGGTGATCGCGTTCTCGACCGAAGGGCAGCTCAAGGCCGACAACCTCGTCGTGCTCGAAGACGACAAGCACTTCTTCCCGGCGTACAACGTCGCGCCGGTGGTGCGCAAGGCGGCGCTCGACGCGAAGCCCGCGCTCGCGAAGCCGCTGAACGCGCTCGCGCCGCTGCTGACGAACGACGTGATGCAGAACCTGAACCTGCAGGTCGACGGGCCGCAGAAGCGCGAGCCGGCCGACGTGGCGCGTGACTTCCTCAAGCAGAACGGCCTCGCCTGACGGCGGCGCCCGCGTCGAATTGCGCGGGCTCTCGGTGCGGTATCCCGGCGGAACCGTCGCCGCGGTGCACGACGTCGATCTCGTCGTCGAAGCCGGCGAGTTCGCCGTGCTGCTGGGGCCGTCGGGGTGCGGGAAGAGCACGCTGCTGCGCACGATCAACCGGCTCGTCGAGCCGACCTCGGGGACGGTGCTGATCGACGAAGTCGACGTGCGCGAGCGCGACGCGGTCGAGCTGCGGCGCGGGATCGGCTATGTGATCCAGGCCGTCGGGCTGTTCCCGCACTACACGGTCGCGGAGAACGTCGCCGCCGTGCCGCGGCTGCTCGGCTGGGACCGCGCGCGGATCGACGCGCGCGTCGACGAGCTGCTCGCGCTGATCCGGCTCGACGCCGCGCGCTACCGAAGCCGCCGGCCGCGCGAGCTCTCCGGCGGCGAGGCGCAGCGCGTCGGCGTCGCGCGCGCGCTCGCCGCGCAGCCGCGCGTGCTCTTGATGGACGAGCCGTTCGCCGCGGTCGACGCGATCGTGCGCGCCTCGCTGCAGTCGGAGATCGCGCGCGTCCACCGCGAGCTCGGCACGACGATCGTCTTCGTCACCCACGACGTCGACGAAGCATTGCGCCTCGCCGACCGCGTCGTCGTGATGAACGCCGGCCGCGTCGTCCAAACCGGCCCGCCGGCGGACGTGCTGGAACGCCCCGCCGACGAGTTCGTCCGCGACCTCGTCGGCGTCGACCCGGAGACTCGCCGCCTCGTCCTCGAACGGCCGCTGATCGAGCGATGACCCACCTCGCCATCCGACGCGCGCTCATCGAGCGATGAGCTACCTCGCGACGCATCTCGCGCGCGTCGGCGCGCTGCTCGGGGAGCATGTGGTGCTGGTGTTCGTCTCGCTGGCGGTCGCGCTCGTCATCGCGCTGCCGCTCGGCGTGCTCGCTGCGCGCAACGCGCGCGCGGGGACGGTGATCCTCACGCTGACCGGCGTGCTCTACACGATCCCGAGCCTCGCACTCCTAGCGCTGCTGGTCGCGGTGCTCGGCCTCGGCCGGACGACCGCGATCGTCGCGCTGGTGGTGTACGCGCAGATGGTGCTGATCCGCGGCGTCGTCGCGGGGCTGCGCGGCGTCGATCCGGCGCTCGTCGACGCGGCGCGCGGCCTCGGCTTCACCGCGCGCCAGACGCTGCTGCGCGTCGAGTTTCCCGCCGCGCTCCCGGTCGTCCTCGGCGGCGTCCGCATCGCGACGGTCTCGCTGGTCGCGCTCGCGACGATCGCCGCCTGGATCAGCGCGGGCGGGCTCGGCACGCTGCTCTTCGAGGGGATCAGCACGAACAACGCCGGCAAGATCTTCGCCGGCGCCCTCGCCGCCGCCGCGCTCGCGATCGTCTCGGACCTCGTCTTGCGCGGCGCGGAGCGCGCGGTGCGCACGTGAACGAGGCGACCGGAGAGAAGCAGCGCACCCACCGCACGCAGCCGCGGCTCGAACGCACGCTGGCGGTCGTGCGCACCGCCGTCGCGACCGGCGGGTTCCCGCTGTTCGGCTACGGGACGTTTCGCGATCCGGCGTGGCGCGTCGAGATCCTGGGCGCCGACTATCCGTGGGAGCATGCGATGCTGCGCGGCTGGCAGCGGGTGACGTTCCCGGCGTCCGACTATCTGAGCATCCGCGAGAGCGAGTACGATCTCGTCGAAGGCGTGCTGGTCGAGCTCGACGACGTCGGCTGGCGCGTCGCGGACGCCTGGGAAGAGGTTCCGAAGTACGCCCGCATCCCCGTCGAGGTGCGGACCGCGAGCGAGCTCGTCGCCGCGCGCTCGTACGTCTTCGCCGGCTCGCACGACGACGCGATCCCGCTCGAGGACGAGAACGTGCTCGCGTCGATCCCCGCGCGCGACGTCGAGCGCTCGATCCGCGCGTTCCGCCCCATGCGCGACGCGATCCGCGCCGGGCAGCGCTGACCGCGCGCTACAGGACGGTCAGCAGGCTGAGCGCGTAGCGCCCCGCCGCGTCGGTGTAGGTCTTCTTCTCCGCGAAGCCGCAGTCGTTCGCGAGCGCGACGATCTCCTCGCGGGTGAACTTGTACGAGGACTCGGTGTGGATCGCATCACCGTCCGCGAAATCGGCGGTGATCCCCGCCGCCGGGACGTGCACGCGCTGCTCGCGCTCGCTCACCAGGAACGACTCGACCGCGCCGGACTCCTCGTTCCAGCGCGCGCGGAAGCGGAACGAGTGCAGATCGAAATCGGCGCCGAGCTCGCGGTTCATCCGCGCGAGCAGGTTCTTGTTGAACGCCGCCGTCACGCCGGTCGGATCGTCGTACGCGAGCTCGAGGATCGAGGGGTCTTTCTTGAGGTCGTAGCCGATCAGCAACCCGTCCCCGGGATGCCGCGCCGCGGCGAGCAGCCGCAGCAGCTCGCGCGCCTCGGCGGGCTCGAAGTTCCCGATGTTCGAGCCGAGGAAGAGCGCCAGCACCCGGCCGTGCGTGACGAGCCGTTTCTCGCGCAGCGCCGGGAAGTAGTCGCTGGCGTACGCGACGACGCGCAGCCGCTCGTAGCTGCCGACGAGCGCGAGCGACGACTCCGTCACCGCCTCCGCCGAGATGTCGATCGGGTGGTACGTCAGCGTCGCCTGCCGCTCGAGGATCGCGTCGATCAGCAGCCGCGTCTTGATGGCGCTCCCGCTGCCGAGCTCGACCAGCTCGAGCGGCTCGCCGAATGCGCCCGCGATCTCGCGGCCGTACGTCGCCAGCAGATCCCGCTCGACCCGGGTCAGGTAGTATTCGGGGAGCCGCGTGATCGCCTCGAACAGCGCCGAGCCGAGGTCGTCGTAGAAGTACCTCGGCGAGAGGCTCCACGGGCGGGTGCCGAGCCCGGCGCGTACGTCCTCGGCGAACGACGAGACCCGGGCGGGATGCGGGTCGCGGTGGAGGACGAAGCGGTCCGTCAGCCGTGCTGCGGTCGAAGGCATCGTGCGACGCCTAACCCGGAGCCGCCGGGACGGTTTGCACCTGAGGAGACCGAACGGCCGTTCGGTGGGGATGGTTCGCCCATCGACCTGCGCGAACGGGGTCCGAACCATGATCACGCAGACCACGACGATCAACGGCCCGCGCGGCCCGATGCAGACGTACGTCGCGCGCCTCGACGAGACGCGCCGCCCCGCGGTGATCGTCCTCGAGGGGATCTACGGGTTCGACGACGAGCTCAAGCGCATCACCGATCTCGTCGGGAGCGCCGGCTACGTCGGCTGCGCGATCGACTACCTGCGCGGCCAGGACGTCGCGAGCGGGTTCCACACCGACACGATGCGCGACGACGTCGCGCTCACGCGCGACTGGCTGAACGATCAGCCGTACGTCGCGCACGGGAAGATCGCGGCGTGGGGCTTCGGCGTCGGCGGCGCGGTCGCGTTCATCGCCGCGACGATCCCGGGGATCGACGCCGCGATCGCGTTCTACGGCCAGAGCATCACGAAGGGTCTGCCCGACGGCGGCGACGCGCCGATCAAGGACGCCGACAAGATCCACGCGCCGCTGCTGCTCGTCTACGGCGGCGCCGACACGCAGATCACCGAAGCCGAGATCGACCGCATCCGCACGCGCCTGAACGCCGCCGGAAAGAGCGCCGACGTGCAGATCTATCCGACCGTCGGCCACTCGTTCTTCCGCCAGGATCTCGGCACGGTCGCCTCGCGCGAGATCGCCGACGCGTGGGGCCGCGTCACCGCGTTCCTGCGCAAGTCGCTGGCGTAGCTCAGCGGCCGACGATGCGCGACCAGCGGTCGCGCACGTCGACGATGTACGCGCGCGTCTCGGCGTACGGCGGCACGCCGCCGTACTTCGCGACCGCGCCGGGGCCCGCGTCGTACGCGGCGAGCGCGAGCGCGTACGGATCTTCGTCGTCGCGCGTGCGATACGCGCCGACGTAAGCGGAGAGCACGCGCGCCGCGCCGTCGATCGCCGAGCGCGGCTCCCACGGATCGACGCCGTATTCGAGCGCGGTCGGCGCGGTGAACTGCGCGATCCCGATCGCACCCGCCGACGAGACCGCGTACGGGTCGAATGCCGACTCCTGCAGCAGCGTCGCGGCGAGGAACGGCGGCGCGATGTCGTGCGCGCGCGCCGCGTCGAGCACCTCGGTCCCGAGCAGCAGCGCGTCGACCGCGCCGATCCGCGGGTTCGTCCGCATCACCTCGCGCGCGACTTTCATCGCAGGCGGCGCCGAGCGGCCGCTGTCCATGCAGAGCCGCAGGCCTCGCATAACCCCTACCGCCGGGGGTATATGCCACGACAGCGCGGCGTCGCGCAGTCCCTCGATCCGGACGCCGGACGGGACCGCGAGCGCCGCTGCCACGAAAACGGCGCCGAGAGGGTTTCCAAGAGTCGGGACCAATCCGCCGTTAGCCCTCTTCAGGAACCGTAAGGATCAGCGTGAACACGATCTCGTTGGGCTCGCCGGTGATCTCCGCGATCGGTGCGATGCTCATCGTCCTGGTCGTCGGGGACTTCGCCTCGACGTTCCTCTATCACGTGCCGCAGCACGTATGGGGCAAGCTCCACCTTCGGACGCACCACGATCGCCGCAGATCATATTGGGACCACGCCGTGCTCTCGCGCAATCCCGGGGTCCTGCTCGACGGCCTGCTGGGCGCGCTCCCCTACATCGCGATCGCGATCGTGTGCGCCCGTCTCTCGGTCGTGGGAGCGGTCGCCGGCCTGCTGCTCGGTCAGATCCACGTCTGGTGGCGGCACACCACCGAGATCGGCTGGCGGACCCCCGCCTGGGGCATCCGGCTGGCGCGCGTCCTGCAGGTCGTTCTGCCCGAGGACCACGACGGGCATCACCGGAATCCCGAGATCGAGTTCGGCGACATCTTCCGCTTCTACGATGCCCCGGCGCGCGCCACGATGGCATTCTTCCGGAGCCTCGACCCGAAGCGGCGCGCCGCCTCTCTTCGCCGGGCCGCGATGGCGCGCCGCCGTGAGGCAGCCGCCGGGATGAAGCGGCGAACGACGATCAAGACGACGAGCTGAGGTGGGATGACGAAACGCGTCCTCTTTCTGATCTCCGACACGGGCGGCGGTCACCGCGCCGGGGCGCAAGCCGTCGGCGCCGCGCTCGACGAGATCGACGGGCCGACGCGTTTCGAGTGGCGGATCGACGACATCGCGACCCACTGCACGTTTCCGTTGTCCAAGCTGGGGCCGGCCTATAGCGCGGCCCTTCGCTATGCCCCGCCGATCTACGGCGCGCTCTACCACGCGACCAACGGCCGCCGCCGCTACAAGACGATCGTCCGCTTCTGCGAACCGCTCTACCGCGAGCGCCTGCGCGAGGTCTTCACCCAGTACCAGCCGGACGTGATCGTGTCGGTCCATCCGCTGCTGAACCACGCCGCGCTCCGCGCGCGCGCCGACGCCGGGATGCAGCACATCCCCATCGTCACGGTGATCACCGACCTCGGCCGGGTCCACGAGGGCTGGCTCCTCCCCGAAGCCGACCTCACCGTCGTCCCCGCGCGTGAAGTCTACCAGCGCGCGATCGACCGCGGCGTCCCGCCGGAGCGGCTGCGGCTGCTGGGGCACCCGATCCACCCGCGGTTCGAAGACGTCTCCGGGACGAAGGCCGAGATCCGCAAGAAGCTCGGCCTCCCCGAGCGCGCCACGATCGCGCTGCTGATGGCCGGCGGCGAGGGCGGCGGGAAGCTGCTCCCCACCACGCTGGCGCTCGCGAAGGCCGGGCTCGACTACCATCTCGTGGTGGTCACCGGCCGCAACGCGGCGCTCAAGGCGAAGCTCGAAGAGCTCGCGCCCTCGCTGCCGACGCCGATGACCGTGCTCGGCTTCCGCAACGACGTCCCCGAGTTGATGCGCGCCGCCGACCTGCTCGTAACCAAAGCCGGTCCGGGAACGATCGCCGAAGCGTCGGTCGCCGGGGTTCCGGTCGTCGTCTACGACTACGTCCCGGGCCAGGAGCGCGGCAACCTCGACTA
>DATAQE010000021.1:0-14869 GCA_036264835.1 Candidatus Elarobacter sp.
GGTGCTGCCGTTCTTCGGCGGCGAGCGCGCGCCGTACTGGAACAGCGCGCTGCGCGGCGCGTTCGACGGCCTCGACCTCGCGCACGACCGCCGCACGATCCTGCGCGCCGCGTTCGAGAGCGTCGTCTTCGGCGTCTACGCCGTCTTCGCGGTGATGCGCGAGCTCGCGCCGAACGCGCGCCGCCTGCTGCTCACCGGCGGCCTCACCAAAGCGCCGTTCGTGCGCCAGCTCCTCGCCGACGTGTTCGGATTACCCGCCGTGCAGCCGCGCGAGCAGGAAGCGTCGGCGTTCGGCGCCGCGCTGCTCGCCGCGCAGGCGATCGGGCTCGTCGCCGACGCGGTCGACGCGGCGCGCGCCGCCGGCTACGACGCGCCGGCGAATCCGAACCCCAGCGCCGCTCCGGCGTACGCGGCGGCGTTCGAGAAATACCGCCGCTACGTCGACGCCCACCTCGCGCTGGTCGGATGAGCTAGACGTGGTCCTCGCGGGCGGGCGGCGTGAGGAACGCGTCCAGCGCGTGCCAGAAGCGTTCGCGGTTGTAGCCGAGGACGAGCGAGTGGGCCGCACCGGGGACGACGAGGTACTGCTTGTCGCGGTTCGCGAGCCGCTCGAAGAACGCGATGAGATCTTCCTCGGTCGAGATGCCGTCGTATTCCCCGCGCGCCATCAGCACCGGGACGCGCAGCTTCTCGGGATCGACGAGCGGTAGCTTCGTGACCATATCGAGATACGTGCCGGTCGGGACGGTATCGCCGAACTTCGCTTCGGCGTCCGCGAGCGCGTCGCCGACCGCGGGATCGGCGGTTCCCGGCTTGTCGCGCGTGAAGATGCTGCGGTAGAGCTCGCGCGTCGCGGGGCGCACGTTGTGCGTGCGGTAGAAGTCGACGTCCTTCGCGCGGTTCGTCAGCGTCGGCGAGCCTTTCCCGGTCCAGGTGAACGCGGAGAGCGCGAGCCGCTCGACCGAGTCCGGTGAGGCGACGGCGAACGCGGCGGCGCGGATCCCGCCCGAGGACTCGCCGAAGAAGTGCGCGCTGCGCCGTCCCGTCTCGCGGCGGACGACCTCCATCGCGGCGGCCAGATCGGCGGCGCCGCTCGCGACGTCGGAGTTGCCGCTGGTGCGGTCGGAGCGCCCGTATCCCTCGTGGTCCATCGTCCAGACGTCGAAGCCGTAGCGCGCGAAGGCGTCCATCATCGAGTAGTTCGTGCGGCCCGGAACGGAGAGGTCGAACGTCGACGTCCCGCACATCGACGAGCCGTGCACGAGGAAGAGCACCGGCAGCGCGCTCTTCGCCTGCGCGGTGAGGCGCTTGCGGTAGACGTACAGCTTGACCGGCCCTTTGTGCGCCCAGTACTCGTCGGACCGGATCGGGCCGGCTGCCGCCTGCGCGGGCGCCGCGCCGCCGGATTGCACGGCCGCGGCTGCGGCGACCGAAGCGCCGAGCGCCGCGCCGAACTCTACGCGTCTCATGCGAGCGCGGTTCGCCGCGCCGCACACCGACCTTCCCGCTTCGCTGGCAACCCGCGCGAAGCGCGCGCGGTCGCAGACCGAGTATGCGAGTCTATCTCGCGCTGGTGCTGCTGGCGCTCGTGTGGGGCTACACCTGGGTCGCGATCAAGATCGCGACGCTCGACGCCTCGCCGTACGTCGTCGCCGGCGGGCGGCTGGGGATCGCGACGCTCATCCTCTTCGCGATCCTCGCGCTCACGCGCCGCTCGCTGAAACCCCCGCCGCCCGGGCCGACGATCGTCCTCGGCCTGCTGCAGACGACCGGCTGGACGCTGCTCCAGACCCTTGCGGTCACGCTGGCCGGCGCCGGCAAATCGGCCGTGCTCGGCTACACGATGCCGTTCTGGACCGCGCTGCTCGCGTGGCCGTTCCTCGGCGAGCGCATCTCCGGGCTGCGCTGGGCCGCCCTCGCGCTCGCCGCCGCCGGGCTCGCGCTCGTCGTCACGCCGCTCGACCGCCACACCTTCGTCTCCGACGGCCTCGCCGTCGTCGCGGGGATCTCGTGGGCCGCGAGCGCCGTCTACGCCAAGTACTTCCGCAAGCGCTACGACGTCGAGCTGCTCTCACTGACGGCGTGGCAGCTGATGTGGGGGACGATCCCGCTCCTCGTGCTGATGGTCGTCTTCCCGATGCACATCCGCTGGACGCCCTCGTTCGTCGCCTCCATGGCGTTCATCTCGGTCGGCGGCGGCGCGCTCGGCTGGTTTCTGTGGATGTTCATCCTTTCGCGGCTGCCGGCGGGGGTGGCCGGGATCGCCTCGCTCGCGACGCCGGTCGTCGGCGTGCTGGCCGCGGCGGTCCAGCTGCACGAGATCCCCTCGCTCACCGAGCTCGCCGGGATGGCGCTGATCGTGGTCGCGCTGGTGGTGAACTCGCTCCCCGTCTCGCAACCGGCCCCTCCGCTGGCCGAGCCGCTCGCGCCGGAAAACATCTAGCCGCGGCAAGAATCGTTCGCCACGGGGACAATATCTCTCCGGCGCCGTGTCACCCATGGCGCATCCAGGAGGCGAACAGGTGTCGGATTTCCGCAGCGGCGTGCACTTCTTGCAGATCCCCGGGCCCAGCAACGTGCCGGAGCGCGTGCTGCGCGCGATCGACCGGGCCACGATCGACCATCGCGGCCCGGCCTTCGCGAAGCTCGCGGTCGAGACGATCGAGCTCGCGAAGCCGGTCTTCAAGACGAGCGGCCCGGTCATCATCTACCCCGCGTCGGGGAGCGGCGGCTGGGAAGCGGCGATGGTGAACACGCTCTCGCCGGGCGACAAAGTGCTGATGGTGGAGATCGGCCAGTTCGCCTCGCTGTGGAGCAAGGTCGCCACGCGGCTCGGGCTCGACGTCGAGCTGATCCCCGGCGACTGGCGGCACGGAGTCGATCCCGACGTGATCGGGCAGCGCCTCGCCGACGACAAGGCGCATGCGATCAAGATGGTCGGCGTCGTGCACAACGAGACGGCGACCGGCGTCACCTCGCGCGTCGCCGAGGTCCGCAAGGCGATCGACCGCGCCGGCCACCCGGCACTCTTCATGGTCGACACCGTCTCCTCGCTCGCCTCGATCGACTACCGCCACGACGAATGGAAGGTCGACGTCACGGTCGGCGGCTCGCAGAAGGGCTTGATGGTCCCGCCCGGGCTCTCGTTCAACGCGATCTCCGAGAAGGCGCTCGCGGCCTCGAAGACCGCGCGGCTCCCGCGCTCCTACTGGTCGTGGGACGACATGCTCGAGAGCAACCGCACCGGCTACTTCCCGTACACGCCCGCGACGAACTTGCTGTACGGGCTGCGCGAAGCGCTGCTGATGCTCCAGGAAGAAGGGCTCGACAACGTGTTCAGGCGCCATGCGCGGCTCGCCGAGGCGACGCGGCGCGCGGTACGCGGCTGGGGGCTGGAGATGGTCGCGCTCGATCCGCGAGAGTACTCGAACACCGTCACCGCGATCTACGTCCCGGAAGGGTTCGACGCCGACGCGTTCCGCACGACCGTCCTCCAGAACTTCGACATGTCGCTCGGCACCGGGCTCGGGCGCTTGAAAGGCAAGGTCTTCCGGATCGGGCACCTCGGCTCGTTCAACGCGCTGATGCTGGCCGGGACGCTGTGCGGCGTGCAGATGGGGTTCGACCTCGCGAAGATCCCGCACGGCGACGGCGTCTCGGCGGCGTTGCGGTATCTGAGCGAACCCGCCGTCGCCGAGGCGACCAACACGCTGGTCGCGGTCTAGCTGCGGCTCTCGGCCGTCCGAGTGAGCGCGACCGCCGCGGCGCCGGCGTCATCGGCACCGCGTGAGCCCGTGCTCGCGCGGCGGATCGAAGCGAAGCTGCGCGCCGAGATCCGGGGCGAGGTCGCGTTCGACCGGCTCACCCGCGGCCTGTACGCGACCGACGCGTCGATCTACCAGATCGTGCCGCTCGGCGTCGTCATCCCGCGCGACGCGGACGACGTCGAGGCGGCGATCGCGATCGCGCGCGAGCACGGCGTTCCGGTCACCGCGCGCGGCGGCGGCACCTCGCAGTGCGGGCAGACCGTGAACAGCGGGCTGATCGTCGACGTCAGCCGGCACATGAACGGCGTGCTCGCGCTCGATACGGCGGCGCGCCGCGTCCGCGTGCAGCCCGGGATCGTGCTCGACGCGCTGAACCGCGAGCTGAAGCGTCACGGGCTCTTCTTCCCGGTCGATCCGTCGACCGCCAGCCGCGCGACGATCGGCGGGATGACCGCCAACAACAGCTCCGGTGCGCGCTCGATCCGCTACGGCATCATGGCCGACAACGTCGCCGGGGTCGACGCCGTCCTCGCCGACGGGACGCGCGCGTGGTTCGGCCCGGTCGACGGCGCTTCAGGGAACGGCACGGTGCACGACGGCGACGCGGCGCGAATGCGCTATCGCGAGCTCGTCGAGCGCGTGCGCGCGATCGCGGCGCGCGAGGCGAGCGAGATCGAGGCGCGCATCCCGAAGGTGCAGCGCAACGTCGGCGGCTATGCGATCCATCGCGTGCGGCCCGACGCGCCGTTCAACATGGCGCAGCTGCTCGTCGGCTCCGAAGGGACGCTCGCGTTCTTCAACGAGGTCGAGCTGGAGCTGCAGCCGCTCCCGCGCGCGAAGGCGCTCGGCGTCTGCCACTTCCCGGCGTTCTCGGACGCGATGCGCTCGACCGAAGCGCTGGTCGCGCTCGGCCCGGTCGCGGTGGAATTGGTCGACCGCACGATGATCGAGCTGTCGCGCGAGATCGCCGCGTTCGCACCGATCATGGCGAAGTACGTGCGTGGCGAACCGGGTTCGCTGTTGCTGGTCGAGTTCACCGGGGACGAACCGGAGCCGCTGGCGCGCAAGCTCGACGAGCTCGACGAGACGATGGCCGCGCTCGGATTTCCGAACGCCGTCGTGAAGCTGACCGATCCCGCGCAGCAGAGCGAGATGTGGGAAGTGCGCGCGGCGGGGCTCAACATCATGACCTCGATGCGCGGCGACGCGAAGCCGGTCTCGATCGTCGAGGACTGCGCGGTCCCGCTGCGCCATCTCGCGGACTACACCGAGCGGCTGAACCGCATCTTCGCGAAGTACGGGACGACCGGGACGTTCTACGCGCACGCGTCGGTCGGCTGTCTGCACGTCCGGCCGGTGCTGAACATGAAGGCCGGCGAGGACGTCGGGAAGCTGCGCGCGATCGCCGAGGAGACGTTCGCGGTCGTGCGCGAGTACGGCGGCGCGCACTCCGGCGAGCACGGCGACGGGATCGTGCGCTCGGAGTTCCACGAGGAGATGTTCGGACCGCGGATCGTCGAGGCTTTCCGCGAGGTGAAGCGCGCGTTCGATCCCGACGGCGTGCTGAACCCCGGCAAGATCGTCGACGCGCCGAAGATGGACGATCGCGAGCTGTTCCGCTACGGCCCGCGCTACGCGCCGCTCCCGCTGAAGACGGAGCTCGACTGGTCGGAGTGGGGCGGGTTCTCGCAGGCCGCCGAGATGTGCAACAACAACGGCGCCTGCCGCAAGGATGCCGGCGGCTCGATGTGCCCGTCGTACCGCGTCACCGGCGACGAGCACCACGTCACGCGCGGCCGCGCGAACGGCTTGCGCCTCGCGCTGACCGGCCAGCTCGGCCCCGACGGGCTGACCTCGGAAGAATTGTACGACGCGCTCGACCTGTGCGTCTCGTGCAAGGCGTGCAAGCGCGAGTGCCCGACCGGCGTCGACATGGCGCGGATGAAGATCGAGTTCCTCGCGCACTACCGCGCGAAACACGGGATCCCGCTCGCCGACCGCATCGTCGCCGGACTCCCGCGCATCGCGTACCGCCTCGGCGCGCTGCGGCGGCTCGCGAACGCGCCGCAGCGCATCCCCGGCATGGCAAACCTGATGGAACGCATCGCCGGATTCACCGCACGCCGGTCGCTGCCGGCGTGGCACCCGCGACCGTTCCGCGAGCCGCGTGCGGGCGCGAACGATGCGCCGCGGGCGAACGGCGGTTCCGTGGCGAGCGACGCCGCGCGCAACGGCGAGGTCGTGCTGTTCGTCGACACGTTCAACCGCTGGTTCGAGGCCGACGTCGCGCGCGCGGCCGAGCGCGTGATGCGCGCGGCCGGTTACGCGGTCACGTTCGCGCGTCCGGCGTCGGGCGGCCCGCGGCCGCTGTGCTGCGGGCGAACCTATCTCAGCGCGGGGCAGCTGGACGACGCGCGCGCCGAGGCCAACCGCACCATTGAGGCGCTGCTCCCGTACGCCGAGCGCGGCGTCCCGATCGTCGGCCTCGAGCCGTCGTGCCTGCTGACGCTGCGCGACGAGTTCCTCGCGCTGGTCCCCGGCGAGGCCGCGCGGACGGTCGCGAAGCAGGCCCTGCTGTTCGAGGAGTGGATCGCGCGCGAGCTCGACGCGGGGCGCTGGGCGCCGCGGCTGCGGCCGCTCGGCGCGAAGGCGGTCGTCCACGGGCATTGCCACCAGAAGGCGTTCGGCGCGATGCCCGCGGTCGTGCGCGCATTGCGCGCGGTCCCCGGGCTCGACGCGTCGGTGATCGAGTCGTCGTGCTGCGGGATGGCCGGAACGTTCGGCTACGAGGCGGAACACTACGACGTCTCGATGCGCATGGCGGAGCGCGACCTGCTCCCCGCCGTGCGCGCCGCCGCGCAGGACACGCTCGTGGTGGCCGACGGAATGAGCTGTAAGCACCAGATCGCTCACGGCGCCGAGCGCCGCGCGATGCACGTCGCGGAAGTCTATGCCGCGGCGCTTCTTCGACCAGCCGACTCGCAAAGGGAGGGATCATGACCACCAGAGGGACGTTCGTCCGCAGCGCCGCCGCTCTCGGCGCCGGCCTCGCCGGCGGAGCGCCGGTTTCGGCGCTCGCGCGCAGGAAGAACCAAGTCACCGACGCCGACGTGTCCAAGCTGTACGCCGAGGCGAAGAAAGAAGGGAAGGTCGTGTGGTGGACGGGCCACTACACGCAGGGCGCCGCCGAGAAGATCGCCGCGTCGTTCAAGCAGAAATACCCGGGGATCGACGTCGAGCTGCTGCGCCAGACCGGCCAAGTGCTCTTCCAGCGCCTGACGCAAGACCTCAAGTCGAACGTACACCAAGTCGACGTCTTCGCCTCGACCGACGAAGCGCACATGACGATCCTCAAGAAGCAGAACGCGCTCGCGCAGTTCGTCCCCGCCGACATCGACAAGATCCCGTCGCAGTTCCAGCACCTCGACCCCGACGACACCTACCAGCTCGGCGACATCGCGCTGATGCTGATCAACTACAACCCGAAGAAGATGCCGGCGCCGCGCACCTGGAAAGACCTGCTCGACGGGCGCATGAAGGACCAGCTGACGGTCGGCCATCCCGGCTTCAGCGGCTACGTCGGGAACTGGGTCGTCGCGATGACCGACAAGTACGGCTGGGACAACTACTTCAAGCCGTTCGCGAAGAACAACCCGAAGATCGGGCGCTCGGTCTTCGACGCGACGACCGACATCGTCTCCGGCGAGCGCACCGTCGGACCCGGCGCCGACAGCCTCGCGCTCGAGCGCAAAGCCGGCGGGAACTCGATCAACATCGCGTTCCCCGAGGACGACACGATCCTGGTCACCGCGCCGGTCACCGTGATGAAGGAAGCTCCGCACCCGGCCGCCGCGCGGCTCTTCATGAACTACTACTACTCGAAGGAGTACTCGACCACCGCGGCCTCGACGTACAACCTGCCGCTGCGGCTCGACGTTCCGCCTCCGACCGGCGTGCGGATCGACCGGATGAAGACCTACCACGTGAAGATCGACCGGCTGCTGAGCGGCATCCCGGAAGCGATCGCCAAGTGGCGCGAGACGTTCAACGTCTGATGGCTCCCACTCCGTGAGCACGACGACCGCAGCGGCGCCGCGCCCAGTCGAGCGGGCCGGATCGTTCGATCCCGGCCCGGTCTTCTTCATCGGCGCGGTCGTCGTGCTGGCGATCCTCGTCATCGTCCCGATCGGCTGGCTGCTGTGGATCAGCGTCCAGACGCCGGACACGGGCGCGATCACGTTCCACAACTACGTCGAGGCGTTCACGAGCTCGATCTACCTGCGGCCGATCGTGAACTCGCTGATCCTCGCGGTCTCGGTCGCGGCGATCGCGGCGCTGATCGGGACGCCGCTGGCGTGGCTGATCGCGCGCACCGACATGCCGGGGCGCAAGCTGCTGCGCGCGCTGATCACGGCGGCGTTCGTCACGCCGTCGTTCCTCGGCGCCGAGGCGTGGATCTTGCTGGCGGCGCCGAACAGCGGCTGGATCAACCGCGCGATCGTCTCGTTCACGCACGCCTCGCACGGCCCGCTGAACATCTTCTCGCTCGGCGGCGCGATCTTCGTGATGGCGCTGTACAACGTGCCGTACACGTTTACGTTCGTCGCCGGCGGGCTCGAGCTGCTCCCGGTCGAGCTCGAAGATGCGTCCTCGACGCTCGGCGCGTCGGCGTGGCGGACGATGCGCTCGGTGACGCTCCCGCTGGTGATGCCGGCGATCATCGCCGGGTTCATCATGTCGTTCCTCGAGGCGATCGCGGAGTTCGGCACGCCGGCGTTCATCTTGATCCCGGCGCGCGCGCAGGTCGTCACGACGCAGCTGTACCTGTTCTTCCAATTCCCGGTCCGGACCGAGCTCGCCGCGGCGTACGCGATGCCGCTGCTCGCGGTGACGCTGTTGCTGCTGATGCTGCAGCGCCGCATCCTCGGGCGCCGGAAGTTCACGATGGTCGGCGGGAAGGGCGGGCGCCGGCGGCTGGTCGCGCTCGGCGCGTGGCGCTGGCCGCTGCTCGGGATCGCGCTGCTGCTCCCGCTGCTCTCGGTGCTGCTGCCGTACCTGGCGCTGCTCGCGACCTCGCTCTCGCGGATCTGGAGCGACGGGCCGGTCCCCGGAAACCTGACGCTCTACTGGTACCACTGGGCGATCATCGACAACGAAGAGACGCGCAAGGCGATCTGGCACAGCCTCGCCTACGGCGCGGCGGCGGCGACGATCGCGACGTTCATCGCGCTCTTGATCGCGTACACCGGGAACCGGCGGCTGTTCCCGGGCGCGCAGGCGCTCGGCGTGATCTGCATGGCGCCGTTCGTCGTCCCCGGGATCGTGCTCGCGATCGGGATCTACGCCGCCTACTCGCACCCGCCGCTGCTGCTGTACGGGACGGCGGCGATCCTGATCATCGCGTTCACGACGCGCTTTCTGCCGATCGCGTACTCGAACTTGAACACGATGGTCGCCGCGATCAACACCGACCTGGAGAACGCTGCGCGCACGCTCGGCGCGACGCGCATCCGCGCGCTGCGCACGATCACGGCGCCGCTGCTGCGGCGCGGGCTACTGGCGAGCTGGTTGCTGGTCTTCATCCCGGCGATCCGCGAGCTGAGCAGCGCGATCTTCCTGTTCACCCCGCGGACCGCGACGATGACGACGCAGATCTTCGACTTCAGCGATGCGGGGAACTACGAAGGCGTCTCGACGCTCGCGATCCTCATCCTAGCGATCACACTGGTGATCGTCTCGGTCGCGTACCGCTTCCTGGGCAAAGACTTCATGGAGACTTCGAGCAGCTGAGATGGCACGGATCGACATCGCCGGACTGACCAAATCCTACGTCGGCCGCAACGCCGCGCGCGCGGTCGACGGGATCGACCTGGCGATCGCCGACGGCGAGGTGATGGCGCTCGTCGGGCCGTCCGGCTGCGGCAAGACCACGACGCTGCAGCTGCTCGCGGGCTTCCTGAAACCGGATGCCGGAACGATCACGGTCGGCGACCGCGTGGTGTCGTCGGCGAAGGGCATCGTGCCGCCGGAGAAGCGGCGGATGTCGCTGATCTTCCAGAGCTACGCGGTGTGGCCGCACATGACGGTCTTCGAGAACGTGGCGTACGGGCTGCGCGTGATGAACCTCTCGCGCTCGGAGATCGAGGACCGCACGACCGAGGTGCTGCGCAGCGTCCGGATGACGGACCTCGCGCAGCGCTATCCTTCGGAGCTCTCCGGCGGGCAGCAGCAGCGCGTCGCGCTCGCGCGCGCGGTCGTCGTGAAACCCGAGACGCTGCTGCTCGACGAGCCGCTCTCGAACCTCGACGCGAACCTGCGCGAGGAGATGCGCTTCGAGATCCGGCGCATCCACGACGCAACCGGGATCACGATGGTCTACGTGACCCACGACCAGACCGAAGCGATGGTCGCCGCCGACCGCATCGCGCTCATGCGCGCCGGCAAGATCGCGCAGGTCGGCACCGCGCGCGACATCTACGAGACGCCCGCGACCGCGTTCGTGGCGACGTTCGTCGGCGGCACGAACACGCTCCCCGTGACGCTCGTCGAGCCGCACGTCGTCGAGTTCGGCGGCGCGAAGCTCAAGGTGCGCGACGACTTCGACCCGGCGGCGCGCGGCCCGGTGACGCTCTGCATCCGCCCGCACGAGATCAACTTCGCGGAGTGGACGGGCGAGGACGGCCTCGGCTACCGCGAGAACGGCACGAACCGTCTCGCCGGAACCGTGCTCCGCCAGGTCTATCTCGGCGACGCGCGCGATTACCTCATCGACCTGGGCGGGACGCAGATTCGCGTCGCCGCGCCGCCGACCGTCGACCGTACGGTGGGGAGCACCGTTCACCTCGACGTCCCCGTCGACGCGTGCCGTATCGTCCCCGGAGACTGAGTTGGCGGATTGCCGGAGTGCCGAACAGTTTCCGCTGCTCCGCGACGAACGGCTGAGCCGTGCGCTGCAGGAGCTCATGGAGAAGATGGCGGGCCGCGTGATGGTCGCCGCGATGACGGCATGAACCTTCGGCGGCTCTCGCGCTCCGATACCGCGCTCGGCGAGGCTGTGCTGCGGGCGGTGGCCTTTCTGCGAGAGCGGCAGCTCCCGCACGGCGAGTTCGTCACGCTGCTCGGGACGAACGAAGGGCTCGACGGAGCCGTGTTCGACAGCTCGCCCTTCGTGACGACCTTCGTCCTCGACGGACTCGCGGAGATCGATCGCGCGCTCGTCGCCGACGTCGTCGCCAAAGCCGTCGCTTTTCTCCGCTCGGAGATGGAGTTCGGCGGCGTCTGGCGCTATTGGTCGACGCGCAATCACAAGCACGCTCGCCTCTTGCCGGATCTCGACGACACCGCTTGCACCAGCTACGCGCTGAAAAAAGCCGCCGGCTTCCGGCCGCGGAACGAGTGGGCTTTCCGATCGGCTCGCGACGCCGAAGGCCGTTTCAAGACATGGCTCTTGCCGAGATCCCCCGGCTCGGCGACCTGGACGTTCTGGCCCGCGCGCGCGGTCGGCATCGTGCAGGCCCGGCTGGTGACGAAGGTCCGAACGCCGGAGCCGGAAGATCCGCGCTTCGGCGTCATGCACATCGACCACGACGACGTCGACCCCGTCGTGAACGCGAACGCCGTTTCGTACCTCGGCGAGCGCCCCGACACGCTCCCCGCGATCCGGTTCGTCATCGAGACGGTGCTCGAGGAGCGCGCAGGGTGGAGCGGGTTCTATCACGACCGGCTCGCCCTCTACCACTCGGCGGCGCGCGCGTTCCGCCACGCGGCGCCGGGCCTCTCGGTCGTGCGCGAGCACGTGGTCGCGCGGATCGAGCACCGTTACCGTGAGGGGCAACCGCTCGATCACCTGCAGACGGCGCTCGCGGCATCCGCGCTGCTGACGTTCGCGCCGGCATCGCCGCTCGCCGCCGAGCTCATCGAGCGGATCGCCGAAACGCAGCGTCCCGACGGCGGCTGGGACGCCGTCCTGTTCTACAATGCGATGGGTTCGGAGGAACTCACGACCGGGCTGTGCCTGGAGGTGCTGGGCAGGGCCGTTCGATCGGGCGCATCGTGAGCGCCGGCAGCGGGCGCGGGCGCGGTGTCGTGACGCTGTGCGATGCGAACTACTATCCGGGGCTGCTCGCGCTGCACGCATCGGTCCGCAGCAGCGACCCGTGCGAGATCGTCTGCTACGATGCGGGGCTCACCGCCGCGCAGCGCGCCGACGCAGCGCAACGCGAAGGCCTGACGGTCATGCCGCTCCCCGGCGATCCGCTGATCGCGGCGCTGATGGACGCGACGCGCGACGCCGCGCCGCTCGCGAAGCCGAACAAGCGCATCTGGCCGCTGTGGATCTGTCCGCTGCTGATCCGCGCCGCACCGCTGCGCGACGTCTTCTGGCTCGACTGCGATCTGCTCGTGCTGCGCGGCCTCGACGAGCTGTTCGCGATGCTTGAAGACGGCCCGGTCTTCACGCCGGAGAACAAAGCGCCGGAGCGGACGCCGAATCCGCCGCAGCTTTACGAGCTGCTCCCGATCCAGCGCTGTTTCGACCCCACGGTCCCGGCGGTCAACGGCGGCGTCTCGGGCTGGCGCCGCGGTCGCGACGACGCCGCGCTCGCCGCGTACGTCTTCCCGGTCGCCGCCGCGGCGCGCGATCGCGCGGTGATGGACGCAATCGCCTGGCACGACCAAGGCGCGCTGATCTGGGCGATCCAGTCGCTCGGGCTCGAGAACCGCGTCTTGACGAGCGCGCTATGGAATCTCTGTGTCGATCACGCCGCCGTCGCGCCGGAATTGCTGCGCTGGGACGACGGTCTGCTGGAACGTGCGCGCGCCGCGCTCCCCGACGTCAGGGTTCTCCACTGGAACGGACGGCTCGCTCCGTGGCTCGAGCGGCTCGCAGCGCGCGGATGACCGCCGCGAGGCGGGCGCGCTCGTTCCGCAGGTGCGGCGCGAACAGCAGCACGTACGCCGGGACGAACAGCAAGGCGCGGAGATCGGCGCGCGCGGCGTCGAGCGCGGCGATCAGCGGACCCCAGGCCTTGTAGAAGCTCTCCTCGAGAAACGGGAGATACGGCTGCCCCTCCGGCCGCAGCATCGTGACGCGGAACCGGCCGCTGAGCGTCTTGTACGCCTCGTACAGAAGATACACGGCAACGCCGGCGGCGAGCACAGGCCCGGTGCCGAGCAGCAGCAGCGCGGCGCCGAAGGAGATCGCCTCGAGCGGCAGCAGCCCGGCGACGATGAGGCGCTCGAGCCGTCCGGCGCCGATGTCGTCGACCACCGTGCGCAGCCCGGCGCGCGCGTCGCGCTCGTGCGTGTGGAGCTGGTGGGAGAGGATGCCGCGCAAGCCCGCCGCCGTGGACCAGATCGCGAGAAGGGCGACCAACGGCGCACCGACCGGGCGCAGCGACCAGTGCGCGGCCGCGAGCAGCGCGAGCAGCGCGGGATAGACGTGCGCCGCCAGGGCGTCGGAGAGGATGCCCAGCCAACGCCGCTCCTTCGTGCGCACCGGCGGAATCGAGTAGGTCGCGGGGAGCGCGAGCTCGACCACGGTCATCGACGTGCCGGCAACGCCGCCGGCGAGCGTGGCCACGGCGAGCGCGCAGAGCGCGGAGAGCACGATGATCGCCCACATTCGGGCCGCACCGCTCGCCGCGGCGGCGTTGCTTCGGCCGGCTCGCGCGTCCTCCTCGACGTCGAACAGCTCGTTCAGGGCGTAGCCGTAGTTGCCGACGGCGCAGACGGTGACGACGACGAGCAGCATCACCAGGACACCGGCGCCGGTGAGCGCGCGCCCGTCGAGCAGCAGCAGCACCAGCATCACCGAGAGCGGAACCTTGTTGTACCACCACGCTCGCGATCGCACGAGCGCCGCCTCGATCCGCGTGAAGCCCCGCATTGCGGCCCAGTTCATCGCCGCCGTCCCAACCGTCCTCCGCTCAGAGGGCAGCGGAGATCGGAGCGCTGCGCGCCAACCAAGCCGCGTGCTCCTTTCGGTCCACATGCCGAAGACGGGCGGAAGCTCGTTCTTCAAGAACCTGCAAGACGTCTACGGTCCCCGCGTGCTCTGGCACGTCAACGACTTCGTGGAGATCGCGACGCCCGAGGCGATCGCACGGCGCGAGCGCCACCGCGCCCGGCTGATCGGCGACCCCGTTCTCTTCGCACAGCGCTTCGATGCGATCCACGGACACTTCTCGGCACGGAAATACGCGGGCCTGTTCCCCGGCGCACGCCTCGTCACGTTCCTCCGCGATCCGTTTCAGCACGCGGTCTCGTGCTTCGAGTTCGCCGTTCGCTCCGAAGACTTGCTGCATCCGGGGCATCAGGCATTCAAAGCGCGGAACATGTCGGTCTTCGAGCTCATCGAGATGTACCCGGACCACCAGTCGATGTACCTGGACGGCATCCCGCTCGAGGAGTTCGCGCTGGTCGGGATCTACGAACGGTACGAGGAGAGCCTTCGGCTGTTCGAGTCGATCTTCGGGGTCAGGATCCCGGATCACGCGACGCGCGAGAACTTCAACCCGAACCGGCGCAGCGCGGGATATGAGATCTCGCCGGAGGTCCGGCGCGCCGTCGAGCGCCATCGCGCCGGCGACATCGAGCTCTACCGGCGCGCCCTCGAACGGTTCGAGGCCAGAGCGGTGTTGCGTTAGTCCACGCCGGCGACGTGCAGCCGTGCGTTCGCGAAGTCGACCTTCGTCATCGCGCGGCGCTGGGCGGCGAGGTCGCCGCCCGCGGCGCGTTGTTCTTCTTGCGCCGCTGCGAGGTCGGCGCGAGTTTGGGCGATGTCGATCTCGTCGGCGGAGAGTGCCGCGTCGGCGAGGATCGTGATCTTGCCGGGCAATGCCTGCATGAAGCCTTCGCTGCACGCGAGCTCGAGGCGGCGCGTCCCTTCGGCCCCTTCGCGCACGTTCGCGCGCAGGACGCCGGGGCGCAGCGCCGTGAGGAACGGCGCGTGCGACGGCAGAATGCCGACCTCGCCTTCGGTGCCGACGGCGATGACGAGCTCCGCCTCGCCGTCGAACTTCACCGAGAGCGGCGTGATCAGCTGGAACGGGATCGCGTTCGCCAAGGTCAGCCGTTCCAGCCCATGCCGCGCGCCGCTTCCT
>DATAQE010000025.1:0-14098 GCA_036264835.1 Candidatus Elarobacter sp.
GAAGCGCTGGCAGTTCAACGCCAGCCCGTTCTTCCTCGACTTCCTGACCGGCGAGAAAGAGTACGACTGCACGCCGTGGGGGATGCCGTCGTACTCGCTCTTCGGCTGGCAGAAGCCGTGCTATCTGCTCGGCGAGGGCTACGCGAGCTCGTATCAGGAGCTGCTCGACGACACCGAGTGGGACAACTACGGGCACGCGAGCGGGAACCCGAAGTGCGAGGACTGCATGGTGCACTCCGGGTTCGAGGCGACGGCGGCGGCCGACGCGATGCGGCCCGCGAACGTCTTCCGCTCGATCAAGGGCGTGCTCGCGCGCTGACGTGACCGCGGTCGCGACGCTCGACGCGTTCGAGAGCTATCTGGAGGGCGCGGTCGAGCGGCTGGACGCGAGCTCGCCGACGAAGGGGCTGGTGCGCGCGCATTTCGCCTTCGACGACCCGAGTGCGAAGCGCGGGAAGCGCTTGCGCCCGCGCATCCTGCTCGCCGCAGCAGAGACCGAAGGCGCGCGCCCGGAAGACGCGTTCCCGGCGGCCGCGGCGGTGGAGCTGCTGCACAACTTCTCGCTGGTCCACGACGACATCGAGGATCGTGACGACCTGCGCCACGGGCGTCCGGCGCTGTGGGCGAGCCACGGCATTCCGGCGGCGCTCACCGCCGGCGACGCGATGTGCGCGCTGGCGTTCAGCATGCTGCTCGGTGAGCCGGCGGACGATGCGGAGCATGCGGTCGCGATGAGCGCGGCGCTGCACCGTGCGCTGTACGCGCTGTGCCGCGGTCAGGGCGCGGACATCGGCTTCGAGACCTCGCCCTCGGTGACGTTCGAGGAATATCTCGCGATGATCGAAGGGAAAACTGCCGCGCTCTTCGCCGCGTCGTGCGAGCTCGGTGCGCTCGCCGCGGGCGCTTCGCCTGCGCGCGCGGCGGCATATGGACTGATGGGCCGCGCGTACGGACTCGCGTTCCAAGTGCGCGACGACGTCCTCGGCACGTGGGGCGCGCCCGCCGACACCGGAAAGCCGGCCGGCGCGGACATCCGCCGCCGCAAATGGTCGTTCCCGGTCGCCTGGGCGATGATCGGCCCGCCCTCCGCGGACCGCGAAGCGATCGCCCGCGCCTATGCGACGATCGGCGAGCTCGACCCAAACACCGCAAACGCGGTGATCGCATCCCTCGAACGCCTCGGCGCGGACGCTGCCGCCGACGAAGCCAGCGACACGTACATCACCCAAGCCACGACCGTTGCCACCGAGCACGGACTCGATCGCGACGGCCTCCTCGCCGAGATCTTCTCCTCCACCGCCCGCCGCACCGCGTAACATCGTCGCAACACCGCGGTCACGCGCCGGCAATCCGTATCTGTCATGCTAATGTCGTGGAGAGCGGTAACGACACGGCGACCGAAGCGGAACGTGAGCACACCTATCGCGAGATTCGCCGAGCGACTTCAGGGATCACGGTAAGGCCGGGCGCGAACGAGACGGCATCGTTCTTACTCGCCGAAATGAAGGCAAGCTTCGAGCGCGCGGTCGCCGCACTAGCAAGCCTCGAGTCGAAAGCGACCGCGCTGCTCGGCGTCGTCGTCGCTGCGGCGAGCGCCTTAGGATTGTTCGGGTTCCATGGTGAACCTGCGAGAGCCGCCACGCCGACCGTCCTCGCGGCTATGGCGCTGACGATCGTAGCGCTCGTGGCACTCCTCTGGGTATTGCGCGCGAAGGATTCTTTAAGCCCGAATCTCAGTTCGTACGTCTCCGGCGCGATGATGCGAGAAGACAACCGGATCGGAGTCAGTCTCGCCCTCGCCGAGTACTACGGCAAAGTACGTGCCAAGGTTGCCCTGAGATATCGCAACGAGTCGCGTCTGCTCTTCGCGGCATATCTCGGAATCGCCGCGGCGGCAGTCATCCTTCTGTTCGACGCCGCTTCAACCGTACACCGTAATGATGACGAGTCTCATTCAGTGCGGATGCAGCAACATCATGACGCCGCTACGCAGCCGCCTAAACGGCCAACTCCGGCCCCGCACCCCCGGCATACGGCCGGGATCCACCGCCCGCAGGGAAATTCATGAGAGACATGAGCGACACGGCGCACGACCATAATCCTGAAGAGGCTCCTGAACCCGCCTGTGATCTGGAACTGTCCGCTTCCGAAGAAGCGGAGATCGTGGACGCACGGCGACGCGGTCTCTTCAAACCGCCCCCGAAGGTCCCCACCATCTTGGTACCTTATCCGTGACCAGTGGGCGTTGGGCGAGTGCCCCTCCTCCGCCGGGCGGCCGAGCTCGGTGACGATCTCCGCGATCACCCCGTGGCGGTCGATCGCCCGGTCCTCGCCGAAGTTCGCGACGTAGACGCGGCGGACGTAGTCGCAGCACCACGGTTCGTCCGCGATCGCGCAGGGCGACGCGCGCGGGATCCGCATCGCGGCGGCTCCTCTGCCATCGCGGGGAGCCCTTCGCCCCTGGGCGTAGTATCCGGGCATGATCTTCCAGCCGGAGTACGAGACGCTCGAACGGCACGCGCTCGAAGCGCTTCAGCTCGAGCGGCTGCAGGCGCTGGTCGAGCGGCTGCGGCACGCGAACGACATCTACCGCGAACGGCTCGACGGCGTCGCGGCGCCGCGGTCGCTCGACGATCTCGCGGGGCTGCCGTTCAGCACGAAGGCCGACATGCGCGACGCCTACCCGCTGGGTTTGCTCGCCGTTCCGCCCGAGAACCTCGCGCGCATCCACGCGTCGTCCGGGACGACCGGGAACCCGACGATCGGCGCGTACACCGCCGAGGATCTGCGCGTCTTCGGTGAGGTGACGGCGCGCAGCCTCGCGGGCGGCGGGATCGCGCCGCACGACATGTTCCAGGTCGCGTGGGGCTACGGTTTGTTCACCGGCGGGCTCGGCGCGCACGGCGGCTGCGAGGCGCTCGGTGCGTGCGCGATCCCCGCTTCCAGCGGGAACACCGCGCGGCAGCTGCAGCTGCTGTGCGATCTGCCGGTGATCGGGATCGGCTGCACGCCTTCGTACGCGCTCGTCCTCGCCGAACGGCTGCGCGCGGAGAACCGCCGGCCGAAGGCGCTGAAGTACGCGATCTGCGGCGCCGAGGCCTGGACGCGCGAGATGCGCGAGGAGCTCGAAGAGCTCTTCGGCGTCGTCGCGACCAACATCTACGGCCTGACCGAGATCATCGGCCCCGGCGTCGCGCAGGAGTGTCTCGAGAAGCAAGGGCTGCACATCCAGGAAGACCATTTCCTCGCCGAGATCATCGACCCGGAGACCGGGAAGCCGCTCGCCGACGGCGAGCGCGGCGAGCTCGTCCTCACGACGCTCACCCGCGAGGCGATGCCCGTGCTGCGCTATCGCACGCGCGATCTCACCTCGATCGCGCGCGAGAAGTGCGCGTGCGGCCGCACCACCGCGCGGATCGACTGGTTCACCGGCCGCGTCGACGACATGCTGGTGATCCGCGGCGTGAACGTCTTTCCGTCGGCGGTCGAGGAGGTGCTGCTGCGCTTCCCCGAGCTCTCGCCGAACTACCGCATCTTCGTCGACCGCCCGCCGAACGGGCTCGACGAGATGCTGGTCGAGGTCGAGCACCACCCCGAAGCCGCGGTCGACCCCGGCCCGCTCTCGGACGCGGTCAGCGGACGGCTCACGGAGACGCTGCTGGTCTCGCTGCGCACGCGGGTCGTTCCGCCCGGCACGATCGAGCGCATCGAAGCCGGCAAAGCGAAGCGCGTGTTCGACCGGAGGACGCTATGAGCGACGAAGTCGTCGTGATCGAACGCCCGCACGAGCACGTCGCGCTCGTGCGGATCAACCGGCCCAAGGTGCTGAACGCGCTCTCGAACGCGGTCGTCGCGGAGCTCGCCGGCGCGCTGGAGACGCTCGACGCCGACGGCGTGACGCGCGCCGTCGTGCTGGCCGGCGACGAGCGCGCGTTCGCGGCGGGCGGCGACATCGCGGAGTTCGCCGCCGAGGGGCCGCAGCTCGAGGTGTGGGACCGGCTGTGGTCGACCGGATTGCCGGTCGTCGCGGCGGTGCGCGGCGTCGCGCTCGGCGGCGGGCTCGAGCTCGCGATGTCGTGCGATCTGATGATCGTCGCGGACGACGCGCGGCTGGGGCAGCCGGAGATCAACCTTGGCGTGATGCCGGGCGCCGGCGGGACGCAGCGGCTCACGAGCGCGGTCGGCAAGATGCTCGCGACCGAGATGGTCCTGCTCGGCCGCGAGCTGACCGGGCGCGAAGCCGAGCAGCACGGGCTCGCGAACCGCGCCGTCCCCGCTGAGCGCGTCCTTCCGGTCGCGCTCGACGCGGCGAAGCGGATCGCAAAGCAGGCGCCGCAGGCGGTGCGAGCGGCGAAGCGCGCGATCGCGCGCGCGTTCGAGCAGTCGCTCCACGCCGGACTGATCGACGAGCGCCGCGCCTTCTACGACCTCTTGCAGAGCGAGGACGCGCGCGAGGGCATCAGCGCGTTCCTGGAAAAGCGCAAGCCGGCATGGCACGGGCGATGAGCGAACCGATCGACCACCGCGTCGCGAGCGAGAACGGCGTCGCGACGATCACTCTCGCGCGTCCGCAAGCGTACAACGCGCTGACCGCCGACCTGCTGGAGTCGCTGCTCGCAACGTTCAAGGCGCTCGAGCGCGACGCGGCCGTGCGTGCGATCGTGCTCACCGGCGAAGGGAAGGCGTTCTGCTCGGGACAGGCGCTCGACGATCCGCGCACGCTCCCGCCGGGGGAGCCGGTCGATCTCGGCGAGACCGTCGAACGCCGCTACGGCCCGCTGCTGCTGAAGATCCTCACCGTCGAGAAGCCGGTGATCGCCGCGGTGAACGGCGTCGCCGCCGGCGCCGGGATGGGGATCGCGTGCGCGTGCGACTTCCGCATCGTCGCCGAGAGCGCGTCGTTCACGACCGCGTTCGTGAAGATCGGGCTCGTCCCCGACAGCAGCCTCTCGATCACGCTGCCGCGAATCGTGGGCTACGCGCGAGCGCTCGAGCTGTGCATGCTCTCCGAGAAGATCGACGCCGCGCGCGCGGACGCGCTCGGGCTGTGCACGAAGGTCGTCCCGCTCGAACGCTGCGTCGCGGAGGCGCACGCGCTGGCGGCGGCGCTCGCGAGCGGGCCGCGCTCGCTCGGGCTCATCAAGCGGCAGCTGATACGGAACGGGCTCACCGACGTGCAGCAGGGGCTCGCGTACGAAGCGCATCTGCAGAGCGTCGCCGGCGCGACGAAGGACTTCGCCGAGGGGCTCGACGCTTTCCGGAACAAACGCGCGCCGGTCTTTCGCGGCGAGTGAGCTACGCGATTCGGCGCGCGGCGCCGGACGACGCGGCGCTGCTCGCGGAGCACCGCGCGCGCGTGTGGCGCGAGGTCGGCGACTGGGATGCCGAGGAGCTCGCACCCCAGATCCCCGTGTGGACCGAGTGGATGCGCGGCGCGCTGGCGGACGGGACGTACGCCGCGTGGATCGCCGAGGACGACGAGCGCGAGCCTATCGGGAGCGGTGCGGTGCTGGTGCATCTGGCGATCCCGCGGCCGGGATCGCCGTCCGACTGCGCCGGGCGGGTGCAGTCGGTCTACGTCGTTCCGTCCGCGCGCCGGAGCGGCGTCGCGCGCGCGATCATGGAGGAGGCGATCACGTTCGCGCGCGTGACGAACCTGGTCTTCCTCGCCTTGCACCCGTCCGACGAAGCGCGCCCGTTGTACGAATCGCTCGGGTTCACGCACGCCGACGAGATGCTGCTCCGGTTCGGCAAGTGACCGCGTGACCGGCGCGCCGTGAGGATCGGAATCGTCGGTGCGGGCGCGATCGGCTTGACGTTCGCCGCGGCGCTGGCGCGAGCGAACGACGTGATCGTGGTCGCGCGCCGTCCCGCGGTCGCCGAGCTGCTCGCGCGCGAGGGGATCGCGATCGAGCGGGATCACGGCGTGGTGGAACGCGTGCCCGTCCGCGCGACGGCCGATCCGCGCGCGCTCGGCGACCGCGAGGCGGTGATCGTAGCGGTGAAGGCGTACGCGACGGAGACGGCGCTCGTGCCGTTGCAGGGCGTACTTCCACCGAACGCGCTCATCGCGTCGGTGCAGAACGGGCTCGGCAACGTCGAAACGGCGTGCACGGCCCTGCCCGGGACGCGCGTGATCGCCGGCTCGACGACGCAAGGCGCGATCGCGATCGCCGACGGCCGCGTGCGGCCCGTCAACGCCGGGACGACGATCTTCGCACGCGACGACTCCGCCGCGCCGAGCAGCGACGACCTCGCCGCCGCGTTCGCCGCGGCCGGGCTCGACGCGCGCGTCGTGGACGACGTCGACGCGGTCCTCTGGCGCAAACTGGTCGTCAACGCCGCGATCAATCCCGTCTGTGCGCTCGCGTCGCGGCCGAACGGCGCGGTCCTGACCGACCCGGATCTCGAAGCGCTCGGGCGCGCGCTGGCCGCCGAAGCGGCCGCGGTCGCGCGGGCCGAAGGCGCCGATACCGGCGACGGATGGGCGCTCGTCGAGGCAGCCGCGCGCGCCTCGGCGGCGAACCGGAACTCGATGCTCCAGGACCTCGAGGCCGGGCGCCCGACCGAGATCGAGGCGATCTCGGGCGCGGTCGTGCGCCGCGCGGCAACCCGCGGGATCGCGGTACCGGTTACCGAGACCGTGCTCCGCCTCGTTCGCGCGAGCGAACGCTCCGCCGCGGAGCTTCGCTCGAAAGGAAGATCATGAGCCGCCGAGTCGGCGCCGCGGAGATCGCGGCGCGCAAGGGTGCCGCGTTCCCCGTGGTCACCGCGTACGACGCCCCGTTCGCGCGGTGCGCCGAAGCCGCCGGAATCGACGTGATCCTGGTCGGCGACTCGCTCGGGATGGTGGTCCTCGGCTACGACTCCACGGCCCAGGTCGAGCTGGCAGACATGATTCGCCACGCTGCCGCCGCGGTGCGCGGCACCGAGCGCGCGCACGTGATCGTCGACCTCCCGTTCGGGACGTACGAGGCCTCGGACACGCTCGCGATCGCGAGCGCGACCGAGCTGGTGAAGCGCGGCAACGCGTCGTCGATCAAGCTCGAAGGCGGCGTGAACGCGGCCTCACGAATCAACGCGATCGTGCGCAGCGGGATCCCGGTCTGCGCGCACATCGGCGTGCTCCCGCAGACCGCCTCGCTCGGCAGCGGCTTCCGCTTGAAGCGCGAGCGCGACCGGCTGCTGCGCGACGCCGACGCGGTCGTCGAGGCCGGCGCGTTCGCGGTCGTCCTCGAGATGGTCGAGGACGCGATCGCCGCGGAGATCACGCAGCGCATCCCGATCCCGACGATCGGGATCGGCGCCGGCCCGCACTGCGACGGCCAAGTCCTCGTCCTGCACGACGTCCTCGGCCTCTACCCCGACGCACCGAAGTTCGCAAAACGGTACGCGAATCTCGGCGACGCCGCGACCGACGCGCTGCGCACGTATGCCGACGAAGTTCGCGCGCGTTCGTTCCCGACCGAACGCGCGAAAGCCGCCGCGCACGGGGGAAACGGCTACCGGCCGTAGGGGCTGCGGCTCACCCTTCGACAAGCTCAGGGTGACATCGGGGCGGCGCTAGACGCGCTCGAACAGCGTGGCGATGCCTTGGCCCATGCCGATGCACATCGTGGCGAGGCCGTAGCGGGCGTGGCGGCGTTTCATCTCGTGGAGGAGCGTCGTCGCGATGCGGGCGCCGCTGCAGCCGAGCGGGTGGCCCAGCGCGATCGCGCCGCCGTTCACGTTGACGATCGCGGGGTCGATGCCGAGCTCTTTGACGCATGCGACGCTCTGCGCGGCGAACGCTTCGTTCAGCTCGACGAGGTCGAGATCGCGGACGGAGAGCTTCGCGCGGTCCAGCGCTTTCCGCACCGCGCCGATCGGGCCGATCCCCATCACGCTCGGATCGACGCCGAACGTCGCGGACGTGACGACGCGCGCCACCGGCTGCCAGCCGTGCTTCTCCGCCGCGGCGGCGCTGCAGATCAGCAGCGCCGCCGCGCCGTCGTTGAGCGGTGATGAGTTGCCGGCGGTGACTGTGCCGTTCGCCTTGAACGCGGGCTTGAGCTTCGCGAGCGACTCCAGCGTCGTGTCGGGACGTGGCGGCTCGTCCAGCGTGACGTCGTAGCTCTTCTTGCTCTGTTCGACGTGCACGGGGACGATCTCGGCAGCGAACCGTCCGGCCTCGACCGCGGCCTTGCACTTCGACTGGCTCTCGTAGGCGAAGCGGTCCTGGTCCTCGCGCGTCACGCCGAACTGCTCGGCGACCTTCTCCGCCGTCTCGCCGAGCGAGATCGGCGGGTACATCGCCGCGAGCCGCGGGTTCATCATGCGGTTGCCGAGCGTCGTGTCGTGGATCTCCGGCGCGCGGTCGTACGCCCTCTCCGATTTCAGGATGACGAACGGCGCGCGCGTCATCGACTCCGCGCCGCCGGCGACCGCGACGTCGATCACGCCCGCGGCGATTGCGTGATAGGCCGAGTTCAGCGCTTGCAGCCCGCTCCCGCAGAGCCGGTTCAGCGTCGTCCCGGGGACGCTCGACGGCAACCCGGCGAGCAGCGTCGCCATGCGCCCGACGTTGCGGCAGTCCTCGCCGGCTTGGTTCGCGGCGCCCCAGTAGACGTCGTCGATGATATCAGGATCGACGCCGGTGCGCTCCACCAGCGCGCGGATCGCGTACGATCCCAGATCGTCGGGACGGACCGGGGCTAGGGCGCCGCCGTACCGCCCCATGGGCGTGCGCAGCGCGTCGACGATGACAGCTTCGGGCATGCCCGAGGAGTCCTACCGAACCGCCTCCAGCGCCTCCACCGGTTGCGGCCTGCCCCAGGGATGCTTGCGGGCGTCCTCGACCGCCGAGTCGAGCGCCCGGGCCTGGTCGTTCTTGCACGCGCACGGAAACCACGGCTGGGCGTCCGCACCTTCACACCCGGCGGCTCCGTGCCGTTCCATCGTGTGACCGCAGGTGCAGAACACCAAGTATTTCATGGACCCGCATCATACTGCGGCAGCAGGGCCGTGTCGGTGCGATACCGCACGCAACGGCGCGATGGAGGACATTCGCGCGCGCTGCTGCGTCGCGGGCGGCGGCCCGGCCGGGATGATGCTGGCGTTTCTGCTCGCGCGGGCCGGCGTCGACGTCGTCGTGCTCGAGAAACACGCCGATTTTCTGCGCGATTTCCGGGGCGACACGGTACACCCCTCGACGCTCGAGATCATGCACGAGCTGGGCCTGCTCGACGTGTTCCTCGAACGGCCGCATCAAGAGCTGCGCCGGATCATCGGCCAGATCGGCGACACGCGCATTGTGATCGGCGAGTTCACCGGCCTGCGCCTGACGTGCCCGTTCATCGCGCTGATGCCGCAGTGGGATTTCCTGAACTTCCTCGCCGAGCAGGCACGACGGTATCCGGCGTTTCGCCTGCTGATGCGCGCCGAAGTCACCGATCTGATCGAAGAGAACGGCACGGTCGCGGGCGTGCGCGCGACGACGCTGGACGGACCGCTCGAGGTGCGCGCCGATCTGGTCGTCGGCTGCGACGGCCGGCACTCGACGGTGCGCGAGCGCGCGGGGCTCGAAGTGCGCGATCTCGGCGCGCCGATCGACGTGCTGTGGATGCGCATCTCGAAACGCCCCGAGGACGGCGCGCCGGTGCTCGGGCGCTTCGACGCGGGGCGCCTGCTGGTGACGCTCGACCGCGGCGACTACTGGCAGTGCGCGTACGTCATCCGCAAGGGCGGCTTCGAGGAGCTCAAGACGCACGACGTGCAGGTGCTGCGCGACGACATCGCGGCGATCGCGCCGTTCCTGCGCGAGCGCGTCGGCGAGATCCGCTCGTGGGACGACGTGAAGCTGCTCACCGTAACGGTCGACCGCCTGAAGACGTGGTACCGCCCCGGCCTGATCTGCATCGGCGACGCGGCGCACGCGATGTCACCGATCGGCGGCGTCGGGATCAATCTCGCGATCCAGGACGCGGTCGCGACCGCGAACATCCTCGCGGCTCGCCTGGCCGCGCGCACGGTGCGCATCGAGGATCTGCACGCGGTCCAGAAGCGGCGCACCTTCCCGGTCGCGGTGACGCAAGCCGGACAGGTCTTCGTGCAAGAACGCATCTTCGTGCGCGTCCTCGGCAGCACGCGCAAATTCAGGGCGCCGTGGCCGCTGAAGCTGCTGAACCGGTTTCCGTTCCTGCGGCGGTTCCCCGCGCGTTTCGTCGGCGTCGGCGTGCGGCCCGAGCACGTCCGCACGCCGGAGGCCGGCGTCAGCTCGCGTTCCGCTTGACCCGTTCGATCCCGAGCTCGTCCGCGAGCCGGTCGAGGTCCTCGATCACGGGCGCGATCAGCGGGATCCCGTCGCGGCGGAACGCGATCTCGTTCTCGTGCTCGATCTCGCCGGCAACGTACACGCGCGTCTGACCCGGCGCCGGCGTGCTGCGCTTGAACGTGCGCAGCTCGCGGTCCATCTCGTGCTTGAACTGGTCGAGATCGCGCAGCGCGTCGATCCGGATCGCGCCGAAGAAATGCGACGTGATCCCTGAGGGCGCATCGGGGCCCTCGGTGAGCGTGAGCGACGCGCCGAACCAGCCGGCGGCGAGCACGCCGGTCAGAATCTCGGAGAGCGCGCCGAGGCCATAGCCCTTGTGGCCGCCGTTCTCGGTTCCGAACCCGCCGAGCGGGAGCAGCGAACCGTGATGCCGCGCGGTCGGATCGTTCGTCGGGTTGCCGTCGGCGTCGACCGCCCAGCCGGGCTTGAGCGGGAGCGCCTTGCGCTCGTAGACTTCGAGCTTGCCGTACGTGACGGTCGTCGTCGCGAAGTCGAGGACGAACGCCGGCTCCTGGTTCGCCGGGATCGCGAACGCGAACGGGTTCGTCCCCTGCATCTTCGTCGCGCCGAACGTCGGCACGGCGAGATGGACCGAGTCGGTCGTGCAGATCCCGATCATGTCGTGCTCGAGCGCCATCATCGCGTAGTATCCGGCGATCCCGTAGTGGTTCGAGTTGCGCACCGCGGCGAACGCGATCCCGTTCTCGCGTGCCTTCTCGATCGTGCGCGTCATCGCGTACTGCGAGGCCGGATGCCCGAGCCCGTTCCCCGCGTCGAGCAGCAGCGAGGCCGGCCGCTCGCGCACGACCTCGTAGCGCGGCCGCGCCGCGATCCGCCCGTTCCGGATGCGGTCGACGTAGAACCAGCGCAGCCGCGCGACGCCGTGCGACTCGATCCCGCGCCGGTCCGCGGCGACCAGCACGTCCGCGACGATCGCGGCGTCCGCCTCGCCGACGCCGACGCACGTCAGCGCGCGCTCGACGAACGCGCGAAGGTCCTCGTCGCGAACGCGCACGTCGCTAGGCAACGGTGAACCGCTCCAGCTTCTCGATCCCGAGGCGGTCGGCCATCGCGTCGATCGTCTCCCACACCTTCGGGTCGATTGGGACCCCTTCGCGGCGGTAGCGCTCAGTGTTTTCGCGCTCGGGCTCGCCGGGCGTCATCACGCGCTCCGCGCCGGGCGCCGGCGTGCTGTGCTCGAACGTGCTCAGCTCGCGCGCGAGATCGCGCTGAAAACCGTTCGCGTCGCGCAGCGCGTCGATACGGATCGCGCCGAAGAAATGGCCGACCGTGCCGCCGTGCAGGCCGCGCTCGTCGAGGCCGAGATCGGTGCCGAACAGCCCGCCCGAGAGGACGCCGCAGAGGATCTCCACCAGTGCGCCAAGGCCGTAGCCTTTGTGGCCGCCGTTCTCGGTCCCGTAGCCGCCGAGCGGGAGGAGCGCGCCTTTCGTCATCGCGACGGTCGGGTCGAGCGTCTCGCGTCCCTCCGCGTCGACCGCCCAGCCGGGCTTGAGCGGTTTGCTCTTCCGCTCGCTCACCTCGAGCCGGCCGAACGTCACGCCGGTCGTCGCCATGTCGAGCACGAACGGCGGGTGTCCGTCCGCGGGGATCGCGACCGCGATCGGGTTCGTCCCTTGCGTCTTCTGCCGCCCGAAGGTCGGCACCGCAAGGTGCGTCGAGTTCGTCATCGACAGGCCGATCATGCCGTGGTCGAGCGCGAGCATCGCGTAGTACGCCGCGATGCCGTAGTGGTTGGAGTTGCGCACCGTCGCGAACGCGAGCCCGTGCTCGCGCGCCTTGTCGATGATCTTCCGCATCGCGAAGATCCCGGCTGGATGGCCGAGCCCGTTCCCCGCGTCCATCGCGAGCTGCGTCGGGCGGTCGCGCAGCGCGGTGTACGTCGGGCGCGCGTTCACGACGCCCGCTTCGATGCGGCGGACGTAGAACGTCTCGAGCCGTGCGATCCCGTGCGACTCGACGCCGCGCAGATCGGCGGCGGTCAGGACGTCGCCGACGTCGCCCGCGTCGGACTCGTTCACGCCGACCGCGCGCAGCGCGCGGACGATGAAGTCGCGCTCGGCCGCTTCGTGCGTGCGGATCTTGGACGGCTCTTCACCGATCATGAGCGCGTGGTTGCGCGCAGGGAACCGCGACCTCCTCGCAAACCGCTCCTCCCTCGGGCTCTCGTCTTCCATTTCGGAGCGCAACCATGCAGAGCAAGACACGCTACGACGACGCCGACGTCACCACGATCTGGCCGAACGCCCCGCGCGCGAGCGCGTCCCCGGACGACCAGGGCCGCGACGACGGCTCGCCGGCCAAAGCTCCGGACGACCAGGGCCGCGACGACGGCGCGCCGGCGAAGGCGCCGGACGACGCGGGTCGCGACGACGGCGCTCCGGCGAAGGGCCCGGACGACGCCGGGCGCGACGACGGCACGGCGCCGCCCGACGATCAAGGCCGCGACGACACCTAACCGATGCTGACGTCCGAGCGCGCCGCCGGGACCGGCGGTGCGCTGCGGCGCTGCATCCGCTCCGACGAGCGCGCGTTCTTCGAGGACGTCTGGTCGAAGCGGCCACTGCTCTCCGAGCGCCGTGACGACGCGGCGTTCGGCGATCTGTTCTCGCTGGAGGCGGTCGACCGGATCCTCGCGGGGACGTTCCCGCGGCGCCCCGCGATCCGGCTGGTGAAAGACGGCGCCGAGCTGCCGGCGTCGTCGTACGTCCGCACGGTGAGCCTCGGCTCCGAATGGCTGCGCGACGTGATCGACGCGGGCCGCGTCTACGACGCGTTCCAGAAGGGCGCGACGATCGTCGTGCAGGGGCTGCAGCGCTACTGGGAGCCGGTCGTGCGGTTCGCGCGTGACCTCGAGCTGACGCTCTCACATCCGGTGCAGGTGAACGCGTACGTCTCGCCGCCGGGCGAGCGCGGCCTGGGCGTGCACTACGACACGCACGACGTCTTCGTGCTGCAGATCGCCGGCTCGAAGCGCTGGAACGTGCACGAGCGCGCGGTCGACGTCCCGCTCCCGCACCAGCGCGTGAACGCCGACTGCACCGCGTACGAGTCGCTGATCGAGACCGAGCTGCTCGCGGGTCGGTCGCTCTACATCCCGCGCGGATATCTGCACGAGGCGATCGCGACCTCGCAGATCTCCGTCCATCTCACGGTCGGGATGCTGTGCTACACCTGGAAAGACGTGATCGACGAAGCGATCAAAGACGTCGAGGACGTCGCCGAGTTCCGCGAAGGGCTGCCGGTCGGTTTCGCGAACGACGGCGCGGCACACGCGCCGGAGATCGCGGCGAAGCTGCACGCGCTCGCCGCGTGGATCGAAGGGCGCGACGCCGCGGCGCTCGGCGAGCGTCTCGCGCACCGCTTCCTCTCGACGCGCGCGCCGATCCGGTTCGGGCAGTTCGAGCAGCTCCCGCTGATCGAAGCGCTCGGCCCGCGCAGCGTGGTCGCCGTCCGGGAGGGCGCCGTCTTCCGCGTCGGCACGGAGGATGACGGCCGAGTCTCCGTGCTCCTCGGCGACCGCACGCTGTGGATGCCCGGCGCGCTGGCGGACGCGCTGCGGTTCGTGGAGCGCGGCGTGCCGTTCCGCGTCGACGAGCTCGACGCATTCTTCGAGGACGATGCAAGCGCGCTGCTGTTCGTCCGCCGCCTCGCGCGAGAGGGCGCGCTCGACATCGTCGCGCTGGAGTGATCGCGGGCTTTTCCTGGTACGATAGCGGGTGGAGGTCACGATGCAATTTCGCTCTCTCGCCGCCGTGCTCGCGCTGG
>DATAQE010000050.1:0-36660 GCA_036264835.1 Candidatus Elarobacter sp.
CCCGACCGGCTCGCCTCGCGCATCCTCGGGATGGGCGACGTCCTCACGCTGATCGAGAAGACGCAGAGCGTCTACTCCGAGCAGCAGGCGGAAGAGCTCGCCAAGAAGCTGCGCAAGTCGCAGTTCACGCTCGACGACTTCCTGGCGCAGCTGCGGCAGGTGCGGAAGATGGGCTCGATGACGGACATCATGAAGATGATCCCGGGGCTCTCGAAGGCGCTGCCGAACGTCGAGATCGACGAGCGCGACGTCTCGAAGGTCGAGGCGATCATCTGCTCGATGACCCGCCGCGAGCGCGAGCGCCCGGAGATCCTCAACGGCTCGCGCCGCAAGCGGATCGCGGTCGGCAGCGGCACCCAAGTCTCGGACGTGAACAAGCTGGTGAAGCAGTTCGAGGCGTCGCGCCAGATGATGAAACAGCTGGGCGGCATGAAGAAAGGCCGATTCCCCAAACTCCCGCTCGGCATCGGGCGGTAATTCCTAGAAAGTCGACATGGTCAAGATCAGATTGCGGCGCATGGGCGCCAAGAAACAGCCGACGTACCGGTTCGTCGTCGCCGACGTGCGCTCGCCGCGCGACGGTCGGTTCATCGAGATCCTCGGTCACTACAACCCGCGCACCGAGCCGAAGACGCTCGTCGTCGATCAGGACAAGGTCAAGGAATGGCTCGCGAAGGGCGCGCAGCCGTCCGACCCGGTGCGCCGGCTCTTCGCCGAGCTCGGGCTCGTCGAGCGCGGCCCCATCTCTGAGACGAAGCGGCCTCCCAAAGGCAAGAAGTCCTAAGCGATGAGCGCGTTCGACGACGAGTTCGGTCTCTTCGGTGACGAGGAGTCGAAGGCGGAAGAAGAGCGGACATCGACGCTCGGCGCGCGCCGCATCGCGTCGGACGAAGCCGCGCACGACGACATCGAGCCCGAGGACGAACGGCCGCGCCGCGGCCCGCGCGGCGACCGCCGCGAGCGCACCGGCGGCGCCGCGACCGGTGAAGGTGGACGGCGCAGCGGCGGACGCCGCGAGTACGGCGGCGACCGCGGTGCGCGCAAGACCGACGATCCGGCGGTCGCGCAGCAGCGCGCGCTCGATCTGCTCGGGTTCCTCGCGCGCAAGCTCGTCTCGAAGCCGGACTCCGTCCTGGTCGAAGAGGTCGACACCGACAAAGGCCCGGTCGTCGAGCTCGTCGTCGAGCACGAGGATCTCGGCAAGGTGATCGGCCGCAGCGGCCGCGTGGCGCAGGCGCTGCGCACGCTCGTGCGCGCGAGCGCGGAGACGCGGATCAGCATCGACATCATCTCGTTCGAGGACGAAGTCCTCGAGCAAGAGGCCGAGCACGCCGGCGACGACGCCGTCAACCTGCCGTCCGGCGAAGACCCCGGCGACGAAGAAGAACCGTCGACGGAGTCGGAACCGGCTGACTGACGAAGCGAACGCCGGCCGCATCGCCGGCGTCTTCGGTCTGCGCGGCGAACTGAAGCTCGCGGCGAGCCGGATCGGCGACGACGCGCTCGCCGAGGGCGTGCAGGTCCGCGCGGTGATGGCGGACGGAAGCTCGCGCGCCGTGCGCGTGCGCTCGCTGCGCCGTCATCAAAACCGCCCGCTGATCGCATTCGAGGGCGTCGACGACGCGACCGCGGCGCAGGCGTTCGCCGGCGCGACCTTGATGATCGGGTGCGCCGACGTCGAGCTGGCGAACGATGAGTACTTCGACGACGACCTGATCGGGTGCACGCTGGTCGACGCGCGCGGCGAGGTGCTCGGCGAGGTCGTCGCCGTCGAGCACTATCCCGCGCAGGACGTGCTGCTGGTCGGCCCGGCCCGCGCGATGGTCCCGCTCGTCGGCGCGTTCGTCAAAGCGGTCGACGTGCGCGCGAAACGGATCGGCGTCGAGCTGCCGCCAGGGCTGCTCGACGCACGCGAGGCCGACGAGGCGTAAGGCCCTGCCCTAGCGGCTGCAGTTCCCGAGCTGCATCGCCAGCTTGGCGTGCTGCGCCGCGTCTTCCATGTCGGTGCGGATCCGCGCCTCGCCCATGAACGTCTGGAACAGGTCTTGGGCGCGGTCGTGCACGGCGATCGTGTCCAGCGTGTCTTGGGTCACGAACGCCGCTTGCGGGCTGACCTCGGAGATCTGCGCCTCAGGGTTCGACGCGGCCAGCGGGGTCTTGCCGAACGCCGCGCTCGTCGACCCGCCCTGGTCGCGCGTGGTCGTCACGATCGTGTGCACGGGAGCCTCATGGAAGGCACCGACGAGCCGCGCGATCCGCTTCGCGAGCATCTTCTGGCGTTCTTTGGCGCCGTCGATCGCGTTCGCCAACCCCAGCATCTCCTGGCGTTTCTGCTCGTCGACGCCGTCGGCGTACGCCGCGGTGCGAAGCGCGAGAACCTCGGCGCGACCGAGCGTCGAGAGCTGGCCCAGCGCGGCGAGGTCCGCGTCGGCCTTCCTCAACGCGAGCTCGCGGTGCAGCTCCGAGTCGAAGCGAACCCCGCGCAGGTCTTTCACGAGCTGCGGCGCGAGGTACTCGAACGTGATCGCGGCATCGATGCCGGGTCGTGCTCCGGCGAGCGCGGCACAGTACGGCGTGCGCGCGCGGACGCGCCCGATCTCGGCGAGGGGCTTGACGATCGCCGAATCGCGCGGCGTGAACGCCGGCGGCGTCACCACCGCCTGCGGCGCGGTCTGCGCGAACGACGCGGTGCCCGGCGCGAGGAGCGCCGCGGCGAAGGCGGCGGTCAGTCCGTGGATGCGGAAACGTCGAACGCGCATGTCATACTCCCGTCAGGGGCGGCAGTCTCCGAACTGCATGGCGAGCTTGGCGTGCTTCGCGGCGTCTTCCATGTCGCCGCGAATGTACTGTTCTCCGTTGAAGCTGGCGAACAGCGTCTGCGCGCGGTCGAGCGATTCGATCGTGTCGAGCGTCGACTGCGTCACGTAGGCGGCTTCCGGGCTGAGCGCGGCGTTCTTGGCGGACTCCGCGTCGCGCTGCTGCCAGGTCGACCCCGAGAACGGGTTCGCGCCGTGGAAGTCGTCGCTCGCCGTCGTGACGACCGTGTGGACCGGCACCTCGCGGTAGGTCCCGACGGTCCGCGCGACCGCCTTGGCCAGAAGCTTCTGCCGCTCTTTCGTCCCTTCGATCGCGTTCGCGACGGCCAGCATCTCTTGGCGCTTCTGGTCGTCGACGCCGTCGGCGTACGCGGCGGTGCGCAGCGCGCGCACCTCATCGCGCCCCCGGTCCGCCATCTCGTAGAGCGCGTTCAGATCCGCCTCGGCGCGGCGCAGCGCGAGCTCGTGATGCAGATCCGACTCGAACCGCACCGCGCGCAGATCCTTCGCGAGCTGCGGGGCGAGGTACTCGAAGGTGATCGCGGCGTCGATCCCCGGCCGCGCCTTCGCGAGCGCCGCGCAGTACGGTGTCCGGGCGCGAACGCGTCCGATCTCCGCGAGCGGCGTGACGATCGCCGAATCGCGCGAGGTCACGGTGAGCGTCAGCGGCTTCGCCGGCTCGGGCGGCGGCGCGGACTGCGCGCCGGCGGCCGCCGGTGCGAGCAGTGCGGCTGCGAACGTTGCGGTCAACACGACAGTGCGGGGACGACGGACGCTCATTGGGGTCACCCTGAAGCCGGATCCCGGTGTTCGCGCAAGCGTTCGTCTCGCGCGGCGCGCACTCCCGCGCTCAGCGCCCCCGTTTCTGGCCGAGATAGGCGGCGATCGCCGCGTCGACGGCGCGCTCGGTCGCGACGCGCTGCCCCTGCGTGCCGCCGGCGTCGGCCGTGTGCGTCTGCCGCCACTCCACTTTCCCGGCGCAGTCGCTCGCGGTCAGCTCGAACCGCGCCGTGCCGCCGCCGAAGACCGTCTGCCGCCCGACCGAGAGCGCACCGCTCAGCACCGCGCGCACCGGATGCGCCGCACATGCCGCCGCGGCACTCTGCGCGCGCTCGCCGTTCGTGTGCGTGACGAGCCGCTGCGTCGCGAGCTCGCGCATCGCCGCCTCGGCGCCGCCCTGGACCGGCACGACCGCGTAGCCCTCCGCGCTCGCGGCGCGGGGCGCAGCCATCGCCGCCGCGACCGTGCGCGGCGCCGCAGCGGGCGTCACGTTCGTCAGCGCGGCCGCCGGCGCGGGCGTCGTCTTCGCGGCCGGCTTCGCGGCGGGTGTGGTCTTCTTGCGGCGGCCGAAGATGTTGCCGAGGTTCGCCTGCGGACCGTTGCTCGAGGCCGGCGTCGGCGACGCCTGCGGCGGCGGCGTGCCGATCCCGGCGAGCGTGCGGTTCGCGTGCGAGGAGACGAACTGCGCCAGATCGTCGCCCTGGCCGGCGGCTTCCGCGTAGGTGTTGATCTGGGCGCTCTGGCTGAACACGACGATCCCGCTCGTCGTGCTGACGACCTGCTCGACCATCGAGACGCCGCTCCCGAGCGGCGAGATGAAGCCGGAGATGTAGTAGTCCGCGCGCTGCGCGCGCGCGACGGCGAGATAGTCCTTGCGCTCGGTCCCCGGCGGCGGCGGGACGACGGTGACGCGGCCGGTGTTCGCCATCTGGGTCGCGATCAGCGTCGCGAGCCGCGAGCTGGCCTCGCGGTCGACCGAGCTTCCGGTCGCCACGAACGGGTAGACGATGACGGTCGGCTTGATGGTCAGCGAGCTCTGCGCCCCCGCGACGAGCGGGAACCCGAAGAACGCGACGAGGCAGACGGCGAGCAGACGACGCACGAAAATCGCCTTCGTGCGGTGCGGGGGCGATCCCTTACGAGGCGAGCGGCAGCGCCGGGCTCTGCTCGTCCTTCTCCCACGCGGCGCTCACGAACGCGCCGAACAGGAAGACGACCCCGATCAGGTCCATCCAGAGCAGCAGCACGAAGAGCGCCGAGAGCGCGCCGTAGATCTGGAACGCGTTCGCGGCGTAGGTCGTGTAGACCGCGAACGCGATCTGCGCGATCGAGTAGCCGATCGCGCAGGTCAGCGCGCCGGGGACGACCGCGCCCCAGCGCGGCCGGCGGTTCGGCAGGTACGCGTAGAGCACGGCGGAGACGATGAAGACCAGCGCCGCCGACGTCGCGTACGAGGTGATCTGCGGGATCCAGCGCAGGGATTCGAGCCGGGCGAACTGCACGATCAGCGTGATGACGACGGGGAGCACGGTCGCCGCGATCAGCACGACGCCGGCGAACGGCACGAGGGTGAGCGCGATCGTGATGTCCCAGACGATGTGCCGGTAGCGCGTGATCCCGAGCGAGCGATTCAGCGCGTACGTGAGCGCTTGAAAGAGGTTCTTCCCCGACCAGATCAGCCCGATCAAGCCGACGATCCCGCTGATCCCGCGGAACTTCACGACGGCGTCGATGTTGGTCGAGAGCAGGTCGCCGAGCGCGGGCGCGTACGCCTGGATCACCGCGTTCGCGCGCGCCATCCCCTCGTCGGTCCCGTAGATGAACGCCATCATCGAGACGGCGAGCAGCGTGAGCGGGACGAGCGAGAAGAGCGCGGTGTACGCGATCGCCTGGGACATGAACGCGGCGCCTTCCGCGGAGAACCGGAGTCCCGCCGCGCGGAACACTCGGATCACCCGTGACATCGCTTCACCTCCTCGTCGCGCTCGCCGCGCTCGTCCTCGTCGTCGTGGACGGGACGTTCGTTCCCAGCGTTCCTGCGGCATCGCTCAGAGACGGCCGGGTCGTCGGGCCGCTCTCGCTGGTCGCGACGTTCGCCGACCGGGTCGACACGGCGCCGGACGGGACGGTCACCGCCCGGCGCGGCGAGCGGGAGTGCGTCGCGCGGCCGCTGCCGGGGACCGATCCGGCGCTGGTGGCGCTCGCGCCGCTCGCCCGCTGCCTGGGCGCGACCCGCGTCGGCTGGGACGCGCGGACGAAGTCGCTGGAGCTGGCCTTCGACGGCGAGCGCGTGCTGCGGACGCTCCCGCCGTTCGACCCGTCCGCCCCGCAGGTCTCGCCGACGACGATCTTCACCCCCGAGCCGGCGCCGCCGACTCCGCGGGTGATCGACACCGGCTCGCCGCGGCCGCGCCGCACCGCGATCCCCGTCTTCGCGCTCCCGCCCGGTTTCACGCCGGCGCCGAGCGCCGCACCGGCAACCCCACCCTGACGTGGTTCCCGCGGCCGGGGACCGCGTCGGCCCGCAGCCCCTCGCCGAGCGCCGCGACGATGAAGAGCCCGCGGCCGTTCTCGCTCAGCATGTCCTCCGGCAGCGCGGCGGCGAGGTCGAACGAGGGACCGCGGTCGAGGACGTGCAGGACCGGGCGGTCATCGTTCCACTCGAGGCCGACGTCGATCGGGCCGGGGGCGTAGCGGACGACGTTCCCGATCAGCTCGCCGAAGATCAGCTCGGCCGAGGCGAGGTCGCCTTCGCCGGCGCGCTCGCGCAGGTGCTCGACGAACGAGGAGCGCGCGCCGTGCGCCGCCATCGCGTCCTCGGCGTCGAACGACCAGTGCGCGTCGCGGCCGAACCCGACGACCAGGATCGCGACGTCGTCGCGCGCGTGCTCGCGCAGGATCGCGTCGCGCACGAAGCGCGCGGGGTTCGCGGCGTAGACGACCGCGTCGTCCTCGAGCACGCCGCGCAGGCGGCGCTCGCCCTCGATCACGTCGAGCGTCGACTCGGTGAGCCCGTCGGTGTAGAGCACGAGCACCGAGCCGGGCGGGATCGCGGTGACCGTGCGCGCCGCATAGCGCGCGCCGCCGATCCCGAGCGGCGTCCCGCCGCTGCCGAGCGCGACCAGCGCGCCGCCGGCCGAGCGCAGCAGCGCGGGCGGGTGTCCGGCCGAGGCGTACGCGAGCGTCCACGACGCGGTCTCGAGGATACCGACGAACGCGGTCGCGATGCGGTCGGGGCGCTCGTTCGCGAGCGCTTCGTCGGTCGCGGCGAGGATCGCGGCCGGGTCGAGCCCTTGGTACGCGGCGACGCGGATCGCCTGGCGCAGCGAGCTCATCAGCACCGCCGCGTCGACGCCTTTCCCCGCGACGTCCCCGATCGAGACGACCAGCTTCCCGTCGCGCAGCAGGAACGCGTCGTACCAGTCGCCGCCGATCCCCGCGTCGCGCTCGCTCGGGACGTAGACGACGTCGAGGCGCAGTCCCTCGACGCGCGGCAGCGCGCGCGGGAGCGCCGCTTCCTGGAACGTGCGCGCGATCCGGCTCTCGCGCTCGCCGATCCGCGCGTTGTCGAGCGCGAGCGCGGCGCGCTCGGCGAGCATCACGGCGAGATCGCGGTCGCCCGGCGTGAACGGCTCGCGACCGCGCCGCCGCAGCAGCTGCATGATCCCGAGCGTGCTCCCGCGCGCGGCGAGCGCGACCGCGATGATCGAGCCGATTTGCAGGGACTCGATCTCGGCGCGATGCCGTTCGTCGTGCGCCCAGCGCGCGAGGATCTCCGGCGTCGCGACCGGGATGTAGAGCGGCTCGCCGCTGCGCAGCGCGGCGCTCTGGTCGGCGCGCAGCGGGTAGCGCCGCAGCATGTCGGCGACGAAGGCGCGCTGCCCGCCGTCGTCGAGAAAGACCGTGTGCGGGATCAGTGCGCCTTCGCGCACGAGGTAGACCGCACACAGGTCGGTGAACGCGGGGACGAGGTGCTGCGCGAGCGCGTCGAGCGACGCGTCGAGGTCGCGCGCGTCGGCGAGCGCGTGCGAGACGTCGGCGAGGAACGCCATCGCGTCCGCGGCGCGGCGCAGCTCCTCGACGTCGGTCGTGCCGTGCCACTCGCGCGGGCGCTCGTCGCTCATCGTCCCGTGCTTGCCGCCTGCCGGAGGAGCGCGTCGAGCTCGAGCAGCCGTTCGCGCGCGGTGACGCGCTGGACGGGGGTCGGCGCCGCGTCGCCGGTCTCGACCCCGGTCAGCACCTGCGCGAGCCGCGCGTTCGCGCGCGCGAACCGCGCGCCGAGCGCCGCGTCGCGCGGCGTCACGCGCTGCGCCTCGTCGTAGGCGCGGTCGGCCGCGCGCGCGATCTCGCTCGCGAGCTCGTACTGCGCTTGCAGATCGCGCGGCGCGACGTGCGTGCGCGGGTCCTGGCGCACGACCAGCGTGCGCGAGCGCTTCACGCCGTCGGCGTCGAGCGTCACGGTGTACGTTCCGGGCGGGACGGTCGGGCCTTCGGGCTCGAGCGGCGTGTCGTGCGGGATCGCGGCGATCGTCGCATACGTCTGCAGCACGCGCGGTTTCGCCGTCTGCAGATCCCACACGAAGCGGTGCGCGCCGGCGCCGGTCGCGGGGCGGACCGGCGGGCGGATCCACCACGCGGGGACGTCGAGCGCGTCGAGATCGGCCGGATCGCGCGGGTCGTCGCTCGCGATCCGGCGCACGACGCGGCCGCCCGCATCGGCGATCGTCAGCGCGACGCGCGCCGCGTCGCGCGGCAGTGCATAATCCAGCACCGCGCCGCTCGGCGGGTTCGGCGAGAACGGCTCGTCGGGCGGGAGCGGCGTGTCGGTGTTCGTGTCGCGCACGACGCGCCACGCGGGTGCCGGCGCGAAGAGCGCGGGCGTTCCCGCGGCGAGCAGCGCGCGCTGGCGCAGCGGCATGACGTCGTCGAGGATCCAGAACCCGCGCCCATGCGTCGCGATCACCACGTCGTCGCCGTGCACGACGAGATCGCGCACCGAGGTCGCGGGCAGGTTCAGCCGCAGCGACGACCACGACGCGCCGTCGTCGAACGAGACCCACACGCCGCGCTCGGTCCCCGCGTACAGCACACCGCGCTGCGCCGGATCGGCGCGCACGACGTTCGTCGGCGCCGCCTCGATCCCGCGGTCGATCTCGGTCCACGTCTTCCCACCGTCGTGCGTGCGGAAGAGCTGCGGGCGCTGCTCGTCGAGCCGGAAGCGGTTCACCGCGACGTACGCGCTCGCCGCGTCGAACGGCGAAGCGTCGACGATCGAGATCTTCGCCCAGTCGCCGGCGCCGGGCGGCGTGACGTTCGTCCAATGTTTCCCGCCGTCGGCGGTGCGCCACACGAGACCGTCGTCGGTCCCGGCCCAGATCACGCGCGCGTCGCGCGGTGAGAGGCCGAGCGCGTAGATGACGCCGCGGTGCGGGCGCTGCGCGGCTGCGGTCTGCGCGAAGACGCCGAGATTCGGCGGCGTCGCGGGACTCGGCCGCGTGAGATCGGGGCTGATCACGTTCCAGTGCGCGCCGTAATCCGGGCTGGAGAAGACCACGTTCGCGCCGAGATACAGCGTGTGCTTGTCGACCGGCGAGAACGCGAGCGGCGCGGTGCGGCGGAAACGGTACTGCGGGTTGCCGCGCCACGAGACGACGGGACCCACCTCGCGCGTCTGCCCGGTGCGTGCGTCCCAGCGCGAGACTTTTCCGCCGTACACGACGTCGGGATGCAGCGGGTCGGGCGCGACGTAGCCGTACTCTTCGGTGCCGACGGGATGCCACTCGCGGAACGTGATCGCGCCGTCGTTCCCGCGCGAGAGCACGCCGGCGCTCCCGCTCTCCTGCTGGCCGCCGTAGACGCGGTACGGGAACCGGTCGTCGGTGATGACGTGGTAGAACTGCGCCGTCGATTGGTTGTACCACGAGCTCCACGTCGCGCCGCCGTTCAGCGTCACGATCGCGCCTTGGTCGCTGCCGAGCAGGACGATCCGCGGATCGTCGGGGTTGATCCACACGCTCTGGTAGTCGTCACCGCCCGGCGCGCCGCGCAGCGGCTCGAACGTCTTTCCCGCATCCGCGGAGACGTACGTCGAGGTGTTGGTGACGTAGACGACGTCGCGGTTCTTCGGATCGGCGCCGACCGTCGCGAGATCGTCGCCGCGCTCGGCGACGCGGTCGGTGCCGTTGACGAACGCCCACGTCGCGCCCGCGTCGTCGGAGCGGTAGACGCCGCCGCGCTTCGGCGCGTCGGCGAACGCGTAGACGCGCTTCGCGTCGCTCGCCGCGACGGAGACCGAGATGCGGCCGACGCCTTGCTCCTGCGTCGGCAACCCGCCCTCGAGGCGCTTCCATGTCGTCCCGCCGTCGGCCGATTTGTAGAGGCCGCTTCCGCTCGGCGTGCGCCGAAACGAGCCGCCGTCGGTCGTCTCCCACGGCGACTGCCGCGCGGACCACAGCGAGGCGTAGAGCGTGCGCGCGTCGGACGGATCGATCGTCACCTCGAACGCGCCGGTGTTCTCGTCGGTGAACAGCACGCGCTCGAACGTCGCGCCGCCGTCGGTCGAGCGGTAGACGCCGCGCTCGGCGTTCGGGCCGTACGGATGACCCATCACCGCGACGTAGAGCCGGTTCGGATCGCGCGGGTCGACCGCGATCTTCCCGATCTGCTGGCCGTCGCGCAAGCCGAGATGCGCCCAATGCGCGCCGCCGTCCGTCGATTTGTAGATCCCGTCGCCGACCGCGAGATCGGGGCGCTGGCGGCTCTCGCCGCTCCCGACGTACACCGTGTCGGGCGCCGACGGCGCGACCGCGATCGCGCCCACCGACGCGCTCGGCTGATCGTCGAAGACCGGCTTCCAGGTGCGTCCCGCGTCGGTGCTCTTGAAGACGCCGCCGTTCACCGCGCCGATGTAGAACTCGTGCGGGCGCCCGGGGACGCCGGTCGCCGCGACGGTGCGGCCGCCGCGGAACGGCCCGATCGAGCGCCAGTGCAGCACGTCGCGCAATGTCGCGGCGACGTCGGGCGGCGTCGCGGCGCGAGGCGCGAGCGGCGCGGCGAAGAGCAGCACGGCGAGGGGCACGACGGCCGAGCGCGGACGCATCCGGCGCGGTTCACCCCCGCGCCGCGACCGCCTTTTCGCGTCCCGGCATGAGACGAGCGGCCGACCGTGAATAGAACCCGGCCGGCGCGCGTGAGCGGACGGGCGCCGTCTCTTCGGGCTTCATTGCACACAAATGCCGACCGGTGGCGGGTCCGCTCCGCACGCCGGTGACAAAGGGGTTGTTTGTCGTATGGACAGCGAGAAAGGCAAGAGCTCGGAGTCCACTGGGGGCGCCGCGTCCGGCGGCGGCCAGGGGGCCACTGGAGGCGGCGGCGGCGGTCAGCAAAGCGGCGGCGGTCAGGGGAGCGGCGGCGGTCAGCCGCAGGGCGAGCGCATTCCGTCCGCGCAGCCGTGTCCCACGGTCCACAACGTGACGTGTCCGGTCGACACGTGCAGGCATTCCGCCGCGCCGGAGGTCTCGTGTCCTCCGTGTCCCACCGTCGCGATGCACACCTGCCCGCCCGGGCAGTGTCATCCGACCATCGAGCAGTACGTCTCGTGCCCGCCGTGTCCGACGGTGCACCAGCAGACGTGTCCGGTCGGGCAATGCCATCCGTCGATGCCGTGGCACCTGTCGTGCCCGCCGTGCCCGACGGTGCAGATGCACACCTGTCCGGTCGGGCAGTGCCATCCGCAGCTCTCCGCACCGCCGTGCCCGACGGTGCACATGCAGACCTGCCCGCCGGGGCAGTGTCAGCCGCAGCAGCAGTACTCCGCGCCGCCGTGTCCGACGGTGCAGATGCAGACGTGTCCGGTCGGGCAGTGCCAGCCGCCGCAGCAGCAGTTGTCGGCGCCGCCGTGCCCGACGGTCAGCATGCACACATGCCCGGTCGGATTCTGCCACGTGCCGACGCAGATGATCTCGTGCGCGCCCTGTCCGACGGTCAGCATGCACACGTGCCCGGTCGGACTCTGCCCGCACCCGACGTTGAACACGCCGACGTGCGCGCCGTTCTTCTGCATGCATCCGACGATCTTGCCGCCATGCGGTTTCCAGACCATGATGCCGCCGTGCGGGATCACGCACCCGCCGTTCTGCCCGGTCGCGAGCGCTCAGGCGTGCCCGCCGCCCTGGACGATCAACGAGCAGGGACAGCAACAGCAGCAGCAAGGTCCCGGCCCGGCACAGGGCGGGGGCGGCCAGACGTTCTCGCCGTACCGCTGAGCGCTGCGCTGAGCACGCACCGATCCCGAGGCCTCGCGGCGTTCGCCGCGGGGCCTCTCCCTCGTGAGTCGACATGCTGACGCGGCGCGACGTCGTGCACCATCTGCTGCGGCTCGGCTTGATCGCGCCCGCCGATCTCGTCGACCGGCGCGTGACGGCGAACGAGTCCCGGGGGCGCAATCGCTTGTTCCAAGTCGAGGTCGAAGGCCGCGGCGGCTACGTCGTGAAGGAGCCGCTCGACGCGTCGAGCCCCGACGCCTCGACGATGTGGATCGAGGCCGCGATCGCGTGGATGAGCGCGAACGAGCCGGTCTTCGCCGAGCTCGCGCGCTGGATGCCGCGCTTCCACCACTATGACGAACCGAACGCGATCCTCACCACCGAGCTGGTCGCGCCCGCGCACTCCCTCTACACCGTGCTGATGATGGAACAGGCGAAGCCCGAGACGCTGCGCGAGCTCGGCGAAGTCTTCGCGCTGCTGCACGGGCCCGTCTCCGCGATCTTGCAGCAGGAGCGCGCGCGCAAGCTGTTCCGCACGGGGCCGGCGTGGGCGCTCACGCTCGGCACCGCGCAGCCGATGTTCGCGCCGGCGACGAACGCCGGGCGGACGCTGCTGCAGCGCGTGATGGAGTATCCCGGCGCGCTCGATGCGTTCGCGCGCGCGCGGGCGGACTGGCGCGACACGCACTTGATCCACGGCGACGCGAAGGCGGCGAACGTGCTGGTCCTCCCCGACGGGACGATCCGCGTGATCGACTGGGAGATCGCGGCGATCGGCGACGGCTTGTGGGACGTCGCCGGGTTCGTGCACTCGCTGCTGCTCCCGCAAGCCGGGGTCGCCGGCGATCTGGCCAGCGCCGAGCGGCGCGCGCGCCCGCTGCTCGACGCGCTGTGGGACGCGTACGTGAACGCGCTCCCCGAGCCGCCGCCGGGCGACGACCCGCGGGTGACGATGCTGCGGCTCGCCGGCGCGCGGCTGGTGCAGATGTGTCTGGAGACGACGATCTTCGTCGACCGGATCGATCCGTATCTCGAAGGCGTGCTGCAGATGGGCTTCGAGCTGATGACGCGGCCGGACGAGGCGCGCGCGCGCTGGGAGCGCGCGGCGTGAGCGCCGAGCTGTACGCGGCGCAGCTGCGCGCGATCGCGGACGCGGTCGACGTCGTCGCGCCGAACCATGCGCGCGTCACGCTGCACGGCGGTGCGGTGATGGACGTGCCGGTCGCGAACGAGCGCGGCGCGTACGCCGGTCTCGCGGAGACGCTGTACGGGACGCGCTACAACGCGCCCGCCGAAGCGCCGCTGCCGAGCGGCGAGGATCCGGCGGTGTTCGCGGCGGCGCTGCGCGCGGCGAACGCGGTGCGGCAGCGGTTCGAGAACGGGATCGCCGTGCCGCGCGAGATGACGACCGGCGAAGGCGGCCATTACGTCGTGCTCGGGCGCGCGATCCGCGAGGCGCGCAGCGGGCGGCAGGTGCGGTTCTACTGGAATCTCGCTGCGGAAGGTGCGGCGACGTTCGTGCGCGAGCTGAGCGCGCGGTTCGAGCGCGCGCGGATCCCGTTCCAGGCGAAGGTTCCGGTGCACCCGCAGGGCTACGCGCGCACCGATACCGGCGTGCTGTATCTCGACGACGCGGACGTCGCGGCGTCGAGCGATGCGATCGCCGCGGTGTATCGCGCGGTCGGCGGAGCGGTTCGTGCGGAGGTCCCGCTGTTCGCGTTGCCGATCGTGCCGGGGCTGGCGTTCGCGGAGAGCCCGCAGAACGGCGACAGCTTCGGGATGCACCGGTGCGCGCTGATCGCGGAAGGGCTCGTGCGCGCGCACACGCGCGGCGTGAGCGGCGAGGAACGGCTGGCCGTGATGCGCGAGCCGCTGGCCGAGTACGGGCTCGATTTCGCGCGGCTGGCGTTCAACCCGCACTCGCGCTATCCGTACCGCTTCGCCGAGCTCGGCGCCGGAGCGGCCGCGTGATCGCGTTCGCGGACACCTCGTCCGCGCTCGCGCTCGACGTCGCGGCGGCGCTCGGCTTCGGGATCGTGCGGCGCGCGCTGTGGTGGGGCGAGCGCTGCACGTGGTTCGACGGCGTCCCGGTCGGGCCCGAGCAGAGCCAGTCGACGAGCGCGAACGTCGGCAGCGACGTGTACGGCGGGACGCCGGGGATCGGCCTGTTCCTGGCGCAGCTCGTCGCGCGGGCGGACGATCCGGCGCTGCGCCGCACCGCGCGCGCCGCGCTCCGCCAGGCGCTGGTGGCGGCGGAAGCGCCGAACGCCTCGCCGCTGGGGTTCTACGCCGGGAAGGCGGGGACGGCGGCGGCGGTCGTGCTCGGCGGCGTCGCGCTCGGCGACGACGAGCTCGTCGAACGCGGCCGCGCGATGCTGCGCACGGCCGCGCTCGCGCCGGAACATCCGCACGCGATCGACCTCGTCGGCGGGACGGCGGGGACGCTGCTGGCGCTCGTCGTCGCGGCATCGGCGCTCGGCGACGAGGCGCTGCTGGCGCGCGCGCACGAAGCCGCGCGCGTGCTGATCGGGCTCGCGCACCGCAACGCCGGCGGCTCGCTGTCGTGGACGACGATGACCGATCAGCTGGCGGACCTCACCGGGTTCGCGCACGGTTCGGCCGGGAACGCGCACGCGCTGCTCGCGCTCCATGCGGTCGCGCCCGATCCCGCGTACGCCGACGCGGTGAACGGCGCGCTGGCGTACGAGCGCGGCACGTTCTCCGCCGAGTTCGCGAACTGGCCGGATTACCGCTGGTTCGGTACCGGTCCGAAGGTGCCCGGATACAGTGCCGCGTGGTGCCACGGCGCGGTCGGGATCGTCCGGAACCGGCTGCTCGCCGAACGGCTCGGCTTCGACGTGGGCGCCGACGTCGGCATTGCGCTGCGGACGACGGCGGCGCAGGCGGAACGTCTCCTCGCCGATCCCGCGAGCGACACGACGCTCTGCCACGGCCTGTTCGGCGCCGTCGACGCGCTGATCGACGGCGTGCGCGCGGGGCGAAGCGAGTACGCGCTGCTGATCGCGCGCTCCGCGAACGCCGCGGCGGAACGGCACCATTTCGGCGAGCTGCCGTGGCCGTCGGGGCTGATCTCGCGCGAGCCGATCGACGGGCTCATGATGGGCCACGCCGGTGTCGGCCACGTCTTTCTGCGGCTCGCCGATCCCGCGCTGCCCTCGCTCCTCGCGCCTTAGCGGTTCTGGCTCAGGAACGCGTCGACGATCGCGTTCAATTTGTCGGGCTGGTCGAACATCGCGAAATGGCGCGCAGGTGAGATCGAGACGACCTGCACCTTCGGCGCGCCGTTGAGCAGCGTGCGGTAGTAGCTGACCTTCTGGTCCTCGGTGTACTTCGCCGGCGAGTTCGCGAGATCGGGCGCATTGTACGGCACGATCTCGAGCAGCGGGACGGTGATCTTCGCGAGGCCGGCGCGCGTGTCGGACGCGAGGTCCTCGGCGAGCCACTGCGCGGTTCCGGCGGGATCGCTGTTCGCTTCGAGCGTCGCGATCTGATCGCTGAGCTGGTCGTCGAGGACGCCGCCCGCGCCGCGCATGTACCCTTTCTCGAAGGCAGCCATTTCGTCGTGCCCCTGGCGGGCGATCGCGGCCGAGCTTTGCTGCGCGAGCGCGGCGCGCTGCTCCGCGGTGACCGTCTCCATGCCGGGGAAGACCGGGAGTCCGTCGAGCGCGACGATCCCTCGCAGCCGCTCGGGCTGCTGCTCGCCGAGCAAGATCGCGAGCGTTCCGCCGAGGCTGTGCCCGATCACGACCGGGCGCGCGATCTTCTGCGCGTCGAGCAGCGACCAGAAGTCGCGCGTCGCGCGGTCGAAGAGCGGCGCACTCGCGGGTGGGCGCCCGTCGAAACCGGGCAGGCCGACCGCGTAGACGGTGTGGCTCGGCGCGAGATGGCGGATGAGCGCGCTCCACTCCCACGGGCCGGTGGTGAGACCCGGCAACAGCACGACGGGATCCCCGTGCCCGAAGCGCAAGACGTGGAGCGATCCGGCGTCGATCTGGGCGTCGGCGCTCGGCAGCGCTTGGAGCGAAGCCGCCGCCGCGGGGAGCGGCGCGCCGAGCGGCACGGTGAGGAGAAGGGCAAGCGACGCGATCGCCGCCCGGATCGGCGAAGTTCTCATCGTTCCCCCGTTCGGTGGAGCAGGTCGTACGCTTCTTCGCGCAGGCCGCTGTACGCGTCCCACGTCTCGAGGACGAGGAACGCGGCCCCGGTCGCGATCGCGACCGTGCCGACCGTCGCCACGGCGAGCCCGACCATCGTGATCACCGGCGCGATCTCGCCGCGGGAGATCGCCGCGACGCCGCCTCCGAGCAGCTCCGAGAACGTCCCGATCGCGAACGAGGCGACCGCCGTGTAGAACGCGGTCAGCGCGCGGTTCAGCGCCAGCGCCCGCCGCGTGACCCGCGTCAGCGAGCGCCCGCGTTCCGGCGTGTCCGCCGCCTTCTCCAGCGCGCGCGCCCGGTCCACCGCCCGCGCGAACCGGTTCGACGTGGAGAGCACGAGCACGCTCGACGCGTTCGTCAGCAGCGCCGGCGCGGCGATGAACGTCAGAAGCTGAAAGGCGTTGTTCGTGTCGAGGGCCATCGCCCCCGATCCTTCAGGACGCTAACGGCCTTTCCATTGCTTCTCGAACAGCAGCGCCGCCAGAAAGACCGCGGCGTTCGGCGTGTCCCGCACCGCACTCCAGTCTCGGAACGCCTTCTCCGAATAAGCGACGAGCGCCGAGGAATCGGAGCGTGTCAGCGTTTGGGAGAAATCGTAGTCCGCCGCATGACGCGCTTCTTGAAGAACGATGAATACCTTGGCGACTTCCGTGAGCTCCTTTTCGATCGGTTCGTTCGCGAGCCCAGCGGTTTGCGCCGGAAGGCCGCTCTTGAACCCTCGCGCCCACGACCGGCACACGTTTTTCATGTTTGCGTGCTCGTACGCACGTCGAACCTGATTGCGGATCAGTACCGGGCGTATGGCCTTCGTGCCTTCGGCGGTGAGCAGATGGAACAGGGCGTAGTAAGCGCCGGAAACGGCTCGCCGTAAGCTGGCCTGCTTGGGGCGCTTCGGCTCGCGATGCGCGAGATGTCTTGCCTGTTCGAGGAGATCGCTGTGAAGAATCATATGACCATCGGTTAGGGAGAGCGAAAATGAACGTACGGCCAGATCGATCCGTCGTTGGTATCGAGAATCGCCGTGGTGACCGTCTGGCCGAATTCGGCTAACGTCGCCGCGAATTCCCAAGAGTCGTTCTCGGCGACGTGGACGTAGATCCACGCCGCGGGATCGCCTGTCGAGTCGAGTCCGAACTCGACGTCGATGCCGTTGATCTCGAACGGTGCCGGCACGGTCGCGATGAGCGCCTTGATGGTGTCGGCATCGTCCATCGGTGTTTGCCTCGTCAGTTGCATGACGAGCGACGTTCACCATGCCAGTTCGCTGACATCCCTGAAGGTGTGGCATATCGTGTGTTGTGGCCGAAAAGGCAGCAAACGCGGTGCGCGCGTTCTTAGTGAATCTCCGGTTCCAGCAACGGCGGGCCGGGGCCTAGCACGTCGAAGTCGCAACCGTCGTTCGCTTGGGAGACGTGTTGTGCGAAGATCGCGCCGTAGCCGCGTTCGGTGCGGGGCGGTGGTTGTTTCCAGGTTGCGCGGCGGCGGATGAGCTCGTCGTCCGAGACGTCGAGATGCAGGCGGCGCGCGTCGACGTCGATATCAATGATGTCGCCCGTGCGGACGAACGCCAGCGGGCCGCCGATGTAGGCTTCGGGGGCGACGTGGAGGATGCAGGCGCCGTAGGACGTGCCGCTCATGCGGGCGTCGGAGATGCGGACCATGTCGCGCACGCCGGCTTTCACGAGCTTCAGCGGGATCGGGAGCATCCCCCATTCCGGCATCCCGGGGCCGCCTTGCGGGCCCGCGTTCTTCAGCACGAGCACGTGATCGGGCGTGACGTCGAGGTCGTCGCGGTCGACCGCGGCGGCCATCTCGTCGTAGCTCTCGAACGCGAGGACGGGGCCGCGGTGTTTCAGCAGACGCGGTTCGGCGGCGGTCGGTTTGATCACGGCGCCGTCCGGCGCGATGTTGCCGCGCAGCACCGCGACGCCGCCGACCGGCGAGACCGGATCGTCGAGACGGCGGATCACGTCGTCCTTCCAGACGCGCGCGCCCGCGACGTCGTCGCCCAGCGTGCGGCCCGTGACCGTCGTGCAGCCGAGGTTCAGATGCTCCGCGAGGCGGTTGAGGAACGCGCGCATCCCGCCCGCGTAGTAGAAGTCTTCCATCAGCAGCCGGCCCGACGGGCGCACGTCAGCGATCACCGGCACGCGGCGCGCGATCTCGTCGAAGCGGTCGATCGTCAGCGGGATCCCCGCGCGGCGCGCGATCGCGACCAGATGGATCACCGCGTTCGTCGAGCCGCCAAGCCCCGCGTGCGCGACGATCGCGTTGTCGACCGACTCCGGTGAGATGATCTTGTCGGGCGTGAGATCGTCGCCGATCATCTCGACGATGCGGCGGCCCGCGGCGGTCGCCATCCGCGCGTGCGCCGAGTCGGCCGCCGGGATCGACGACGCGCCGGGGAGCATGAACCCGAGCGCCTCGACCATCGACATCATCGTCGCCGCAGTCCCCATCGTCATGCACGTCCCGAACGAGCGCGCGATCCCGCCTTCGATCTCGTGCCAGTCCTCTTCGGTGATCGTCCCGGCGCGCTTCTCGTCCCAGTACTTCCACGAGTCCGTCCCCGAGCCGAGGACCTCGCCGCGCCAGTTCCCGCGCAGCATCGGCCCCGCCGGAACGACGACCGCCGGGACGCTCGCGGAGATCGCGCCCATCAGCAGCGCGGGGATCGTCTTGTCGCAGCCGCCGAGCAGCACGACGCCGTCGATCGGCTGACTACGAATGAGCTCCTCGGTCTCCATCGCGAGCAGGTTGCGATAGAGCATTGTCGTCGGCTTCATCAGGTTTTCCGACAGGCTCAGCGCGGGCAGCTCCAGGGGAAACCCGCCGGCCTGCCACACGCCGCGCTTCACCTCGTCGGCGCGCGTGCGCAGGTGGACGTGGCACGGGTTCGCGTCCGACCACGTGTTCACGATCCCGACGACCGGCTTGCCCGCGAAGTCGGCGCGGTCGTAGCCGATCTGCAGCAGCCGCGAGCGGTGCCCGAACGAGCGCAGCCCCGCCGTTCCGAGCCAGCGGTGGCTCCGCAGATCAGCTCCCTTTGGTATTGTAGACCTCCGAGAAGAAGTAGTCTTTCCAGCTGTTCGGCTTGTTCTTGATCGTGCCGACCTTGTACATCATCTCGCCGAACTTCAGCGTCTGCTGCGGCGCGGTCGAGTAGACGAAGTTCGGCTGGCTCATGATCTGCACGAGCTCGTCGACGGTCATCTTCTCCTTGGAGTCGGCCAGGTAGATCTCGGCCGCGCGGCGCTTGTTGTTTCGGATCAAATCTTCGGCTTGTCCCATCGCCTCGAGGAACGCGGCGATGATCTTCGGGTTCGCGTCGTGGAACTTCGTGGTCGTGAAGGTCACGCCGTTCGAGGCCGGGCCGCCGGTGACGTCGATCGAGTTCAGCACCACGTGCGCACCCGGCATCTTCAGCTCTTCGTACTGGTACGGCGGGAGCGAGAAGTGCCCGGTGAGGTCCTTGCCGGCGGAGAGCCCGAGGACCGCGTCGGGATGCCCCATCGCCACCGTGTACTGGTCGAGCTTGTGCGCTTCGTTGGTCCCCCACTGCTTCTCGGCGGCCATCTGCATCACGATCGCCTGCGTCGAGACGCGCACCGTCGGAACCGCAATCTTGTCGGCGGACGTGAAGTCGGAGATCGTCTTCACCTTCGGGTTGCGCGAGACGAGCAGCATCGGGAGCGCGCCGTTCCCGGCGACGCCGCGGACCTCGTTCGGCGTCCCCTTCGTCGCCGACCACGCGGTGAGCAGGTTCGTCGCGCCGCTCGTCGCGAGATCGACGTTGCCGGAGAGCAGCGCGTCGACCGCGGCGCCGCCGCTGTTGATCACCGAGAACGTCACCTTCAGGTTGTCGATCCCGCGCTTCTTGGCCGCCTTCTCGAGCAGATGCTCCTGCTCGATGATCATGATCGGCAGATAGACCAGACCCGGCTGCCGCGAGACGCGGACCTCGTTGACGTCGGCGTACGCGGGCGCCGTGACGGCGAAGGCGAGAACGAGCGCGGCGATGAGTCGGATGAGCGTTCGCAAAGCGACCTCCTTGGCGGGCGGATGGGAAGGGGCTGGTCTACGACGTCGCCATGCCCCAGCGGCGAATCGTGCGGGTCTCGATGCTGCGGAAGATCACGTTCTCGACCAGCAGCCCGATGACGATGACGGTGAGCAGGCCGGCGAAGACGTTCGGGATGTCGAGGATGTTCTTGTTGTTCACGATGAACCACCCGAGCCCGCCGCTCCCGGACTGCACGCCGAAGATCAGCTCGGCTGCGATCAGCGTGCGCCACGCGAACGCCCAGCCGATCTTCAGCCCGGTCAGGATGTTCGGGAACGCCGCGGGGATCAGGATCAGCGCGACGTAGCGCAGCCCGCGCAGCCCGTAGTTCTTGCCGACCATGCGCAGCGTCGGGGAGACGGAGACGAACCCCGAGTGCGTATTGAGCGCGACCGGCCACAGCACCGAGTGGATCAGCACGAACGAGAGGCTGAGCGGCGTGAGCCCGAACCAGATCAGCGCGAGCGGGAGCAGCGCGATCGCGGGGAGCGGGTTGAACATCGCGGTGAGCGTCTCGAGGAAATCCGCACCGATGCGCGTCGTCGTCGCGAACGTGGTGAGGATCGCCGCGAGGACGATCCCGGCGCCGTAGCCGATCAGCAGCTCTTTGATCGACGTCCAGACTTTGGGCAGCAGCTCGCCGCTGAGCACCGCTGCAACGAACGCCTGGACCGTCGCGCTGAACGTCGGGAGCAGCAGCGCGTTGTTCAGGCGGCGCGCGTACAGCTCCCAGACCGCGGCGAGCAGCACCAAGATGACGAGCTTGCGCAGGACGGTGTTGTTCGCGACCGTTTCCCACGGCGAGAGCGGCTTCGAGGCGATCGCGAAGTCGCTCGCGTCGACCGTCGCCGCGAGCCGTTCGGGCCGGTCCGCGAGCGCGGGGCGCTCAGGCGCGCGCAAGCTGCTGCGCCTCGACCGGCTCGGCGAAGAGCATCTCGTGGATCCGCGCCTCGAGCAGCCGCGCGTCGTCGGGGCCGGCGCCGGTGCGCGGGACGCTGTTGAGCTCGGCCTTGACCTGCCCCGGATGCGGCGAGAGCAGCAGGATGCGGCTCCCCACTTTGATCGCCTCGGCGATCGAGTGCGTCACGAAGATCATCGTGAAGCGGATCTCGTCCCACAGATCGAGGAGCTCGTCTTGCATCTTGCGGCGCGTCAGCGCGTCCAGCGCGGCGAACGGTTCGTCCATCAGCAGCACCGCCGGCTCCATCGCCATCGCGCGCGCGATCGCGACGCGCTGCTTCATCCCGCCGGAGAGCGTGTGCGGATACTGGTCGGCGCAGCCGCTCAGGTTCACCTTGTCGATGTAGGTGCGCGCGCGGTCCGCGGCCTCGCGCGGCGAGAGCTTCCCTGCCGCGCGCATCGGGAACATGACGTTCTCGCGCACCGTCTTCCAGGGCAAGAGCTGGTCGAACTCCTGGAAGACCATCATGCGGTCGGGGCCCGGATTGCGGATCACCGCGCCGTTCAACCGGATCGAGCCTTCGGTCGGGCTCATGTAGCCGCCGATCGCCTTGAGCAGCGTCGACTTGCCGCAGCCGGACGGCCCGAGGATCACGTAGCGCTCCGCCGTGAACACCTGGAAACCGACCCGGTACGTGGCCGTGATCAGATGGTCGCGCGTCTTGTACTGAAGCGTGACATCCGAGACGTCCAGCAGCGGGCGGTCCACCATGGGCGGAAGATTATTCCACCCCGGCCGTTCACCTTTGAGCGGTAGCGTTCTGCGCCTGCGCGCGCAGCTCGGTGAGCGTCGCGCGAGGCGTGATGAGGTCGGGGTCGGTGCGAAGCTCCAGCAGCGCGGGTTTCCCCGCCGCGAGCGCCGCCTCGAATGCCGCGGGGAACTCCTCGGTCCGTTCCACCAGCGCACCGAACGCGCCGAACGAGCGCGCGTACGCGACGAAATCGGGGTTGACCAGGTCGGTCCCGACGACGCGGCCCGGATACGCGCGCTCCTGGTGCATGCGGATCGTCCCGTACATCGCGTTGTTCACCACGACGGTCACGACGTTCGCGCCGTACTGCACGGCCGTCGCGAGGTCCGAGCCGGTCATCAGGAAGTCGCCGTCGCCGGCGAACGCGATCACCTCGCGCTCGGGATGCCGCAGCTTCGCCGCGATCGCCGCCGGAAAGCCGTAGCCCATCGCGCCCGCCGTCGGCCCGAGCTGCGTGCCGAACCGTTTGTAGCGGAAGAAGCGGTGCAGCCACGTCGTGAAGTTGCCCGCACCGTTGGCGAGGATCGCGTCGTCGCGCAGCCGCTCGTCGAGGAAGCGGACGACGTGCGCGAGATCGAGCGCCCCGCGCGCCGCGTCCGGGGTGCGCCACGCTTCGTACTCGCGATGCGCGGCTTCGCTCCACGCGCTCCAGCGCGGTGAGGCGATCGGCTCGATCGCATCGAGCGCGTGCGCGAACTCCGCCGGTCCGGCGTTGATCCCGACATCCGCTTGGAACACGCGACCCAGCTCGTCGGGGTCGGCGTGCACGTGGATGAGTCGCTGTTTCGGGCGCGGCGCTTCGATCAGCGTGTAGCCGCCCGTCGGCGTCTCGCTGAGCCGTCCGCCGATCGCCAGGATCACGTCGGCGTCGCGCACACGCGCGGCGAGCGCGGGGTTCGCACCGAGACCGAGATCGCCGGCATACCGCCGGTCGCGGTTGTCGAAGAGCGCCTGCCGCCGGAACGAGCACACCGTCGCGAGCGCGTTGCGTTCGGCGAACCGCCGCATCGCCTGGCATGCGGCCGCGTCCCAGCCGCTTCCGCCGAGGATCATCAGCGGCCGCTCCGCCTCGGCGAGCATCGCGCGCATCCGCGCGAGCTCGTCCGCGCCCGGATGCGCGGCGCTGCGCACCGCCGGCGCGAGGTCGTCCGCGTCGGCCTCCTCGCGCAGCATGTCTTCGGGGAGCGCGAGCACGACCGGCCCCGGCCGCCCCGACATCGCGACGTGGAACGCGCGCGTGACGAGCTCGGGGATGCGGCGCGCGTCGTCGATCTCGGCGGCCCACTTCGCGAGCCCGCCGAAGACTTGCGCGTAGTCGAGCTCCTGGAACGCCTCGCGCCCGCGCATCCCGCGCGCGACCTGGCCGACGAAGAGGATCATCGGCGTCGAGTCCTGGCGCGCGATGTGGACGCCGATGCTCGCATGCGTCGAGCCGGGTCCGCGGGTGACGAACGCGATCCCCGGCCGCCCGTCGAGCTTCCCGCGCGCCTCGGCCATGTGCGCGGCGGCCGCTTCGTGGCGGCACGCGATCACGCGGATCGAGGGCGCGTCGTGGAGCGCGTCGAGCACCGCGATGTAGCTCTCGCCTGGGACGCAGAACACCGTGTCGACGCGGTTCGCGGCGAGCGCGTCGACGATCGCCTTCCCGCCGGTTCGCCGGGCCATCGGCGAGGAGTAGCGCGCGGGCGTCGCCGCGTCCTCCGGCGGGTACGAGCCGGGCGTGTTCGTCTTTTTCAGCAACCGCGTCGGCTGCCTCGGCTCGCTGCTGCTTTCGCTGCTCCTCACGCTGGTGCTGCTCGCGCTGATGCGCGCCTGCAACCACGTCTAGCAGGGCGGCGTCTAAGCCGGGATGATCACCGGACAGACGGGCATCTTCGCGCTGGGAGACGCGGCCCACGGATTCTTCGAGCTCACCGTGCGCGAGGGCGCCGATCCCTGCGCGCTCGTTACGGCGGTCGCCGATCTGCGGCCGCCCCACACGACGGTCGGCGGCGCGAACCTCGTGATCGGGTTCCGGCCCGAGTTGTGGCGGGAGGCATCTCCGGACGATGCGCCCGAGGGCGTGCACGGGTTCGACGCGCCGGTTAGCGGCCCCGACGGGTTCACGATGCCCGCGACGCAGGCCGACCTGTGGATCTGGTACGCGGCGGCGGCGTACGACATCGTCTTCGATCTCGGCAAAGCGACGCTCGAAGCGCTCGGCCCGTTCGCGGCGCTGACGCGCGAGTCGACGGGCTGGTCGTACAAGCACTCGCGCGATCTGACCGGCTTCGAGGACGGCACCGAGAACCCGACGCTCCCGGAAGCGCCCGAGATCGCGCTGATCGAGAACGGCGTCCCCGGCGCGGGCGGGAGCGTGCTGCTCTTCCAGCAATGGCGGCACCAAGAGCGAGACTGGACCGCGCTCGGCGACCCGAAGCAAACCCAGATCATCGGCCGGACCAAGCCGGAGAGCGTCGAGCTTCAAGGCGCGGCGATGCCGGCCGACTCGCACGTCTCGCGCACGAAGGTGCTCGAGCACGGCGACGAGCTGCACATCTTCCGGCGCAACGTTCCGTACGGCACCGTGACCGATCACGGGACGCTGTTCATCGGGTTCAGCGCCGACCAGCGGCGCATGCACCGGATGCTCGAGCAGATGGCGGGCGCCGACGGCGGCCCGCGCGACGCGCTCACCCGCTTCAGCACGCCGCTGACCGGCGCGTACTATTTCTGCCCGTCGGTCCAGTCGCTGCGCCGATTCACCACGAAGGACGAAGAGTGACCGCTCAGGAGAACGCCATGCCGAAACCACTCGACGGAACCGTCGCGCTCGTCACGGGCGCAAGCTCGGGGATCGGTGCGGCGACCGCGCTCGCGCTCGCCGAGCGCGGCGCGAAGGTCGCGCTCGCCGCGCGGCGCCGCGCGAACCTGGAAGCGCTCGCGAAGCGCATCGAAGAGGCCGGCGGCGAAGCGCTCGTCGTCGAGACGGACATCACCGTCGAAGCGCAGGCGCGCTCGGCGGTCGAGCGGACGGCGGAGCGGTTCGGACGGCTCGACACGCTGGTGAACAACGCGGGTCTCATGCTGCTCGGCCCGATCTCCGGTGCGGACCTCGCCGAGTGGGAGCGGATGCTCGATCTGAACGTCAACGGGCTGATGTACTGCACGCACGCCGCGCTGCCGCTGCTGCGCCGGGCGGCGGAATCCGAGCCGCGCCGCGTCGCCGACCTCGTGAACGTGAGTTCCGTCGCCGGCCGCTTCGCGCGCGCCGGCGCGGGCGTCTACAACGCGACGAAGTTTGCGGTCGGCGCCTTCAGCGAGGCGCTGCGCCAGGAGGTGACGCGCACGTTCCTGCGCGTGACCGTCATCGAACCCGGCTACGTCGAGACCGAGCTGCGCAGCCACAACCGTCCGGAGATCCAGGAGCAGACGGCTTCGGCGCTCGCTCCCAACCCGCTGCAGGCCGCGGACGTCGCGGACGCGATCGCGTACGTCGTCACGCGCCCGCGCCACGTCGCGATCAACGAAGTCCTGATCCGTCCGACGGAGCAGGAGCGCTGACCGACGACGTTCTGCGCGGCGAGCGGTGCGTGCTGCGGCCGTACCGCTCGACGGATGACGACGCGCGGGCGCTGGTGGCGCTCGCGAACGATCCGCTCGTGACGCGCTGGATGACCGCCGGGTTCCCGTATCCGTACACGCTCGACGACGCCCGTGCGTGGCTCACGATCGCGACCGCCGACGACCCGCCGAACCACTACGTGATCGAGGCGGGCGGCGCGTTCGCCGGCGCAATCGGGATCATACCGCTCGCCGGCGAGCACCGCGGCGTCGCGCTCTTCGGCTATTGGCTGGGGCGCCGCTTCTGGGCCGGCGGCCTCGCTACCGACGCGGCGCGCACGCTCGCGCGCTACGCGCTGCGCGAGCGCGGTATCCGGCGCTTGGAGGCGAGCGTCTTCGCGCCCAACGCCGCGTCCGCGCGCGTGCTGGAGAAGGCAGGCTTCACGCTCGAGGGCTGCAAGCGTGCCGGGTACGTCGACCGCGAAGGGAACGTTCTCGACGAGCTGGTCTACGCGCGGCTGGCGAGCGATCCCGAGCCGTAGCGCCCGCGTCGCAGGGTGAGCCCGGTGCGCCGGGAACGCCGCGCGGATGACGGACGGACGGCTCGGCGGCAAGACGATCTTGATCAGCGGCGGGGCGAGCGGGATCGGGCTCGCGACGGCGCAGCGCGCGCTCGAGCTGGGCGCGCACGTGGCGATCGGCGACCTCGACGCGGCGGCCGGCGAGCGCGCCGCGCGCGAGACGCCCGGCCTGCACTTCGTGCGGCTCGACGTGACGCGCCCCGAGAGCTGGGACGCCGCGGTCGCCGACGTGCGCACGCGCTTCCGCCGCATCGACGGCGTGGTGAACAGCGCGGGGATCTTCCTGATCGGCGACATCGAGCGGATCTCGGACGAGGACTGGCGCCGCACGCACGCGGTGAACGTCGACGGCGTCTTCTACGGGTGCCGCGCCGCGGTCCGCGCGATGAAAGCGCACGGAGGCTCGATCGTCAACATGTCCTCGGTGAGCGGGATCGTCGGCGGCTACAACGTGATCGCGTACAACTCGTCGAAAGGCGCGGTCCGGATGCTGACGAAATCGGTCGCGCTCCACTGCGCGCGCAAGAACTACGGCATCCGCTGCAACTCGGTCCACCCGACGTTCGTCGACACGCCGATGTTCCGCGACACCGTCGAGCACGCGCGCGACCCGGAGCAGATCCGCAACGCGCTGCTCGCGCAGGTCCCGCTCGGCCGTCCCGCCGAGCCCCGCGAGATCGCCGACCTGATCGTCTACCTGCTCTCCGACGAGTCCCGCTTCGTCACCGGCGCCGAACTCGTGATCGACGGCGGGCTGACCGCGCAGTAGACCGCGCCGCGGTTCAGGTTCGCCGGCCTTTCGCGAAGACGATCGCGGCGATCGCGAGCAGCGGCGGCGCCGAGAGCAGCAGCAGCATGTCGCGGAACGAGAGGACCGAGGCCTGCGCGGCGATCGTGCCGAGCAGCCGCTGCGGCACGTCGTGGCCGCCCGGACCCGCGATCAGGCGCGCGAGCTCCCGGTTCGAGAGGACCGCGCGCGACGCGAGCGCGTCCCACCAGAACGCGGTGCGGCGGTCCTGGAGCGTCGTGATCGCGGCGATGCTCACGCTGCCGCCGACCTGCGCCGAGAGGTTGAAGATCGCCGCCCCGTAGCCGATCTCGGCCGGCGGCAGCGAGCGCAGCGCGATGACGCCGAGCGGCGTCCACAGGAACGCGAACGCGATCCCGACCACGATCATCCCGGGCAAGAACGCGGATGCGTCGCTGACCGGCGTGACGGCGCCGGCCAGCAAGTACGTGCCCACCGCGAGCGTCAGGAAGCCGAACGCCGCGGCCACGCGCGGCGAGACGATTCCGCGCTGCAGCACGATCGTCGCGAACGGCGCGAGCAGCGCCGTCGGAATCGTGCGGACGACCAGCACGAAGCCGGCTGCGAGCGCCGTGAAACCGAGCGAGGTCTGCAGGTACAGCGGCAGTACCAGCAGCGAGCCGAACAGGTTCGCGCCGAGTGCGAACGTCGCGAGCGCGGCGACGGTGAGGTTGCGATGGCGCAGCGTGCGCAGGTCGAGCACCGGATGCGGCGTGCGCAGCGCGTGGATCACGAACCACACGAGCGCGATCGCCGCCCACGCGGCCGACACGGTGATCCCCGGGTCGTCCCACCATTGCTTGATCTCGCCGCGCTCGAGGAAGTACTGCAGCGCGGCGAGGCCGCTGACCAGCAAGAAGATCCCGAGCACGTCGACCGGCCGCCGCTGCGTCGGCGACTCCTTGAGCGTCGTGGCGAGCGCGACGACGCACAAGATCCCGAGCGGCAGGTTGATGAAGAAGATCACCGGCCAGCTGTACTCGTCCGTGAGCCACCCGCCGATCGTCGGGCCGAGGCCGGGACCGAGCACCGCGATCATCGCGAAGATCCCTTGCGCCACCGCGGCGCGCTCCTTCGGAAACGACGAGACGAGGATCGCCTGCGACGTCGCGACGAGTCCGCCGCCGAACAGTCCCTGGAGCACGCGCGCGGCGACCAGCGCACCGAACGACCCGGCGAGCCCGCACAGCATGCTCGCGAGCGTGAAGCCGACGATCGAGAACAGGAAATACCGCTTGCGCCCGAAGCGCAGCGCGAGCCAGCCCGTCAGCGGGATGACGCCGATCGCGGCGAGCGAGTACGCCGTCACGACCCAGCCGATCTCGTCGAACGTCGCGCCGAGGTTGCCCCCGATGATCGGCAGCGCGACGTTCACGATCGTCGAGTCCAGGAACTGCATCACCGCCGCGACGCTCACGCCCGCGACGACGATGACCAGCCGCAGGCCGTGCTCGACCGTCGATGCGGGCTGCTGCAGCGCTACCCGCTCCGCGCGACGTACTTGAACGAGGCCGGGACCCACGCGCAGACGCTGCCGTCGCGCATCACGAAGGTCTCGCAGCCGTCGACCTCGGGGTTGAAATCCTCGTTCTCCGCCTTCGTGCGCGCCCAGTCGACGTTCCCGTCCTGGCGCGCCGCGGCGCGCGCCTTCTGGTACGAGAACTGCGGCGACTTGGTGAGCGCGTTCAGCGCTCCAGCGAGCGTCTGGGCCTGCGTCATCGGCTCACAGGCGATCCGCCTGACGGCCGGTCCAGCGATAGAGACCGTACGCGGTCGCGATGAAGGCGAGGGCGGCGACGAGCATCCCCCACGTGGCGACGTACGCATCTCCGATGAACGGCAGGCCGATCGGTGCGTCGCGCCCCGACCCGACGATGATCACGGAGTAGATCACGCCCCACAGGCTTTCGCCGACGATCAGCCCCGACGCCAGCAGCACGCCGAGCCGGATCGCGGCCTCGGGATTCCGGCGCGCCGAGGTCCAACGATTGTACGCCCGCCCGGCGAACGCGCCGACGACGATCATGAACGTCACGGACATCGGCAGGTAGAGCGCGAGTGCGACGGCCAGCGGCGGGAACTGACGCTTGGACGTACGCCGCAGCACCTCGTCGACGATCACGATGAGGATGCCGAGCGCCGCGCCGATCCCGATCAGATTCCATGGCAGCTGGCCGGTGATGACGCCTTGCGCGAGCGCGGAGATCAGCGTCGCCTGCGGCGCGTTCAGCGGCTGTCCGGTGATGCCGTGGATGGGCGAACCGGGGAAGCCGTACGCCTTGTTGAGCATGTTCAGGATCGGCGGGATCACCAGTGCGCCGAACACCACGCCGTACACGAGCGCCAGCTGCTGCCGCCACGGCGTTGCCCCGACGAGCTGTCCGGTCTTGAGGTCCTGCAGGTTGTCGTTGGAAATCGTCGCGACGTTCAGAATCACCGCCGTCACGAACAGCGCGAACGCGACGAGCGCTTTCCCCGTCGTCGTGTCTCCGGGCCGCGCGACGATCAGCAGCAGCAGCGAGGCCCCGAGGACGGTCAGGATCGCGAGCCCGGAGACCGGCGAGTTCGACGACCCGACGAGCCCGGCCATGTAGCCGCAGACCGCCGCGACGATGAGCCCGGCGATGACGACATAGAGCAGCGCGCCGATGACGAGCCCCACCGCGCTGCTCATCAGCGGCGTGCCGTTCAGGAACACCGCGAGAAGCACGGCGAGTGGAACGAGGCAGACGGCGCTCACGACGACGACCCGCCCGAACGGGATGTCCTGCTCGGTGATCGGCAGCGTGTCGCCCGCGCCGGCGCGGCGCGTGCGCGACGCGCGCAGCGACGAGACGACGCCGCCGACCACCGGCCCCGTGAGACGCCCGAGCGACCACAGCGCCGCAACGCCGATCGCGCCGGCGCCGATGAACCGCACCTCTTTGCGGAAGACCGTTCCGGCGAGCCCCGCGATGTCGGCCGTCGCCGGATGGTGCGAGGCCAGGATGGGAACGAGCACGCCCCACGCGACGACCAGCCCGACGAGCATCGCGATGCCGACCGTCACGCCGACCAGATGGCCGACGCCGAGTAGCGCGAGGGAGAGCCCGATGTCCACGCCGGTGACCCCGGCGCCGGCGCGCACGTAGCCGACGACTTCGCCGGCGAACGCTTTCGTCGCGATGACCGCCGCGAACGCCGCGCTCGCGACCGAGCCCCACACGACGGTCATGAAACCGACCTTGTTCTCGGCGACCGCGGCCGGGTCGGCGGCGGCGCCCGTTCCCGTGCCCGCGCCTACGCGAAGGACCTCCGCCGCCGCGACGCCTTCGGGATAGGGCAAGTCGCTGCCGGTCACCATCGCGCGGCGCAAGGGGACGCTGTACATCACGCCGAGGATCCCGCCGACCAGACAGATCCCGAACGACTCCCAGAACGGGAAGCCCGTCCACCAGCCGATCATCACGAGGCCCGGCAGCACGAAGATGATCGACGACAGCGTGCCGGCCGCGGACGCGACCGTCTGCACGATGTTGTTCTCCCAGATGCTCGAGCCGCGGAACGCGCGCAAAACGGCCATCGAGATGACGGCGGCCGGGATCGACGTCGCGAACGTGAGGCCCACCTTTAGGCCGAGATAGACGTTCGCCGCCGTGAAGACGACCGTGATCAGCGCGCCGAGGACGACCCCTCGGACGGTGAGCTCGACGCGGCGGTCGCCGCGCGACCCGGACGAAACGGCGGACGGAGCAGCCAAAACAGACCCCCTTTCGATTGGCGGACTCAGTTGCGCGAGCCCCGAGCGGGCGCCTTCCCCGGCCGCCCCGAACGCTGCCCCGATGCGTTGGCTGCGGTACGAGCACGAGGGCCGTCGCGCGTTCGGCGCGCTCGAGGGTGAGACGATCACCCGCTACGAGGGCGACCTCTTCGCCGGCCCCGATCCGACGGACGACACCGTGCCGCTCGCCGACGTCATCCTGCTGCCGCCGTGCGAGCCCACGAAGATGCTGGGGCTGTGGAACAACTTCGCGGCGCTCGGCGCGAAGCTCGGTCTCGCGGTCCCGCAGCACCCGCTGTACTTCGTCAAAGCCGCCGCGGCGTACGCGACGAGCGGCGCCGCGATCCGCAAGCCCACGGGATATACCGGCCGCGTGATCTTCGAGGCGGAGCTCGGGATCGTCATCGGCAAGCGCTGCACCGCTGCCGACGAAGCGGCGGCGCGCGAGGCGATCTTCGGCTACACCTGCGTCAACGACGTCACCGCGTTCGACTGGCTCAACGAGGACCCGTCGTTCGCGCAGTGGACGCGCGCGAAGAGCTGCGACGGCTTCGCGATCTTCGGCCCCGTCGTCGCGACGGATCTCGATCCCGCGACGCTGACGATCCGCGCCGAGCTGAACGGCGAGGAGCGACAGAACTACCCCGCGAGCGACATGATCGTCCCGCCCGCGCGGCTGGTGAGCCTGATCTCGCACGACATGACGCTGCTCCCCGGCGACGTGATCGCGTGCGGGACCTCGATCGGCGCGGGGAGCATGAAGCCGGGCGCGCGGATCGACGTCTCGATCGAGGGGATCGGGACGCTCGCCAACCGCTTCGAGGGGTAGTCGGCGAGCCCGCCGCGAGCCGTTCGCAGGCCGTCCGTGACACGCCCGGCGCGCCGGATCGTGTATATGTCGAAAGGCGGGATTTCGCGCAAGGGACCGCCGTTCGGGGCGGCATAGCCTGGAGCCGATGCCTACCGAACTGCGCGATTTTCTCATGCTCCCCTACGGGGAGCTCGAAGAGCTGAACCTGGAGGCGAAGGAGCAGCGGAAGAACCGCGTCGCGGCCGACAAGCTCCAAGAGCAGCGCCTGAAATACCTGACCGACGAGAGCCGCATCAAAGCGGTGACGGTGATGTTCTCCGACCTCGAAGGCCGGCTGCACATGCTGGACTACGACAAGAAGTTCTTGCTGAAGTCTGCCGACAACCTGACGTTCGACGGCTCGTCGATCCGCGGCTTCACCCCGCAGCGCGAGAGCGATCTCCGGCTGAACCTCGACTGGGGCGCGTTCTACTGGGGCCCGGCCGACATCTTCGGCGCCGGCAAGGTGCTCGTGTTCGGCGAGGTGCTCGACCGCGACGGCTCGCCGTTCACCGCCGACATCCGCGGCGTGCTGAAGAAACTCTCGACCGATCAGTTCGAGCAGCACGGCTACACGCTGAACGCCGCGAACGAGATCGAAGGCTTCGTCTTCGCCGGCGTCGACGCCGAGCAGACGTTCTACCAGACGGGGAAGTTCGACTACGTCAACACCGGCGGCTACTACCACTCGCTCCCGGGCGACCCGCTGCGCACGTTCATCGACACGGTCGCCGAAGTGCAGCGCGCGATGGGCTTCGAGAACGAGAAAGACCACCCCGAGGTCGCGCCCTCGCAGTTCGAGATCAACTACAGCTACGGTGAAGTCACCGCGGCGGCGGACACGATCCAGCTCTACAAGCTGATCTGCCGGCAAGTCGCGACGAGGCTCGGGATGACGGCGAGCTTCCTGCCGAAGCCGGTCGTCGGCGTGAACGGCAACGGGATGCACACCAACATCTCGGTCAGCGACAAGAGCGGGAAGAACCTGTTCTGGGAAAAGGGCGCGAACGAGAACCTCAGCGAGTTCGCCTGGAAGTTCGCCGACCGCATCCTCACGCACGGCAACGACATCTGCCTGCTGCTGAACTCGAGCGTGAACGCGTACCGCCGGCTCGACCCGCACTTCGAGGCGCCGAACCAGATCAAGGTCTCGGCGGTCGACCGCGGCTCGATGGTCCGCATCCCGATCGGCAACGAGCGCAGCTCGCGGCTGGAAGTGCGCTCGGTCGCGCCCGACGCGAACCCGTACATGGTGATGCTCTCGGTCTTCAAGACCGGTCTCGAAGGGACGATCTCGAGCGTCGACAACCTGCGCCAGGCCGACCGCTATCTCCCCGACAACATCTACGACGCGCTGCAGAACTTCCGCGCGTCGGACTGGACGACGAGCCTGCTAACCGCCGATGTCAAAGAGCGTTACGCGGACCTAAAACAGGCCAGCGCCGACCGCTGCCCGCGCCAGCTCGGGACGTTCGTGAAGGCCCAGGAAGTCCAGTACCACCACGAAGTCTACAACCAGTTCCTCTGGAACCTGTTCTAGTCGTCGTTCCGTAGATAGGCGTCGGTCCCGCTGAGCCAGTCTTCGCGGGGCGGGGAGAAGACGTCGACGTCGATCGTGTCTTCGAGCGCGACCGCGGAGTGCGGGACGTGCGGCGGGATCACCAGCACCTCGCCGGCACGGACCGTCACTTCGCGGTCCTGCGCTTCGCCGAGCGTGAAATGCAGCGCGCCGGCGGTGATGTAGGTGATCTGCTCGTTGTGGTGCGCATGCTTCGGGACGACGTCGCCCTTCGCGAGCCGCACCTCGGCGATCATCATCGCCTCGCCGGTGATCATCCGGCGCGTGATCGTCCCTTTGAGCGGCTCCGCGGGAAGCTCGTCCCAGCGGTAGTGCTTCGGCGCGTTCGTCTCGATCATCGCGGGTGCTCCGTTCTGGTGAGGGCGGAGCACGCCGCCTTGCCGCCGCGCGCCGAAGGCTCCTGCACCGGAATGGGCCGCTCGGCCGGAGGCCGAACGGGGGGCGCTTCGATGGAGGACGGTGCATTCGGCCCGTTGCTGCGCGCGTACCGCAGGGCCGCCGGGCTCTCTCAGGAGGCGCTCGCGGAACGCGCGAGGCTCAGCCCCGGCGCGATCAGCACGCTCGAACGGAGCGCTCGTCGCGGGCCGCAGCAGCAAACGCTCCAGCTCATCGCCGACGCGCTCGAGCTCGACGATGAGGACCGGGCGCGGCTCGCGGCGGCCGCGAGCGCCGGCCGGCGCCGCGGTCCGTCCGCAGCACCGGGCGGCGAGAACGACGGCGCAGGCGGGAACCTGCCCCTGATCCTCACGTCGTTCCACGGCCGCGACGCGCTGCTGGACGATCTCGACCGCCTGCTCGCCGCGCGGCGCCTCGTCACGCTCGTCGGTGCCGCCGGCGTCGGCAAGACGCGGGCCGCGCTCGAGAGCGCGCACGCGCACGCGCTGCGCGAGGCGTTCGAGGCCGGCGTGTGGTTCGCCGATCTCGCGCCGATCGCCGAGCCGGAGCTCGTCACCGCCGCGATCGCGCGGTTGTTCGGCGTGCGGCAAAAACCCGGCGAACCGCTGCTCGACGCGCTGATCGCGAACCTGCGGGCGAAGCGGATCTTGCTGCTGCTCGACAACTGCGAGCACGTCGTGGACGCCTGCGCGGCGATCGCGGAAGCGCTCCTGCGTGCGTGTCCGGGCGTCGTCGTTCTCGTCACGTCGCGCGAGGCGCTGCGGATCGACGGCGAATGCGTCGTGCGCGTCGCCCCGCTGGCGTACGACGGCGAATCGTCGCCGGCGTTCCAGCTGCTCGCCGACCGTCTCGCGGATGCGGACTTCGTTCGGTTCGCGACGCTTGCGCCCGACGAACAGCAGGTCGCGCTCTCCGTGTGCGCGCGGCTGGACGGCATCCCGCTCGCGCTCGAGCTCGCCGCGGGGCGCGCGCAGACGCTCTCGCTCGGCGAGATCGCCGCCGGGCTGGACGCGCGTTTCGCGCTGCTGAGCGAAGGGCGGCGCACTGCGCGGAGCCGACGCGAGACGCTGGCCGGGATGATCGACTGGAGCTTCGACCTCCTCGCGCCCGCGGAACGCAGGCTCTTCACGCGCTTGGGGATCTTCGCGACCTCGTTCTCCGCGGCCGCCGCGACGGACGTGGCCGCGGACGGCGAGACGGTCGTCGTGGACACGCTGGCCGCGCTCGTCGGCAAATCGCTCGTCACGCTCGTCGAGCGCGGCGCGGCCCCGCCGCGCTACCGCCTGCTCGAGACGATGCGCGCGTACGCGCTCGAACGCCTCCGCGCGTCGGGCGAGTTCGACACGATCGCCGCGCGCTTCGCGCGCTTCGCGCTCGCGACGGCGAAGGCGGCCGACGCGCGGTACGGCCGCGTCTCGAACACCGTCTTCCTCGCCGCGGTCGAGCCGGATCTGGACAATTTCCGCAGCGCGCTCGAATGGGCGCTCGGACACGAGCACGATCCGGCGGTCGGAGCGGATCTCGCGGGTTCGATGGGCTGGATCTACCGGCAGACGGCGCTGCTCGAGGAGGGTATGCGCTGGGCCGAACGGGGGCTCGCGGCGGCGCCGGTGCCGCAGCGCGTCGCCGGTCGCCTGCACATGGCGCTCAGCTTCTACGCCTTCAACCTCGGTGAGCTGCAGCGTGCGCTCGACGCCGCGTACTGCGCGACCCGGGAGTATCGCGGCGCGGGCGCCGATGCCGAGACCGCGTGGGCGCTCACCCAAGAGGTGTACTGCCGCTATCTGCTCGGCACGGCTGCGGAGGCGCGAAGCGCCGCCGAGGAGGCGATCGCGCTCGCGCGCGCCGCCGGCGACACGTTCCGTCTCGCGGGCGCACTCAACGCGTTCGCGCTCACGATCCCGATCGAGCGCGCGGCGGAGCGCTTCGCGCCGCTCGAAGAGGCGATCCGCTCGTATCGCGCCGCCGGCGATGAGGGGGCGCTCGTCCCGACCGCAAATCTGGCGGAGGCGCACTACGCCGCGGGAAACTACGAGGCGGCCCTCGCGTGCGGCCTCGACGTCGTCGCGATGACGCGCGCGAACTTCGACCGCTCGAACCTCTCCGCGGCGCTGACCAACGTCGCGGCGTACTCGCTGACCGTTGACGACGTCGACCAGGCGGAGGCCGCCGCGTGGGAAGCGCTGACGCTGGTGCGCGAGCTGGGCAAGACGCTCAACGCGATGTGCGCGCTGCAGCACGCCGGCTCGGTCGCCGCGCTGCGGGGCGATGCGCGTCGCGCGGCGCGGCTGCTCGGCGCTTCGAACCGTCTGTACCGTGAGTTCGGCCTCACGCGCGAGCTCACCGAACAGCGCCTGTACGACCGAACCGATGCGCTGCTCCGCGCGCAGTTGAGCGAGGCGGAGCTGAAGCGGCTCCTCGCGCAGGGAGCCGCAGTCGCCACCGACGCGGCGATCGGCGAAGCGTTGGCCGAACCTCGTTACGGGAGCGTGCCGTCGGGTCCGGTGGCCAAGACCGTGAACCAGTACCCGCCGTCCTGATACAGGTATTTCCCCTCACCGACCGGGACGCTTCGCCAGCGGATACGAAACGTCGCGCTCGATGCGGCCATCGAGGGGTCGGTCTCGATCTCGGCGTTGTCCATCCCCGCGGTGATCTGCTCGATGTGCCACGCCGGCGGCAGACGGACGGCCCACTCGTCGGTGCCGGACGTAGGGGCGGCGCCGCGCACGTGTCCCCCGCTCGCGCAGCCCTGCGGATCGGCGGTGAATTGCCACGGGCAATAGCCGCAGCCGTCACGATCGTCCGGCGCCGGCCCTTTCGCGCACGACACGTTGATGAGCGACTTGCCGGTGATCGGCTGCGTCACGCGCTTCGCGACGAACGTCAGCGCGACCGGCGCCGAGCTCATGGAAACGCTGCCGTAGCGCTGGCTCGATGATACCGCAAACTGCGGTGCCAGGAGGCGAAGCCTCACCGGCCGGTCCGTCAAGCCTCGCATCTTCGGGAGCAACGCGACGACCGTCTCATCGGCCCACGAGACCACCTGCAAATCGACTGCGCCGCCCGGCAAATCGCCGTCCAAACGGACGCCGGTCCCCGAGGCGCCGAAGCAGACGCCCGTCACGGTGAGTTTCCCCTCGGATGTCACGTCGCCTTGGACGCGCTCGATCTGCAGACGGTGCGTCGCGCAGTACGAGGGGACGCGCGCCGCCGAACGGTCGATATGTCCGCTGGCGACGACGTCTTGGCGCGCCGACGGAACCGCGGCGAGCGCGCTGGCGCGATAGATCACACGACGTGGCAGCTTCGCGAGCCGATCCGTACTGC
>DATAQE010000069.1:0-4364 GCA_036264835.1 Candidatus Elarobacter sp.
GAGGAACGTTTCGATCCGCCGAGCGGAACGAGCGATCCCTTCGGCGAGAACAACGTACTGAGCGGCACGTCCCTGGACGTGGGCGACCTGGTCAGACAGCTCGTGACCAGCGCGCTCCCGTACACGATCACGTGCCGCGAGGACTGTCGCGGGCTCTGCGTGACCTGCGGCCGGAGCAAGAACGAAGGGGGCGGGTGCACCTGTCCTCCCAATACGGAAGGCGATCATGGCGAACCTGAAATGGAAAACCCCTCGGTCCAAGACGCGTAGCCGGCGTGCTGCGAACTGGAAGCTCAACCCGGTCACGACGGTCGAGTGCCCGCAGTGCCACCAGCCGAAGCGCCCGCACTTCGTGTGCGACTTCTGCGGAACGTACGACGGCCGGCAAGTCGTGAACAAGGACGAGCACGCCGGCCACACGCACGGCTAAGCTGATTCGTTGAACGCGACGGGAGTCCGCATCGCGGGCGTCGGGCACCACGTGCCCGCAGGGCTGCTCACCAACGCCGATCTCGAGCGCATGCTCGACACGTCGGACGAGTGGATCACCACGCGCACCGGGATGAAGGAGCGGCACGTCGCGACCGCCGACGAGCCGACCTCGGAGATCGCGCTCGCCGCCGCGCGCCGCGCGCTCGCGTCGGCCGGCGTCGAGCCGAAAGACCTCGACTGCATCATCGTCGCGACCGTCACGCCGGACTATCTCTTTCCGGCGACCGCGTGCATCGTCGGCTCGAAGCTCGGGATCCCGGGCGTCCCCGCGTTCGACATGGAGATCGCCTGCAGCGGGTTCATTTACGGGCTCACCGTCGCGTCCAGCATGGTGCGCACCGGCGTCTTCAAGCGCATCCTGCTGATCGGTGCGGAAGAGCTCTCGCGCATCATCAACTACGAGGACCGCTCGACCGCGGTGCTGTTCGGCGACGGCGCCGGCGCGGTCATCCTCGAAGCGAGCGAAGCCGACAGCTTCCTGGCCGCCGAGCTCGGCGCCGACGGGAGCGATCCGACGAACCTGTACGTCAAGGTCGGCGGGACCGCGATGCCGCCGATCACCGCCGAAGACATCGCCACGCGGCAGAACAAGGTGGTGATGAACGGCCGTGAGGTCTTCCGCTTCGCCGTCACCAAGATGATCGAGGCGACCGACGTCGCGCTCGACAAAGCGGGGATCACGCGCGAAGACGTCACCTGGCTGATCCCGCACCAGGCGAACCGCCGCATCATCGACGCCGCCGCGAAGCACCTCGAGATGCCGATCGAGCGCGTGATCGTGAACATCGACCGCTACGGGAATACCAGCGCCGCCTCGATCCCGATGGCGCTCTCCGAGACCGTCGAGTCCGGGAAGCTGAAGGACGGCGACGTGATCGTGTTCGTCGGCTTCGGCGGCGGGCTGAGCTGGGGCGCCGTCGCGTGGCGCTGGCACGGCGACGTGAAGGCGTCGCGAAACGGAAAAGCCGGCGGCTAGCATGCGGGTCGGCGTGATCTTCCCCGGGCAGGGCTCGCAGCTCGTCGGCATGGGCGCCGATGTCGCACGCGCGTATCCCGCCGCCGCGCAGTGCTTCGCCGCGGCCAAGACGCTCGTCGGCTACGACCTGCTCGCGCTCTGCGAGCACGGTCCCGTCGAGAAGCTCACCGAGACGCGCTACGCGCAGCCCGCGATCTTCGTCACCAACGTCGCGCTCGCGAGCGCGGTCGGCGATGCGTTGCAGCCGGTCGTGAGCGCCGGACATTCGTTCGGCGAGTACTGCTCGCTCACGCTCGCGGGCGCGCTCACGTTCGAGACCGCGCTCACGCTCGTCAACGAGCGCGGGCTCGCGATGCACCGCGCCGCGACGCAGGCGAACGGCGCGATGGCCGCGGTCCTCGGGCTCGCTCCCGACGCGCTGCGCGGCGCCGTCGCGCGCGCGGTCGAAGAAGGCGCCGGACGCGTGCAGCTCGCGAACTTCAACGCGCCCGGGCAGATCGTGATCAGCGGCGACGCCGAAGCGGTCCGCGCCGCGGGCGAGTACGCGATGGAGGCCGGCGCGAAGCGCGTCGTCCCGCTGAACGTGAGCGGCGCGTGGCACAGCGTGCTGATGGAGCCCGCGCAGGCGGAGTTCGCGCCGCACGTCCGGGACGCGACGGTAACGCCGCCGCGCTTCACCGTCATCTCGAACGTCGACGCGAGGCCGTACGACGACGTCGAGCAGATCAAGACGAACCTCGTGCGCTCGGTGACCGACGAGGTGCTCTGGCACGACACGGCGGTCGCGATGGTCGCCATGGGGCTCGATCTCATCGTCGAGTTCGGCGCCTCGCCGGTCCTCGCGCCGATGTTCAAGCGGATCGAGGGTGCGCCGAAGGCGATCACGGTCTCCGACGCCGCCGGGGTCGAAAAGCTGCGGGCGCAGCTCGCGCCGCAGCCCGAGCCCGCGCGCGGATGACCGGATGACCGGAAAAGTCGCCGTGATCACCGGCGCCAGCCGGGGGATCGGTCGCGCGATCGCGGTCGACCTCGCGCGCAGCGGCGCCGACGTCGCGCTGTTCGGCCGCGACACGCTCGCGCTCGGCGAGACGAAAGCCGCCTGCGAGGAAGCGCGCGCCGGCGCGAAGGTCACGATGCACCTCGCCGACGTGGCGAGCGAGGCCGAGGTCAACGACGCGATCGCCGCGGTGCTGAAGGAGTTCGGCCGGATCGACGTCGCCGTCGCGAACGCCGGGCAAGCGAAGGACGGCTTGATCCTGCGCTTCAAGGGCGACGACCTCGACCGCCTGCTCGCGGTGAACCTGAAGTCCGCGTTCTACCTGAGCGCCGCGGTCGCGAAGCCGATGATGAAGCAGCGCGGCGGCGCGATCGTCTTCGTCTCCTCGATCGTGGGCGTCGCGGGCAACGCCGGGCAGAGCGCGTACGCCGCGACCAAAGCGGGCCTGCTTGGTCTCGCGAAGTCGCTCGCGAAAGAGCTCGGGTCGCGCAACATCCGCGTCAACTCGGTCGCGCCCGGCCTCATCGAGACCGCGATGACCACCGAGATGCCCGCGGCCGCGCGCGAGCACTACCTGAACACGATCGCCCTCGGACGCGCCGGCGCGCCCGAGGACGTCGCCCCCGTCGTCACCTTTCTCGCCTCCGACGCCGCCCGTTACGTCACCGGCCAAACGCTGGTGGTCGACGGCGGCTTCCTGATGTAAGCCGCTCCCAACCCGACTCCTAGGAGACTCACAAGCACAATGGCTTCCGACACTTTCGATCGCGTCAAGAAGATCATCGTCGAGCAGCTCGGCGTCGAGGAGAACGAGGTCACGCCCGAAGCGTCGATCACCGACGACCTCGGCGCGGACTCGCTCGACCAGGTCGAGCTGGTCATGGCGTTCGAGACCGAGTTCGGCATCGACATCCCCGACGAAGAGGCCGAGAAGATCAAGACCGTCGGCGACGCCGTCGCCAAGATCGACGCCGTCGCAGCTCCGAAAGAATAGCATTTGCTCGAGGCCCTCTCCGAGCGCTTAGGCGCGATCTTCGATAGGCTGGCGAACCGCGGCCGACTCTCCGAGTCGGACGTCGCCGAGGTATTGCGCGAGGTACGCATCGCGCTGCTCGAGGCCGACGTCGCGCTCCCCGTCGCGAAAGAGTTCGTCGCCGCGATCAAGGAGAAGGCCGTCGGCAGCGACGTCCTCACCTCGCTCACCCCCGCGCAGACCGTCGTCAAGCTGGTCCACGACGAGCTGGTCGAGCTGATGGGCGGCGCGGCGGCGCGGCTGACGTACAGCGACGCGCCGCCGACCGTCTATCTGATGGTCGGCCTCCAGGGCTCGGGGAAGACGACGCACGCGGGGAAGCTCGCGCTGCGCCTGAAAGAGCAGGGCCGCCGCACGCTGCTCGTCGCCGCCGACGTCTACCGCCCGGCCGCGATCGACCAGCTCAAGACGCTCGGCAAGCAGATCGACTTGCCGGTCTTCGACGAGGGCCAGGGCGATCCGGTCCAGATCGCGCGCGACGGCGTCGCCGAGGCGCGCCGGCTCGGGATCTCGACGGTGATCATCGACACCGCCGGCCGCCTGCAGATCGACGAGCGCCTCATGGAGGAGCTCGAACGCATCAAAGCCGCGGTGAGGCCGACCGAGATCCTGTTCGTCGCCGACGCGATGACGGGGCAAGAGGCGGTCAACGTCGCGCAGACCTTCAATGCACGGCTCGGGATCACGGGCGTGATCCTGACCAAGATGGACGGCGACGCGCGCGGCGGCGCCGCGCTCTCGATCCACCGCATGACCGGCGCGCCGATCAAGTTCGTCGGCGTCGGCGAGAAGGTCACCGCGCTCGAGCCGTTCTACCCCGACCGGCTCGCCTCGCGCATCCTCGGGATGGGCGACGTCCTCACGCT
>DATAQE010000113.1:0-45207 GCA_036264835.1 Candidatus Elarobacter sp.
ACAGCCGAGCCCGGCGAAGGGTGTTGAGCGCGCGGTGCTTCGCGGTGGTCATCAGCCACGCGCCGGGGTTGTCGGGAATGCCAACGCGCGGCCACTGCTCGAGCGCGGCGACCAGCGCGTCCTGCGCGAGATCTTCGGCGAGGCCGAGATCGCGCACCATCCGCGCGAGGCTCGCGATCAGCTTCGCCGACTCGATCCGCCAGATCGCGTCGACCGCGCGGCGCGGATCGTCTATCGGTTGGACGCCGCCTGCGCGCGCAGCTTCTCTTCGGCGTCGCGCAGCTCGGGGGTCAGGCTCTCGCCGAAGTCCTCCGCCTCGTACAGCGGGCGAATCTCGACCTCGGCGTCCTCGAACGGCGCGCGCTTGAGCCATTCGACCACCTCGTCCTTCGACTTCGCCTGGATCAGCCAGAAGCCGGCGACGAGCTCTTTCGCCTCGGTGAACGGCCCGTCGGTGACGGTTGGCTTCCCGGCGGAATAGCGAATCCGCGCGCCCTTCGAGCTGGGCTTCAGCCCGTCGCCTGCAAGCATCATGCCCGCCTTCACCAGCTCTTCGTTGAAGCGGCCCATCGCGGTGAGCTCCTCGGTGGTGGGGAGCACGCCGGCTTCCGTCTCGGGCGTCGCCTTGACTATGACCATGAATCGCATCGGGGTCTCCTCGTTCGGGTGGTGTCTACTCTGACGTCGAACGAGGTCCCCCGGAATTCGACACGGCTCGAAAAATTTTCACGACCCTTTCGGCGCGCGGGCAGACGGGTCGTTGAACGCCGGGACGTTGGGCGAACAGCCGTCGGGCGAGCCGACCGGGGGCGTGTATGGCTGCGGCTGCGTCGCGGTGACGCCGTACTCGATCGGGTAGAACGAGCCGCCGTCGGTCATCGTGACCGTGGTCGAGGCGCCGGCGGACTGCGGCGCGAGCTGGTACGTCGCGACGTAGTACGGCTGCTGCAGCCGCGCGCAGCCGATCTCGTGCATCTGGCCGTCGACGACGAACGTGCTCCGCACCGGTCCGCCCAGCGGCTTCTCGTAGAGATACACGACCGCCGGCACGTCGGTCGGGTTGTGCAGCCCGAACGTGATGCGGTGGACGATGCCGTAGTCGCCGTAGTCGTGCCCGTCGTCGTTCGGGTCGAGGTTGCGCGGCGTCGGCGCGCGCCCGCCGTACTGCACCGCGACGTCGTCGCCGCCGACGGTATACGAACGCGCCGTCGCGCCGAAATCGTCGAGCGCGAACGCGCCGTGGCGGCGGTGCCCGTCGAACGCGACGCGCGGACCGCGCAGATACGCATCGGGCCGGCTCCCCGCCGGCGCGCTCACGACCGAGGCGCTCACCGCGCCCTGCACGACGTGCAGATCGACGGCGCCGGCGACGACCTCGCCCTGCAGCAGCAGCGCGTGCCGCACGACGAGCGGGCTGCCCGGCGCCACCGCGACGACCATCCCTTCGTTGCTCTGCTCGAAGCGCAGGATGTCGCGCGAGACGACGTGCCCGACGTTCATCACGTCGAGCTCGGGGCCGGCGCCCGACGCGATCACTTGCACGAGCGACGGCACCGCCGCGGTCAGCACGACGTCGAGATCGCGCGGCAGACCGATCGCCGAATGATAGTAGTACAGCCGCGCCGGCCGCTGCGGCGTCACGTCGCCGCGAAAGACGAGCCCGTCGCTTTGGATGTACTCCGGATCGTCGCTCAGGTACAGCACGCTCGGCGGCACGGGCGAGACGGGATCGTTCGTGATGTTCACGGTCGTCACCGATTGCACCGGCGCCGTGTCCGCGCCGCCGACGACCGTCATCGCGACGTTGACCGCGGCGCGCTGGCCGAACGGCAGCGGGTACAGCGGCCACGGCACGATCGTGCCGTAGCGGATCGAGGCGCCCGGCCGCAGCGTCGGACGGATCGTGCGGTCGAGCGCCGCGCGGATCTGCGCCTCGAGCACGTCGGGATCGGTCTGCGGCGAGCCGGTGACGTCGAGCGCGATCGTCGCGGGGACCGTCCCGGCAGGCGGCAGCACGACCGGCGGCGTCGCCTCGGGCGAGGGGCTTTCGACGGGCTGCGCGAGCGCGGTCCCCGCCGCGGCGAGCAACACGAGCACGAGGACCGATAGAGAACGACCGATCACGATTCTCGGTCTTACCCCAGCTCGAACGCCGCCGTCAACCCCGCGGGCCGAACGCCTTCGCAAACGAGCGGCCGCCGCGCGAAGGCGCTGGCGGCGGCGCCGCCAACCCAGGGACGCCGTGAGCTCAGCGATCGACGAACTGGTCCGCAACGCCCGCGCCCACGAGGCGGATTTCGAGGGACCGCGCGCGGTCATCCCGTCCAAGCACGTCGCGATCGTGACGTGCATGGACTCGCGGATCGACAACTTCCGCATCTTCGGGCTGGACTCGGGCGAGGCGCACATCCTGCGCAACGCCGGCGGGCTCGTCACCGACGACATGCTGCGCTCGCTCGTCCTCTCGCAGCGCCTGCTGCAGACGCGCGAAGTCATTCTGATGCACCACACCAACTGCGGTCTGCACCGCACCGACGAAGCGGCGCTGCGCGCTCAGATCGCCGCGGAGACGGGCGCCGAGCCGCCGTACGCGTTCGGCGCGTTCGAGGACATCGACGAAGCGGTGCGCCGCGCGATCGCGCGCGTGCGAGAGCACCCGTTCCTCCCGCACCGCGAGAGCGTGCGCGGCTTCGTCTACGAGGTCGAGACCGGCCACCTGCGCGAGGTGACACTCTGAACGCGAGTCAGAACGCGAACGAGCGGTAGCGCTCTTCCGGCGCGAGCGCCTGTTCGTCCGGCACGACCGGCTCGAACCGCAGGTAGCGCCGCTGCTTTTCGCCGAGCGCGTCCCACGTCGACTGCGGCACGCGCACGGAGACTTCCGGCCGGCGCAGCCACTTGCGCGAGAAGCCGATCACGACCATCGGCCGCGGGACGCCGGTGCGGTTCGGCGTGCCGCGGTGCAGATGGCGCACGTCGCGGATCATCACGTCGCCGAGCGACATGAAGACCGGCTGCAGCGGCGCTTCGCCGCGCTCGATCCGCTCGAGCGCTTCGTCTTTCGCGAGCATGTGCGTCCCGCGCGCGATCTCGGTGGGCCCGTTCTCCGCCGTGACCTCGACCAGCGGGAAGTTCACGGCGAGCTGGTACGGCGGCGTCTCGCGGTCCCACTCGGGGAACAGCCCCGGCGAGTCGCGGTGCACGTCTTGCGTCTCCGAGCCGCGCAGCGGCGTGTCGGTCGCGAGCTGGCACATCACCATCTCGTCGCCGACCAGCCGCGCGCAGATCGTGAGCACGTCGGGATCGAACACGATCCGCGGATCGGCGAAGACGCCGTTGAACGGCAGCGTCACGTAGAACCGCTGCGGCCCGCGGTTCGGATCGTCGGCGGCCGTGCGGACGTTCTCATCGAGCAGCGGGCGGAACGCCTCGTTCCAGTCGCGCAGGATCGCGGCGTCGAGCTGCCCGCGCAGCACGCAGTAGCTCTCGCGCCGCACCTCGTCGGCGAACCGGTCGAGCGCGGCCGCGTCGTACCGTCCGGTCATCGCGGCGCGCTACGCGCGTCCGGCGCCGTCGTCCTCCCCGTCAACGGTGCGCTCGACCGCCTCGCTGAAGCATTCGTCTCAAGGGCTCGGTGCGCCGCCGGGCGTACGTCGGATCGATGCGGCTCACGCCATTCACGGCCCGCGCGTTGGTCATGCTCGTCTTCCTCGTCAGCGTCGCCGCGGGTATCCAGACCGGCGAGTACCGCTACACCGAGCTCACGCTGCAGGCGTTCACGTCCTACGCGGTCCCGCTCGCGGCGCGCGGGATCTCCGAGCACGCGTTCGCGCTGTACTTCCTGATCAGCGAAGCGCTGATCGCCGCGACCTTTGCGCTGACCGGCCTGTTCATCGCGCTGCGCGGGCCGAAGACGCCGATGGCGGTCTTCGCCGCGATCGCGCTGATGCTCTACGGCGTCACGATCCCGCCGCCGATGCACGCGCTCATCGTGAACGCGCCGCAGCTCGCGCCGTGGGTGATGATCGAGCGCAGTCTCGGCTTCGGGCTGTTCATCGTGTTCCTGTACGCGTTCCCCGACGGGCGCGCGCTCTCGACCTGGACCGTGCGGCTGCTGAGCGCGGCGATGCTGATCTGGACGTCGCTGTGGACGTTCGTCCCCGCCACGAACCCGTACCAGATGCACCACCCGTGGCCGTTCATCGTCATCGGGTCGGCGTTCGCCAGCGCGGTCGCGGTGCAGCTCTACTGGTTCCACCGCGTGCGCTCGCCGCTCGAGCGGCAGCAGACGAAGTGGGTCGTCTACGCGGTCACCGCGTCGGTCGTGGGCGACTTCCTCACCCACCTGCCGTGGCAGATCTTCAATCTCCCGCGCGGGACGGATCTCGACGTGCTGCTGATCCACCAGCCGTTCTTCGTCGCGTTCCAGCTCGCGGTGCCGCTCGCGATCGGCGTCTCGGTGCTCTACTACCACCTCTGGGAGATCGACTTCGTCGTCAGCCGCACCGTGCTGTACGCGATGATCACGACCGCCGCCGCGATCCTGTGGGAAGCGGTCAACATCACGACCGGGAAACTGATCGAGAAGGCGATGGGCCCGCAGGCGAGCGCGTACGCCGGCGGCACCGCGACGGTCGTCACCGGCTTCCTGCTCAAGCCGATGTACGAGAACTTCAAGAAGGCCGTCGACAGACGCCTGACGCCGCCGACGCTCGATCTCTCCGACGAGTTCCCGGAGCTCGAGCCCGACGTGCGCACGCGCCTCACGACCCCGCACGTCGTGAGCGCGCTCGTCGAGCACGCGCCGGCGCTCTTCGACGTCACGGACAGCGCGGTGTTCCTCTACCGTGACGGCCGGCTCGTGCCGCAGGCGGTGCGCGGCTTCACGGACGGCACCCGGCCCGAGACGCTGCTCGACGACGAGCTCGTCGCGACGCTGCGGCAAGGGAAAGCGGCGCGGGCCGTCGCCGACGACGACGCTTCCCCGGTGTTCGTCCCGCTCGTCGTCCCGCGTGCGAAGAACCCCGATCTGCTCGGCGTGTTGTACTTGGGGCGCCGCGACGGCGAGAAAGGCTATTCGCAGCTCGAGGTCTCCGCGCTGGAGGACCTCGGGCGCAAAGCCGGGATGGCGATCTACGTCGCGGAGGCGCGCCTCGCCGGGATCAGCGCGAGCGCGACCGCGCCGCCGTACCTGGGCGTAGCCGAGAGTTCTTAGGATACTAGTTGACACCGCGCCCTTTTCCGTGTACCGTGCAACTACGATACTAGGAGACAGGATGCCGCGAAAGAAAGCGCTCGTGCTCACGGATCACGAGCTGCGCCTCATGGAAGTGCTGTGGAGCAAGCGCCGCGCGACGGTCGCCGAGGTCACAGCCGAGCTGCCGCCGCCGGCGCTCGCGTACAACACGGTTCTTTCGACGCTGCGGACGCTGGAGCAGAAAGGCTACGTCGCGCACCGCGAGACCGGCCGCGCGTTCACGTACCGCCCGCTCGTCGAGCGCGACGATGCCGCGAAGTCCGCGGTGACCCACGTGCTCTCGCGCTTCTTCGGCAACTCGCCGAACGCGCTCGCGGTGGCACTTCTCGAGGACGTCCCGCTGCGCGCCGCGGAGCGCGAGCAGATCCGCCGCCTTCTCGAGCACAAGAAGAAAGGCAACCCATGAGCGGTTTCGTCCAACAGCTGATCCTCGCGACCGCCGCCGTCGCGCTGAACGCACTCTGGCAAAGCATGCTGATCGCGGGCGCCATCTGGCTCGTGCTGCGGTCGCTGCGCGGGATCGGCGCGTCGACGCGCTACGCCGTGTGGCTCTGCGCGCTCGTCGCGATGCTCGCCGTTCCGGTCGCCACGGTCGTGCTCTCGGCACAGCAGCCCTCCGCGCCGAGCGAGAACGTGAGCGCGAGCGCGAACGCCCTGCGGCAAGACCGCGCCCCGTTCCGTCCCCGCGTCACGACCGCCGCGCACGACGAGGCGCCGGCCGCGTACGACGGAACGCCGGACGGACCCGATACCGCGGCGAGCACGCCCAACAGGATCTCCGTCGCGATCCCCGAGACGGGAGCGGCGGTCATCGCGCTGCTGTGGCTCCTGGCCGTCGGGGCGCGGCTCGTGAAGCTCGGGCTCGCGATGAGCGAGCTCGGCGTTATTCGGCGCGGCGCGACGCCGTTCTCGAACGCGCACGAGTATCCGGTGCTGCTCTCGCAACGCGTCAGCGTCCCAGTCGCGTTCGGCTTCGCGCGGCCCGTCGTCGTGCTGCCCGCGGCGCTGCCCGGCGAGATCGGCGCCGACGAGCTGCGCACCGTCGTCGTGCACGAGTCCGCGCACCTGCGCCGGCTCGACGTGTGGACCAACGCGCTCGCGCGCATCATCGAGGCGCTGCTCGCGCCGAGCCCGGCGGTGTGGTTCGTCATGCGCCGGCTCGGCGCGGAGCGCGAGATCGCGTGCGACGACTGCGTCGTCGCGCGGACCGGCTTGGGCGACGCCTTCGCGAACGTGCTCGCCGGTTTCGCGACGCGCATCGGCGCGAACGCACCGATCGCCGCGGCCGGCGCGACCGGCTCGTCGCGCTCGGCGATCGTCGCGCGCATCGAGCGTCTCCTCGATGCAAGCCCGCGGCATCTGCGCCTCTCGCCCTCGGCGCTCGCTGCCGCGCTCGGATCGCTCGCCGTCCTCGCGCTCGTCGCCGAGTCCGTCTCGCCCGTCCTCGCGTTCGCGTCGCAACCTGCCGTCCTCGGGCACGTTGCCCAGCCACCCGCGCCGGTCGCGGGACCGATCTTCGCCCCCGTGGTCAGCCGCGCCGCATGCGCCGGCACGTCGTTCACGCCGGTGAGCGCGATCCCCGTCGCAGCCCTGCTCACGCCGAGTGCGGCAATCGCGAAGTTCGGCGCGAGCCGGGTCGTGACGTTCGACCTCGACTTCGACGCGGCGGGGAAGGCACGCAGCGCGACCATCACGTCGACGCCGTATCCGAGCGCCGGACGGGCCGTCCGGTACAGGCTCACGATGAACCGCTTCCGGTGGATCGGGCACGACTGCAAGCCGCCGTCGGGGACGCTGCACGGAGCGGTCGTGCTTCGGGCGCCCCGTCCGTCCTCGATATCGATCGTCGAACCCGTGTACCCCAAGGGCTGGAGCGCCGCACACGCCGGGTCGTGCAAGGTGCCTAGTCTGCTCCACACCGGCATGCCGGCGTTCCCGCCGGGGGTCACGGTCCCGGTGGACACGCAGTACACGTCGTCGGTCCGCGTCCACGTCGACGCAGCCGGCGCCGTCAGCGGCGCGTCGGTCGTCGGCTCGAGCGGACGCCCCGCCTTCGACGACGCGGTGCTCGCAGCCGCACGGCGCCCGACGTATCCGCTGACCGAGGCGACGCGCTTCAAGCCCGTCCGGCCGTCCGGCACGACGCTCGCGTGGAACGCCGCGCACGGCTCGAGCACCTACGCGCGTTGCGCGCCGCTTCCGGCCGACTACCTCTGGCGCACAACGTTCTCGCGCAGCACAGGCTTGGTGCTCGCCACGCGTTACCTCGTCCAGCGAGGCGGTGATTTCACGTGGCGCTGAACGCGCCGTTCGGACGCGCGCTCGCGCTCGGCGCCGCGCTGTGCGCCGCGTTCGTGCCGAGCGCGGCGGTGGTCGCCGCGCCGGACGCCGCGTCGCCCGCCGCCGTCACCGCGCCGCGCGCGCCGCTGACCGCGGCGCAAGTGACCGCGATCGACGCGTTCGTCACGAAGGAGATGAGCCGCGAGCACGTCCCCGGTCTCGCGGTCGGCGTCTACAGCCGCGGCCGCGTCCTGCTGGCGAAAGGCTACGGCCTCGCGAACGTCGAGCTCTCGGTCCCGGTGAAGCCCGAGACGCTCTTCCAATCGGGCTCCGTCGGCAAGCAGTTCGTCTCCGCCGCGATGATGATGCTGGTCGAGGACGGCCGCGTCTCGCTCGACGACAGCATCACGAAGTACTTCCCCGGCGCACCCGCGGCGTGGCAGCCGATTCAGATCAAGAACCTGCTCTCGCACACCTCCGGGCTGGCGGAGTACGAGACGCCGGAGCGCACGAAGCCCGGCGGTCCGTTCGACATGCACGCGGACTACACCGAGGACGAGCTGGTCAAGAACGCCGAGGCGCTCCCGATCGAGAACGCGCCGGGCGAGAAGTGGGACTACCGCAACACCAACTACATGCTGCTCGGCATCCTGATCCACAAGGTGACGGGCAAGCGGTACGCGGAGGTCCTCCGCGAGCGCATCTTCGCGCCGCTCGGCATGACGTCGACGCGCCTCATCAGCGAGTCCGACATCATCCCGAACCGTGCCGCCGGCTACGAGCTGGACGGCACCGCGATCAAGAACCAAGAGTGGGTCTCGCCGACGTTCAACTCGACCGCCGACGGCACGCTGTATTTCAACGTCCCGGATCTCGCGAAGTGGGACGCGGCGCTGTACGGGACGCGGCTGCTGAAGCAGTCGAGCCTCGATCGGATGTGGACCGTCTATCCTCTGAACGACGGCCAGCCGAACCCCGCCGGCTACGGCTTCGGCTGGCAGATCGGGCAGCAGCAAGGCCACAAGCTCATCGAGCACAGCGGCGGATGGCAGGGCTTCACCTGCCACATCGCGCGCTATCCCGACGACGCGCTGAGCGTCGTCGTCCTGACGAACCTCGACTCCGCGCGCCCGACGATGATCGCGCACGTCGTCGCCGGTCTCGCCGACGCGCCGCTGCTCCCGCCGCGGCTCACCGCGATCGACGATACGCAGCCGGAGATCGCGCAGTCGCTGCGCCCGATCCTGGACCGCGTCGCCGCCGGACAGGACATTCGCGACCTCGTCACGCCGCGACTGGCGCAGTTCCTCACGCCCGAGGCGACGTCAGGAGTGAAGGCCACGCTCTCTCCCGTATGGCCGGGCGGTACGCTGACGCTCGTGCGGCGCGTTCCGGCACCGGCCGGGAGCGCGAACGGTCCCATCTCGACGTTTCGCGTGACGAAGGGCGACCGCGCGATCCTGGTCGCCGTCGCCTTCACGGCCGACGGGAAGGTCGGGGCGCTGAGCTTCCAGCCCGACCGCGACTATCTCTGACGTTCGCACGGGCACCCCTGAAACGGGGGGTTAACGGCTTTCGCGGCTCGGGTACGGTGCGAAAGCTATGAAAAAGACGCTTGCTGCGGCGGCCCTCGCCGCGACGATGACCTTCGGGGCGATCGCGCCGGCGCTGGCCGACGGTGCGGCGAGCACCCGCAACATCATCGTGGGCGGCGCGGCGGCGGCCGTGCTGATCACGAACTACAACCACAAGGTCCGCCAGAAACGCGCCGAGCAGCGCGCGGCGGCGCGCCGCCAGGCGTACTACCGGCGCCATCACGGCTAGCGCGCTCTTGACGACCTGAAGGGACGCTCCGCAAGGAGCGTCCCTTCGCTTTTTGCGGGCCGCTTCAAAAGACGCGCTTCAATGCCGATGTACAAACCGATGTTCGGGCGCCGATTTACGATCGCCGCGCTGTTCGCCGTGTCGTGCTTTACGGCAGCGGTGGCCGCGGCGTCGGCGGCGACGGTGATGGTGCTGAGCGACAGCGCCGGGGTTTACCTGATCGACACGGCCTCGGGCGCGATCGTCCAATCGTATGGAAATCTTTTCACTGGCACGAGCGCGCAGAACCTCGCGCAGGACCTGAGCGGAAACCTGTACGTCACGAACGCCTCGGGGCAGCTCGTGAAGGCGACGTTCAACGCGAACGCGCCGACTTCGGCGACCGCGTACTCCGCCGGAACGGTCGTCGGCACGATCGCCGGTCTGCCGGCGAGCCCGAACGCGCGGCTCTCGTTCGACCCGACGACGATGTACTGCACCAGCGGCTGTCTCGTGACGATGTCGAGCGCGAACACCGTGCTGTGGGTCGACCCGGCGACCGCCGCGGTCAAGAAGACGCTCACGCTCTCGGCTTCGATCGGGACGAACGGCGACATCGTCGTCGTCCCGACCGCCGCGAACAACGAAACGCTCTACGTGGTCGCTACGCAGAGCCTCTACACGATCAACGCGAGCACCGGGAACGTTACCGGGCCGGTGACGCTGAGCGGGCCTACAGGCGCGCTCACCGGCCTGGCGATGATCCCGAACGGGCATCTCGTCGCGTGCGAGCAGATCGGGAGCGGCTCTCCGTGGACGCTCTGGGAGTACACGACCGCCGGCACACAGGTCGGCAGCCACACCGGGATCACGACCGGGAGCGACGTCGTGAACGACCTCGCTTCCGTGCCCGCGACGTTCACCGTCACCAAGACCGGGACGACGCTCGCGGGCCCGGGCGACTCGATGCTCTACGCGGTCGCGATGAAGAACACGGGCTTCTTCACGTACCCGACCGGCGCGATCACCGATCCCGTCCCCGCGAACGTTACCATCTCGAGCACGACGCCGCCCTCGTGCGCGGTGAGCGGCGGGACCGGGACGTGCACGATCACCTCCTCGGCCGGCGCGCAGACCGTCGTCGCGACCGTGACGAACCTCAGCTCGGGCGCGACCGCGACCGTCAGTATCGCCGGCACGCCGAGCTCCTCGAGCGGGACCGCGGTCAACACCGCGCGCGCGAGCGTCCCCTACGACCCGACGCAGTACGGCGGCGAGACGCTCACGTCGGGCTCGGTGACGACGACGTTCACCGCCGCGGCGCTCTCGAAGCAGGTCGCCAACATCACCGAGTCCATCGGGCCCGGCACGAGCATCAGCGCGAAACCCGGCGACGTCCTCGAGTACACGCTCACCTTCACGAACCGGCGCGCGTTCGCGATCCAGTCGTTCTCGATCAGCGACACGGTCGACGCGAACAGCTCGTACGTCACCTCGAGCGCGACCTGCGTCACCACGCCCGGACCGCTGACCTGCACGCCATCGCACAGCGCCGGCGTGGTGACGTTCGCCTACGCCGGCGGCTCGCTCGCCGTGAACGGGACGATCGTCGCGAAGTTCCGCGTCACCGTGAACTGAGCGCCGGCAGCGGGTCGATCCGGAAGATCTCGGCGAACCGCGCGAGCAGCGCCTCGTCGCCGTCGATCTTCACGACGCCCTGCGCGAGCGCGTCCGCCGGGCTCACCTCGCCGGCCATCAGCGCGCGGACCCCGGGGCCCGCGTGGATCACCAGATCGGCCTCCGGGAGCGGGCCGCCCGCGACCCGCACGCGGCCGTCCTCGACGCGCGCGTGCAGCACGATCTCGCCGACGCGCAGCTCGAAGCCCGCCCGCACGCCGCGTGCGGACTCGGGACGGAACGTCGTGCGGAGCGCGGTGATCAGCGAGTCCTGCGTGATCGTCTCGTCGGGCCGCGGGTCGCCGAGCGCTTTCGCACCCCAGCGGCCGAGCTCGGCGACGACCGGCTCCAGCTCCAGACCGTACTCGGTGAGCTCGTAGACGACGCCGCGGCTCGGGCGCGGCAGCAGCCGGCGCCGCACGACCCCGGCGGCCTCCAGCTCCTTGAGCCGCGCGGTCAGAATGTTGCTGGGGATCCCGGGGAGGCCGCGGAGCACGTCGGTGAAGCGCTTCGGCTCGACCAGCAGGTCGCGCACGACGAGCAGCGCCCAGCGCTCGCCCACGACCTCGAGGGCGCGCGCGAAGCCGCAGTACTGGCCGTAGGCCCGGGTCTTCACGCTTGCAAGATTACCATAAACTTTTCTTTTTGTGAAGTACTTGCTTTTAGCAATTAGAGTTGCTAGGATCGGCTCGTTCCCGGTTCCACTCGAAAGGACGACCCCACATGAACGCCACCGCGACCGCCGCTCGGATCTTGCTCGGACTGGTTTTCGTCATGGCCGGGCTCAGCGGTTTTCTCTTGATCTCGCACCCGCCCGCGCCGCCGCCGGGGCTGGCCGGCGCCTTCCAGGACGTCTTCTTCCGCTCGCGCTGGGTGCTGTTCGTCGACGGCGTCGAGCTGCTCGCCGGCGCACTGCTGCTGGCGAACCGCTACGTGCCGCTCGCGCTCGCCGCGCTCGCCGCGGTGATCGCGAACATCGTCGTCTTCCACCTCACGATGGCGCCCGCCGGGCTCCCGGTCGCGGCGGTCGTCGTCGTCCTGTGGGCCATCCTCGCGTCGCGCCATCGCGCGAGCTTCGCGCCGCTGCTCGCGGCGCGCGCCCCCACTCGGCAGGAAACCGCCGCGCCGATTCTTCACACCACCACCGGCGCGCTGATGCGCGCCTGAAGACGGAGGCAATCCGATGGCTACGGACCTGCGACCCTATCTCTTCTTCTACGGGCGCTGCGAAGAGGCGCTCGAGTTCTACAAGGGCGTGTTCGGCGGAACGTACGAGATCATGCTCGTGAAGGACACGCCGGTCGCCGAGCACATGCCGCCCGGCTCGGACGACAAGGTGATGCACTCCTCGTTCGACTCGGACGACGTCCGCTTCTTCGCCTCCGACGGCCGAGAGACGAAAGAGATCGATCCCGAGGCCGGCAACATCGCGCTCGCGCTCGCATTCGAGGACGGCGCTCGCGGCGAACGGATCTTCGCGGCGCTTGCCGACGGCGGGAACGTCGAGATGCCGATCGGCGAGGCGTTCTGGGGCGGCCGCTTCGGCAACGTCGTCGACAAGTTCGGCACCACCTGGGTGATGACGCTGCCGTGAGCGACAAGATCACACCGTTCCTGTGGTTTGACGGGCAGGCCGAAGAGGCGGCGAACTTCTACGTCTCCGTCTTCAAGGACGCGAAGATCCTCGACGTCACGCGGAACACCGAGAGCGCGCCGGGTGAGACGGGCGCCGCCTTGGTCATCGAGTTCGAGCTCGCCGGGCAGCGCTTCATGGCGCTGAACGGGGGCCCCGAATTCACCTTCACGCCGGCGGTCTCGTTCTCGATCGACTGCGCGAATCAGGACGAGGTCGACTACTACTGGCAGCGGCTCACCGAAGGCGGCCGCGAGGTGCAGTGCGGCTGGCTCGAGGACAAGTTCGGTCTCTCCTGGCAGGTCGTCCCCTCGGTGCTCCCCGAGCTGCTCGCCTCCGACGACCGCAAGAAAGCCGACGCCGCGATGCAGGCGATGATGGCGATGGTCAAGCTCGACGTCGCCGCGCTGCAAGCGGCGTACGACGCCGCGTAGCGCGCGCGGTGGCACAGAGCGCATCGGCTTCGCAGCTCATCACCGAGCGGATCGCGGAGCTGAACGACTGGCGCGGCGAAATGCTCGCGCGCGTCCGAAAGCTGATCAAAGACGCGGACCCGAACGTCGTCGAGGAGTGGAAGTGGCGGGGCGTTCCGGTCTGGTCCGACGGCGGTATCATCTGCACCGGCGAGTCCTACAAGGCCGTCGTGAAGCTCACGTTCGCGAAGGGCGCGTCGTTACCGGACCCGTCGGGGCTCTTCAACGCGAGCCTCGACGGCAACGTCCGCCGCGCGATCGACATCCACGAAGACGACACGCTCGACGAGCGAGCCTTCAAGGCGCTGATCCGCGCCGCCGTCGCGCTGAACGCGAAACCCAAGCGCTAGCGCGAGGCCGGGCTTAAGGTAACGTTTATCCGGGCTGGGTACGCGCGCGGCGACTCACTCTCGTGGAGAACGCCGTGCGTCTGCTCGCCGTCATGGTCGCCTGTTCGCTGCTCGCCGCGTGTTCCGGCGGCTCGTCTTCCGCCCCGCCGTTCAACGCCGGCGCCGCAGCACCGGGAGGCGGCAGCGGATCGAATCCGACGCCGGGACCGAGCTTGCCGCCGGGCGCGACGCCGACGCCGATCCCGGGCGCGCCGCCGAGCCCGCCGCCCGGCGTTCCGACGGCGCCGCCCGGCGCGACGCCCTCACCCGCGCCGACGCCGAACGCATCGCTGCTCGGCGGCGGCAAGATCCGTCACGTGATCATCGTGATCATGGAGAACCGCACGTTCGACAACCTCTTCAACGGCTATCCGGGCGCGGACAGCGTCGCGGTCGGGAAGACGCATCTCGGCGTCCCGGTCGCGCTGCGGCGGACGCCGTTCGAGTCGCCCTGCGATCCCGACCACTCACACACCGCGTGGGTGAAAGACTGGGACGGCGGCAAGATGGACGGCTTCGACACGACGCCGGCGAACTGCGGCGGCGCTCCGGTCGATCCGCTCTATCCGTACGGCTACGTGCCGCGCGCGGAGACGCAGCCGTACTGGGACGTCGCCTCGCGCTTCACGCTCGCGGACCGGATGTTCGCGACGCAGACGGGGCCGAGCTATCCGGGCCATCTGTTCCTGATTGCCGGGACGTCGCACCGCGAGACCGACGATCCGACCGATCCGCTGATCTGGGGCTGCGATGCGCCCGCCGGAACGACGGTGCCGACGCACGACGACGACGAGCCGTCGAACCTGACCGGCACGGAGTTCCCGTGCTTCGACACGACGACGCTCGGCGACGCGGTCGAGAACGCCGGGAAGCAGTGGCTGTACTACACCTTCCTGCTCGACTACCGCACGACGAACAAGAAGACCGCGGCCGCGACGCTCCCGTACGACGCGATCAACCACATCCGTAACGGGCCCGACTGGAACGCGCGCATCGTGGGTCCGGGCTGGCGCGTCTTCACCGACATGCAGCAGGGGACGCTCCCCGACGTCTCATGGGTGAACCCGCCGATCGTCGCCACCGACCACGCACAGGACACCACGAACCTCGGCCCCGACTACGTCGCGCTGCTCGCGAACCAGCTCGCGAGCTCGAAGTACTGGGACGACACCGCGCTGCTGGTCACGTGGGACGATCACGGCGGCTGGTTCGACCACGTCAACCCGCCGCAGCTCGACGGCGACGGGCTCGGGATGCGCGTCCCGCTGCTGGTGATCTCGAAGTGGGCAAGGCGCGGCTACGTCTCGCACGTGCAGCACGAGTTCGGATCGCTGCTGAAGTTCACCGAACGAACGCTGGGGATTCAGACGCTCGGGACGACGGACGTGCGCGCCGACGACCTCTCCGACTGCTTCGACTTCGCGCAGACGCCGCCGGCCTACCAGCAGGTTGCGACCCTGCACGTCGGGATCTCGTTCTTCTTCCAGCTCGGCGTCGACCCGGGTCCGGCAGACTACTAAAAATCGCGGCGCGCGGCGGGGTTAAGAACGTCTTATGCGCCACCCTGGTGGCACTGAGGACGTGCACGCTCGGGCGGTGCTCATCGCTCAGATCACCGATACGCACGTCCGGCGCAAGGGCGACCTCCTGCACCACATGATCCACACCGGCCGCGAGCTGCGCCGCGCGGTCGAGGCGCTCAACGCGGCGGTGCCGCGGCCCTCGCTCGTCGTGGCGACCGGCGACTTGGTCGACCGCGGCAAGCCGAAAGAGTACAAGCGCCTGCGGAAGATCCTCGGCGAACTCGAGATGCCGGTCTTCCTCGTGCCGGGGAACCACGACGACCGCGCCGCGCTGCGCGAAGCGTTCCCTGAGCACGCGTATCTGCCGCCGAAGGGGCCGCTCTGCTACGCGGTCGAGTCGCGCCCGGTGCGGCTCGTTGCGCTCGACACGACCCGCCGTGCGCGCGCGCCGGGCGGCGAGCTCGACGACGCGCGGCTCGACTGGCTCGACCGCACGCTGCGCGCGGCGCCCGCGACGCCGACGCTGATCGCGATGCACCATCCGCCGTTCGAGATCGGACTCGCCCCGCTCGACGCGCAGGCGCTGCGCGGCCGCGCGGAGCTCGCGCGGATCGTCGCGGCCCACCCGCAGGTCGCACGGATCGTCTGCGGCCACGTCCACCGCTTCCACGAGGCGCTCGTGGGAGGCGCGACGGCGGTCAGCATCCCGAGCACCGCGCACCAGCTGATCCTCGAAGCGACCGGCGGCGGTTTGCCGTACACCGTGCGCGTCGAGCCGCCCGCGTTCGCGTTCCACCGCTGGACCGGCCGCGCGATCGTCACCGAGATCGTCCGCACGAGCGAGCGCGAGACCGCGCGGCCGCTGCGCGCGGTCTCGTAGCGTTCACACCGTCGCGATCGGCGTGACCGGGGAGCCGACGTGCCCGCGCAAGCGCAGCGGCGGGGCGGTCAGGAAGAAGCGCGTGCGCTGGTTGTCGCGCAGCCAGTCGGCGAGCTCGGTGAGATACCACATCTCGCCGAGATTGATGCCGAGCTTGAAAAGGCAGAGCTCGTGGAGCGGGAGGAGCGGCTCCCCGGGCGGGCCCGGCTTCGGCGGATAGTGCTCGACCGCGACGTTGTCGGCGACGATCGCCGCGACGCCGCTCTCCGCGATCCACCGCAGCAGCGCCGGATCGCGCCCGTCGAGCCCGGCGCAGGTCCCGTGCACGATCTCTTTCACCGGCGCGCGGTCCATCCCGAGCAGCAGCTCCGTCCACCCGGTGCGCAGCGCGAGGACGTCGCCGGGCTCGACCGTGATGTTCTGGTCGCGCATGATGTTCGCGAGCATCGCGTAGTCCACCGCGGTCTTCTCCTCGCCGCAGACGCGGTGCAGGTCGACTATCACGCCGCGCGCCTGCAACCCGATCGTCGCCATGCCGTCGACGTCCGGGCCGGGATAGTGCCCGTTGTAGTAGACCACCTCGTCGTCGCCGTCGCCGTCCGCGTCGAAATGTGAGCCGATGTGGCCGAACGCGTCCCATTGCGTCGAGTACTGCGTCCACAGCGTGACGACATCGTCGTTGACGACATCGGTCGCGCCATCGCGGACGCGGGAGAGCGGGAAATCCGCGGCCGGCGCGCCGCCGCGGTCGACCGGCCTGCGCTCCGGCGGAAACCGGAACGGAACGACGACGTTCCCGCCGGGATAGTCCAGCGGCAAGCTGAGGCAGAACCGCCGCCCGGTCCGGATCTCCGCCGCGGCGCGCACGACGCGCTCGTCGGTGAGCTCGTTGAGCCGCCCGATCCGGTCGCCCTCGCCGTAGTCGCCCCAGTTCGAGCCCGCCGGCCGCCGCGTCGTCATCGAAAGGGTTATGCGCCTCGCGCGGGCCAAGACCCCGCGACGGAGGTTCTGCCATGCGTCATATCGGCCGCGTGAATGTTCTTGCAGTGCTCGTGCTGTCTCTCGCGGCGGCGGGATGCGGGGGTGGAGGCCGGACCGTGCCGGGTCCGCCGCCGGACGCGGTCAACACGATCCCCGGTCCGGCGACCGCCTCATCCTCCGCGCGCGGCGTCTCGAGCGCCGCGACGACCGTCTCCGGCGTGCAGCGGTTGCGCCGCTACGCGATCGATCCGGGGAAGATCTTCGTCGCCGGGATCTCGTCGGGCGGGTTCTTCGGCGTGCAGATGCACGTCGCGTACTCGCGCACGTTCAAGGGTGCGGCGATCTACGCGGGCGGCGTCTATGCCTGCGCGCAGGACAGCGTCTACACCGCGCTGCTCGACTGCGGCGGCGCAGGGCTCTATCAGAGCACGCTCGCGGCGTCCGAGGCGTATCTCGACGCGCAGTCCGCCGCCGGCACGATCGACGACAAGGTGAACCTGCGCGGCGACCCGGTCTATCTGTGGTCGGGGACCGCGGACTCGCTCGTCAAGCAGCAAGAGATGAACGATCTGCAGACGGAGTACCAGCACTACGGCGCGCGGATCGTGCGCTACGACAACGCGTTTCCCGCGCAGCACGGCTGGGAGTCGCCGGCCGGCGAGCTCGCGTGCGGGACGCTCGGGAGCCCGTTCATGATCGCGTGCAACGCGGGCGCGCAGCCGTACGACTCGGAGCGCGTCTGGATGGAGGCGTTCTTCGGCCGCCTGCACCCGCGCAACGACGGGCGGCTGCGCGGCGCGCTGGTGAACTTCGACCAGACCGAGTTCGGCGCCGGCGCGACCAACTCGATGGACACCAACGGCTACGTCTTCGTGCCGAAGCAGTGCGAGAACGGCGACGGCCGCTGCGGGCTCGTCGTCGCGTTCCACGGCTGCCTGCAGACGCAGGCGGACATCGGGACGAAGTTCGTCACCGAGTCGGGGATCGACGAATGGGCCGACACGAACGGCGTCGTCGTCCTCTACCCGTACGCCGTGAAGTCGGCGACGGTCCCGTTCAACCCGCAAGGCTGCTGGGACTGGTGGGGCTACGACGATCCGAGCTACGCGCTCAAAGCGGGGACGCAGAGCTCGATCGTCTACAAGATGGTGCAGCGTCTCGCCGGTGACGGAGACCGCGACCGCGACGACCACCGCTGAAACGCAGCACTGCGCGAGCGATCTCGGATCGCTCGGCGTGCTCCATCTGCGGCGTCTGTGGTCGCGCGAGCTCGCGCGGCGCGCGGGGACGCTGCGCGAGCCGGACACGCCCGCGGAGTGGGTCGAGCACGATCTCATCATCCGCGGGTTGAACCTGAGCCTCCGCGAGACGATCGCGATGCTGTACGCGGAGGCGCCCTCGTTCGAGCGCTTCGAGCGATGGATCGCCGAGCGGAACGGCGGCTCGGTCGAACCCGAGCGCGTCGCGCGCATCAACGCCGCGCTGCGCGGTGAAGAGGTCGCGTGCGAGGAGATCGGCGACGAGCCGGTCTTCGGTGCGGACGAGATCGCGTTCTGGGACGAGCACGGCTACGTCGTGCTGCACGACGCGGTGCCGCCGGAAAACTGCGCCGCGGCAGAGGACGCGATCTGGGAGTTCCTCGGGATGGACCGCGACGATCCGGCGACGTGGTACCGCGGCGCGCACGGGCACAGCATCTGGGTCCCGCTGGTGAACCACCCCGCGCTGTGGGCGAACCGCCGCGCGCCGCGCGTGCAGCGCGCGTTCGCGCAGCTGTGGGGGCGGCGCGATCTCTGGATGACGGTCGACCAGGTCGGCTTCAACCCGCCGGAGCGCCGCGACTGGCGCTTCCCGGGCCCGCACCTGCACTGGGACACCAGCCTCGAGCCGCCGGTCGAGCTCGGCCTGCAGGCGCTGCTCTATCTCGTCGACGTCGCGCCCGACCAAGGCGCGTTCACCTGCGTCCCCGGCTTCCACCGCCGCATCGACGCGTGGCTGCGCGAGCTCCCGGCCGACGCCGACCCGCGCCGCGAGGATCTGAACGCACTCGGCCCCGTCGCAGTCTCAGGCCGCGCCGGCGATTTGGTGATCTGGCATCACGCGCTCCCGCACGGCAGCAGCCCCAACCGCGCGCAGCGCCCGCGCATCGTCCAATACTTGAAGATGCACCCCACCGGCTGGCACCACCCCGCGGTCTGGAGATAACGAACTCAGCCGGCCGTCTCTGCGATGAGCTCGAGCGGCGAGACGTCGACCTCGCCGTCGGCGCACGCTTCGGTTTGCTCCGTGTAGCGCGCGAAGAAGTCACGGCTCTGCAGCGCTTTGACGGCCGCGTCGTCGGCGGCCGTCGCGATGTGGTAGTAGTCCGGGGCGGCGGCGAGCTTCATGCAGCGGTACCCCATCCTACCGCGCAGCTCGGGATCGGCGTCGATCGCGGCGACGAACGCCTCGATCTCGGTGCGGCGCCGATCTTCCATCCCCGCCTTGAGCCGGTACGTGATCAGGAACTGCTTCATACGCCCATTCTCACCGTGCACGAGCGGATTGGCAAGTACGGACAAAAGTGATACCGTCGCGGCAAAGGGAGGTCGCGCGATGCGCTGCGGATGCCCGGTCACCGAGTTCCAGACAAGCTTCGTCCCGATCGTCGCCGCGATCCGCACCTGGGGGATGCGCCACCTCAGAGCGGCCGGCTGACGAAGCGCGGAGGCTCTTCGATGCTGCCGTTCCTGTTCGCAGCCGCACTCGCCGCAACTTCGCCCGATTCACGCCACGTCGCGCTGCTCACGGTGCTGCGCACCAGCCAGGACGCGACCGGCTGCGAGGTGCAGCAGGTGCGCGATGCGGCGAACACGGCGACAATTATCGGGCTGGGCCGCGCCGGCGGCGACGAGATCGTTCTCGCCGAGGTGCAAGCGCCGTGCCTGTGCAGGAACGCGAGCTGTCCGTACTACGTCCTTCGCATCGGTACGCGCGCGACGCGACTGCTGTACTCTACGTTCGCGTTCGCCGCGCACATCGAGCCGGCGGCGCCCTTGCCCGACCTCGTCTTCGCGGAACACGACACCGTCGCGGTCATCGGCGAACGGACCGCCGCGTATCGCGGAGGCGTGTATGCGGACGTGAGCTCCGCGCGCGTCCGAGTCGATACCGGGGCACGCAAGCCGGACGAGGTCCCCGTTCGCTTCGCCCCGGGCTCGTCGGCTCGCACGCTGCGCGGGACGGCGTCCACCGGGTGGTACGACTCGTACGCGTTCGCCGCGCGCGCAGGGCAGCGCCTGACGCTCGACGCGGCGGGCGGGACCCGGAACCTGAACCTCATCCTCTACGGTCCGGGCTCGGGCGGCAAGCTGATCCCGATGACGCTCGACGAACCGATCACCGTCCCCGCGAGCGGAACGTACCATCTGCTCGTCGAGGTTGAATCCGACGCGGACCGCGCGTACTCCGTGCGGCTCAGGATCCGCGGATAGCGCGCGAGACCAGGAACGATCCGTTCCGCAAAGTGATCGTCTACCCGTCACTCTTGCGTTCGGTCCGCCGGACCTGGGATGAAGTCACCGCGACCGGCTGACGACCGCGAGCGTTCGCGCGTCGACCTCGTACGCTTTCACGTCGGCGGAGGGCGAGAGCGGGATCGTCCAGATTCGGTACGCCGCCGCGTTCGGCTGGTTGAAGAGCACCTCGCACGCGCAGTCGCCGCCCGCTCCGCGCGCCGACCGCAACACCGCGGCGATCGCGCGCACGCCGCCGGGCGGGATCGCGACGGTTCGCGCGTTCCAGCCGTGGGCGCGCGCGTAATCCGGCGCGCCGTTCACGTACGGAACGTCCGTGACGTGGAAGACGCGCATGTCGAGGAACGGCCGCCCCTGCGCCGCCAGCGCGGCGACGGAACGGGTCTGATTGCGGTCGATCAAAGCGCTGCGACCGTTCCGCGGCGCGTACCGCTCGGCAAGCTCGAGCCGGTTCGGCCCGCCGAGTGCGCTGATCGTCGCCAGCATCGGTTCCGTCGCGCGCAGCGTGCCGTCCGGCGTCGCCGTCTGCATTGCGGCTTTGAGCCGGTCCGCCTCGGCGGCCGGGACCGTTTTCGGCAGCAGCACCAGCTCGCCGCCGGCTCGCCAGTCGTAGACGTCTCGCGGCGAGGCGCTCTGCATCCGCAGCAGCGTCCCGCCGAGCTGGACGACCTTCGGATCGACCAGGACGAAACTGGCTTTCAAGCCCGTGCGATCGTTGACGTACGAGATGACGAGCGCGCTCGGGTGCCGCGCGGGCGTCGAGAAGACGTGCGTCACGTGCGTGCCCGGCGGCAGACCCACCGGCAGCACGACCGGGAACGTCGCGTGCGCGATCGCGTCGTGAAACTCCGCGCTCGTCGGTTCGCGCACGCCGTCGAACGAGCTGACCGTGATCGACGCCTTCTCGCCGGAGACCCACACGCGCACCGTGGAGTACAGCTTCGCGCCGGCGCCGGTCCCGGCGCCGAGCGCGACGACGACGAGCGCGGTGCACACGGCGGCGATCCGCATCGTCCGCTCGTGGGCGCGTGCCGCACGCGAGCGCGCGCGGATCGCGTTCAGCGGAACTTCGGGAACGGCGATCGTCGCTCGCGCGGAGCGGCCTTTCGCGGAGAAATCAAACGACATGCTGCTTCATCTCCCGGCGCGCGGGCGCCGTTTCGTCGCGGTAATCGTCGAGGAGTCCGCGCAAACGCTCGCGCGCTCGCGCCAGGCGCGTCCGAACGGTGGGATGGCGAACCCGCAGCACCGCCGCGATCTCCTCGCTCTTGAGGTCGTCGAAGTAAAAGAGGACGACGACGTCGCGCTGCTCGGGCGGCAGCGTCGCCAGCGCGCGCCACACGTCGAGCGCGCTGGTGTCGTCGCTGGCGCCCGCGATCTCCGCCGGCGGCTCGGCGGGCGCCGGATTCCGGCGGCGGACGCGAGCCGACTCGCGCATCACGATTCGGTACAGCCATGCGTCGAACGCCTCGGTGCTGCGCAGGCTCCGTATCTTGCGGTGCACGATCACGCACGCTTCCTGCGCCGCGTCCTGTGCGAGACCGCGGTCGCCGACCACCGTCGCGGCCAGCCGGAAACAGCCCGGCCACACGGCGCCGACGAGCCGCTCCACGGCCGCCTCGTCCCCTGTCCGCGCCGCGGAGACGATCTCCGCCGGTGCCCAGCGTTCCATAGGCCTCCTCTCCCTGTTCGGACCACCTATCCTTAAGAGGAGCCCGCACACGCGGAATGTTCCCGCCGTTCACGCTCCGGCACGTTCCGGACAACTACCGAGTTCGGTATGGTCTCCGCTGAAGCTGCCTGCTATACTTTCCGCGCGTCAAAGCACCTGACGATCCGTCCGGCGCATCCGCACGCACATCGCATCATGAAAAACGTCGTTCCGTTCAAGGCTCCTCACACGTTCGACCGCTTCGGCATCGACTGGACCAAGCCCGCGAGGTCGGAGCGCGAGCGTGCGCTGCGCGAGGGATTCCTCACCTACGAGACGTCGTGCGGCGTGAACGGGCTCGCGTCGCTGCTCCTCCTCGCGACGGTCTCGCGCCGCCAAGGCGCGGTCGCGCAAGACCTGCAAGACGCCGCCGACTTCGCGGAGATCATGCTCGCCATGCAGCTCGGCAAACACCAAGCCGACGTCCTCTCGATGGTCGACGCGTACATCGCGAGCGGCGGAACGGTGTGGTCCTAGCGGCTGGCGGTGAAGTCGCCGAGCTTCGAGCCGTCGCTCCAGAAGCTGCCGGTGAAGGTGCGGCCGTCGGCGGAGAAGGCGGTGACGCGCATCTCGCCGGTCGAGGTGGCGCCGGAACAGTTCACTTCGCGGTACGGCACCGTTTGCGGCGACGCGCCGGCGCTGAGAACCGCGTGCAGCGTCGTTTCGCGCTCGCATGCGGAGACGCGGTGCCCGGCGACGCTCTCTTTGTGCAGGTCGACGGCGATCGAGCCGCCTGATGCCGAACCGGCGCCGGACCAGACGATCGTGCCGACCTGAACGTTCGCTTCGCTGATTCGCCACAGCCCGGATTGCGCCACGGCGGCCGCGGCCGGCGCCGTCGCCGGTGCGGCAGTCGGCGCGACGGTCGGCGCGACGGTCGGCGCGACGGTCGGCTGCGGCGTCGCAGCGACGGTCGCCACCGCAGCCGGTGTCCCAGCGAGCGTCGGCTTCGCAGTCGCCGGTGCCGAAGGGCGCGCCGTCTGCGCTGCCCGGCGCGGCGAAGCGTTCGTGCTCGTCGCGGTCACGGTCTGGGCGGTCTGCTGGCTCGCGGGGCGCGTGAAGATGGCGAACATCCCGCCGATCAGGATCCCGACGAGGATCACCAGGACGGCGACCGTCGCTTCGAGGGGAGACCGCAGGTTCATCGCACTGGTTCACCGCCGGAGGTCATGGCGCAACGATACCCCGGCGGATCAGGCTTTAGCGACGGTCCGCGCACGCCGTGCCGGCGAGGCGGAGCGCCGCTGGGCCTGGACGTATGCTAGCATCGGACGACGATGAAGCCTTCGATTCCGCCGGCGCTGGTGCTGCTCACCGTCACGACGGGGATGGTCGACGCGGTCAGCTTCCTGAAGCTCGGCCACGTCTTCGTCGCGAACATGACCGGGAACGTCGCGTTCCTCGGCTTCGCGGCGGCGGGGTATCGCGGGATCTCGGCCTCGGGTTCCGTCCTCGCCGTGCTGGCGTTCCTCGCCGGCGCGTTCGCCGGCGGCCGGCTCGCGGCGCGGTCGGCGAGCCCGGCACGGCTGCTGGTGAACGCGACGATCGTCAAGGTGGTCTTGGCGCTCGCGGGGATCGTCATCGTCGCGACGACCGTCATCGTCGAGAACACGCCGGCCGCCTACGCGCTGATCGTCGTGCTCGCGCTCGCGCTCGGCGTACAGAACGCGGCAGCGCGAAAGATCGCCGTCCCCGATTTCACCACCACCGTGCTGACGCTCACGATGACCGGGATCGCGGCCGACTTCGGTTCGGGCGAGAGCCCGAAGCTCGCGCGCCGGTTCGTCTCGATCGCCTCGATGTTCCTCGGCGCGCTCGCCGGCGCGGTGCTGGTGTTACACGCAAGCCTGCTCTACGCCGTCGTCGTGATCGCGTGTCTGTTCGGCGTTACCGCGATCCTCGCGCTTCACGCGCTCCGCGACGAGTGAGCGCTGCACGAGCTCCATATCGCCGCGTCCGCCAGTTCGCCGTGCTGCACCATCGAGCAGCCGCAGATCCACTGGCTGATCAGGAACCGTACGCGGCCGGGGATCGGCTCCGTCCGGTGCGGGATTCCGAGCAGACGCAACACCGCCGCGGGGGGTTCAACCTGCGAGAGCATCGTCTTCGTCTCCGATCACGAACGGCGTCGCCGAGCAGTGCCGTCCGATCTCCGCCGCGGACATCGGGCGCCCGAACAGATAGCCTTGGCCGAAGCGGCATCCGGCGCGCACCAGCCAGTCGCGCTGCGCCGCGTTCTCGATCCCTTCGGCGATCACCGTGCGTTCGAGCGCGCGCGCCAGGCTCAGAATTCCGGAGACGATCGCGGCGTCGCTCCGCACGAGCGGCAGACCCTGCACGAACGACCGGTCGATCTTGACGTTGTCGATCGGCAGCCGCTTGAGGTACGTGAGCGACGAGTAATACGTGCCGAAGTCGTCGAGCGAGACGGTGAGCCCGAGCTCGCGACATCGTTCCAGCACCTCTTGCGCCGCGGATGCGTCAGTCATCGCCGCCGTCTCGGTGATCTCGAGCTCCAACCGCTCCGGCGGGAGATTCGCGTGCCGCAGCGCGCGCGTCAGATGCGGCAGGAAGCCGGCGTCGTCGAGCTGCCGGGCCGACACGTTGACGGCGATGCGCAGAGGCCAGCCCTTCGCCTCCCACGCCGCGGCTTGGCGGACCGCCTCTTCGATCACCCAATAGCCGATCAGCTCCATGAGACCCGACCGCTCGGCGATCGGGATGAACGTGCTCGGTCCGATCACGCCGCGCGCCGGGTGCATCCAGCGGATCAGCGCTTCGACCTTGACCACCCGGCCGTTGCGCAGGTCGACGATCGGCTGGTAATGGAGCGCGAACTCGTCGCGCAGCAGCGCGAAGCTCAGGTCGTCGCGCAGCTGCCTGCGTTCGCGCGCTTCGGCGAACAGGTCGCAGCTGTACATGACCGTCCGGTTGCCGCCCGTGCGCTTCGCGTGGCGTGCCGCCGCGTCGGCGCTCTCCAGGACGTTCTCCGCCGACGCGCCGTCGTACGGAAAGATCGCCATGCCGATGCTCGCGGTGATGCGGATTGGCCCGCCCGTGAGCTGGATCGGCGCGCCGATCGTCTGCCGCAGCGCCTCGCCGAGCTGCTCGACCGATTCGACGCTCGCCACGGAGGGCGCCAAGACGACGAACTCGTCCGCGCTGTAGCGCGCCACGGTCGCGTCGGGGCCGGCGAAGGCCGTGAGCCGCGAGCCGACTTCGATCAGGACGAGATCGGCGAACGCGCGGCCGAACTGCTCGTTGACGTCCTTGAACCGGTCGAGGTTGACGAACAGCACCGCGCACGTGCGGTCCGCACGCAGCACGGGGGCAAGGTTGCGCAGGCGCTCTTCGACGTCGGCCCGGTTCGCGAGCCCGGTGAGATCGTCGCCGCGCAGACTCCGCGCGCACTCCTGCACGACGTGGTGCTCGCGCTCCCTGGCCAGCTTCACCGCCTCGTTCGCGAGCGCCAGCTCCGCGCGCAGCTTCGCCGTCGTGCTGATGAGGACGACGACCGTGACGATGGAGGCGACGAGGAAGAACGCTTCACCGGCGTACCACCCGTAGAGATAGCCCGCGAAGACGCTCATGGTGCTGCAGCATCATGACGCATGCAAAGACCAGCGAACAGACCCAATCGGGACGGCGGGGACGGAACCAGCGGCCCTCAGCAAGGGGGCGCTGGGCCGCCCGCCGGTCAGCGCGGCATCGAGACCGGCGTAGCGGCGATCCGCGCGAGCGTGTCGACGCCGGCGCGGATATCCTCCGGCTTGGCGACCGCGTGCCCGAGCAGCAGCCCGCGCTTCCCCGACGAGCCGGCGTACGTCGTCGAGAGCGGAACCGACTCGAATCCCTCCGCCGCGAACGCGGCGCTGAGCGCGACATCGTCGATCCCGGTCGCGAGCTCCGCCACCGTGAACGTTCCGCCCGTCGACGGCTTTGCGTCGAGGAAGCCGGAACACTTGCTCGCGATCCGCGCGCGCAGCAGCTCGTGCCGCTCGTTGTACAGCATCTGCATCTCGTGCATGTGGCGCGCGGCGGCGCCGCTCTCGAGGAACTCCGCGAGGATCGCTTGCGTGATCGGGTTCGGATAGCGGCTGACGACCTGCTGCGCGGCGACGAACGCGTCGACCAGATCCGGCGGAACGACGAGATACCCGATCCGCAGTCCCGGCGTCAGCGACTTGGTGAACGTGCCGACATGAATGGTGCGCTCCGAGTCGTCGAGACCGCACAGCGCGGCGTACGTCCGGCGCTCGAAGCGCAGATCGCCGTCGTAGTCATCCTCGACGATCCAGGCGCCGCGCTCGGCCGCGAACTCGATCAGCGCGCGTTTTCGGACCGGCGGCATCACGATCCCGAGCGGCCACTGGTGCGTCGGCGTCGTGTAGATCAGGCGCGGCCGCGGCGAGAGCGCGATCCCGGTCTGGATGTCGATCCCCGCTTCGTCGAGGGGGACGGGGATGATGCGTTCGGTGCGCGTGCGAAAGGCAAGGCGCGCTCGCTGGTAGCCCGGATCCTCGACCCACACCGCGTCGTTCGGGTCGAGCAGGACCATGCTGCAGAGGAAGAGCGCCGACGATGCGCCGCTGGTGACGATGATCTGGTCGGGATCGCACGGCGAGGAACGAAACGCGTGCAGATGGCGCGCGATCGCGCGCCGCAGCGAGCGCAGGCCGACCGGCGAGCCGTCCGACATCCAGCCGTGCACGTCGCCGCGCAGCACGCGCGCGGCGAGCTGCGACCACGGGCCGTACGGAAACGCGTCGATCGCGGGGGACGACGGCCGAAACGGCTTCGAGGGCCCCGGCGGCAGCGGCAGCCGCGAGACGCGGAACATGTCCGCCATCGCCGAGAGCGGGCGGGGCTCGACGCTCGGCCGCGGCGGCGGCAACACCTGCACGGCGTTCTTCGCGACGAACGTGCCGGCGCCGCCGCGGCTGATGATGTAGCCTTCGGCGACGAGCATCTCGTACGCAGCGATCGCCGTGTTCCGCGAGACCGCGAGCTCGCGCGCGAGCTCGCGCGTCGACGGCAGCTCGTCGTCGGCACGGAGCCGGCCCTCCGCGATCGCCCGCCGGAGCGCCTCGTACAGCTGGCGGTGCTTGGGGAGCGGAGACCGCGGATCGATCCGCACCTCGGCGAGGAGATCGAGGTGCGACGGTGCGATGCGCCTCACGGCCACTGCGGCGCGCCCGGCGCGTCCAGGTACGGATTGGGGACGATGCGACCGCGTATGACGAGCATCGGATGGAGGCCGAGGGCCGTGAAGCACGCCGGTCCGTCGAAGCAGCGCATGTCGTACTCGCACAGGACGGTCACCGGATGCTCGGCGATCAAACCGTTGAGGCGGCACTCGTACTCGGTGAGCTGCTCGGAGCCCGGCACGCCGCGCGAGGCCCAGCTCATCTCGCCGACGACCCGCGCACCGTTGTGGAAGTCTCGCCGGCCTCGCTCATAGTAGTCGAGCACGAGCGCGAGCGTGTGCTCGGGGACGAACCGCTGCTCGGGAAAGTATGCGCTCGCCGCGGGGGCCGTGACGAGCTGATGCCGGTGCGCTTCGTCGACCGGGAGGACGCCGAGCTCCTCGAGCGCGTGGTTCAGCTCGGGCTCGCGCACGTCGGCGTAGTACGCGACGAGCTCGCCCGCGTTCAGGCCGCCGCGAACGAAGGCGCGAATGACGTCACGGCGCTCTTCGTCGTCACGGAAGAGATAGCCGATATGGGCGCCGGCGGGGTGAACCTGCGACGGAGAGTCGAGCTCCATGTGGTTCCACGCTTTCAAGGGACGGCAAACTAGAACCGATCGAACGCCCCCGGTGCCGCCGACTTCAGCGCCGCACTCGGCGCATCCCACTGCGCGCTAGCAAGAAACCTCCCGCACGTGCTCGGGAACGTACGGGTCCGCGCAATCTGGTCCGAGCAATGACCCGGATCGCCGCGCCGGCGTTCATCGGGCTCTCACGTGCGTTTCATCGGGCCTTCACCGCAGGTCCAGCCGCAGTCCAGAAGCGGCCTCTATCCTCGGTCCATGGGCTCGCACACCCTGGCCTTCGTCCAGCAGCTGGTGACCTTCACCACTCCCTGGCGCTCGCTCTTCAGCCGTTCCGCTCCGGTCGAGATGGCGGTCGTCGGCGTGCACGTGCTCTCGATGTTCGTCGCCGGCGGGCTCGCGCTCGCGCACGACCGCGGGACGCTGCGCGCGGGCGGCTGGACGCCGGCGATCCGAAACCATCACTTCGCCGAGCTGCACGCCGTGCACCGCACGGTCGTGATCGCGCTGGCCATCTGCGTGCTGAGCGGCGTCGCGCTCTTCGCGGCCGACGTGAAGACGTACGTCGTGTCGGTCCCGTTCTGGACGAAGATGGCGCTCATCACGATGCTGCTCGCGAACGCGCTCGTCATGACGAGCGCGGAGACGGGGCTGCGGCTCGACGCCGGCGGCGCGGCGGCCGCCGCGTGGGGCCGGATCCGCGCCAGCTCGGTCGTCAGCGCCGTCCTGTGGGGAGCGATCGTGCTCGTCAGCATCGTCCTCTCGCTCTCGAAATGAACCCTCACGCTCCCGGAGATCCCACCACGATGTCGTCCCCGAACACGCCCTGCGCGGCGAGCTGTCCCATCGATCGTGCGCGCTTTCTGCGCCGCACGGCGCTCGCCGCGCTGGCGGGTATCGCCGGCCCCGCGCTGCTCTCGGACCGCGCGTTCGCGCAGTCGGTGACGGCGGTCTCGCCGTCGCAGTCGCACGGCAAGGTGCTTACGTACGCGCTTCCCGCGCGCGAAGGTGCGTCGATCGACGCCGCCAACGGCGTGGTCCTCGCGCGCGTGAAGAACGACGTCTACGCGCTCTCGATCATCTGCCCGCACCGCGCGGTCACCACGCTCGAGTGGCTGCCGGACGCGAAGGAGTTCCACTGCCCGAAGCACGACGCGCACTTCCAGCCGGACGGCGAGCTGATCGACGGCCGCCCCGACCGCGCGATGGACCGCTACGCGGTGCGCCGCACGGGGAAGACGATCGCCGTCGACACGGCGACGGTCTTTCAGCAGGACAGCGATCAAGCCGCCTGGAGCCGCGCGCTCGTCAGCGCCGCGTAGCGCGGGCTAGGCGGACGCGGTACCCGTCGGTCAGCGTGCGCAGGAACGCGATGACGTCGTCTTCCTCGCTCGGGGTGAGGGCCGGGACGTCGCCGGCGGCGCGGCCGAACGGCGGGTCGGCGGTGTCGACGTTCGCGCGGTACGCGGGTGGGAGATCGTCGAAGCGCGCCGGCCGGCCGTCGGCGCCGAGCGGGTAGATGCGCTGCGGCGCGGTGTCGCGTTCGGCGTAGAAATCGAGCACCTCGCGCAGCGAGTGGTAGACGCCGTTGTGGAAGAACACGCGGCGAGCGGCGGCGTTGCGCAGCGTCGGCGTCGCGAACATCCCGCAGTACTGTCGCTGTGCGCGCAGATCGGTGCGCAGCGGTCCGCAGATGCCGAGATCGTAGTACCGCGGGTCGCGGTTCACCGCGAGGGCGCGGTTGCGCGGAACGCCGAGCGCCTCGTATTGATGGTCGGTGAAGAGCGGCGGAAAACCCTCCGGCGTCGGCTGGTCGACGTGGCATGCCGCGCAGTTCGCGCGCTTGGGATCGTTGAACAGCCGATAGCCGCGCAGCTCCGCGGGCGTGAAGCGCGCGCGCCCTTCGAGCCACGCGTCGTACTTGCTGGAGTAGGGATGGAACTGCGGCTCTTCGAGCTGGTACCGCCCGACCGCGAAGAGCGCCTCGCCGACGAGCGCGTTCGCATCCGCGACGACCGCCGGCCCGAACAGCTGCGCGAACGCGCGCGCGTACGGCCTGCGGCGCAGCTTCGCGGCGACGCGCGCGACGCTGCCGCCGTCCATCTCGAGCGGGTTCAACAGCGGCCCGAGCGCCTGGCTCTGCAGCGTATCGGCGCGCCCGTCCCAGAACAGACCGCCGCGCGGAACGAGCGCCGTCCCGCCCGCCGATGCGGCGGAGACGCTCTCAGTGGTCGGGTCGTCGGGCCCGATGCTGAAGTTCGGCTGGCGCTCGAGGTACATCAGCGAGGGCACCGCGCGGACGCCTTCGCGCGACAACGAGGCGCCGCCGGGCATCGCCGCGCGATCGTCCGGCGGCCCGAATGCGTGCTGCGGGCTGTGACACGTCGCGCACGACAAGCGCCCCGACGACGAGAGCGTCGTGTCGAAGAAGACGCGGCGGCCGAGCTGCGCCATCGCGGAGAGCGGCGCGCGCGCCGGCCGAAGGAGCCGCACCGGATGCGGGTTCGACCCGTCGTCCGGCGCCGGGGCGGTCGCCGCCGCGCCGATGAGCGCGGTGGCGGCGGCGAGCGCTGCTAGCGTGAGCTTCAGCGTTTCGTCGTACCGTCGTCCGCGACGGACGCCGCGGGAACCGGCTCGCCGGTCGCGGGATCGAGGAAGAGCCGCGGACGCCGCGTCTTCCCGGCGAAGTCGAACAAGCCGGCGATCGAGCCGGCCGATGCGTCGAACGAACCGCCGCCGATGCGCTTGCCGTGCAGCCAGTTGTCCTCGACGAACCGCACGACCGACGCCAGCGAGATCTCCTGGTGCGCGATCGCGCCGGCTTTCGCCCACGGCGAGATCACCAGGAACGGGAGCCGCGTCCCCGGCCCGCAGCGTCCGTTGACCGGTTTGCCGCCGACGCCGAGCGGCGCGGTGCCACTGCCGCACTTCCCCGGACCGTCGACCTGATCTGCCTGCGGATCGAACGACGCGTTCGTCGTCTTCGCGAAGGCGTGATCGTACCAGCCGTCGGAGTCGTCGTACGCCACGACGATCGCGGTGCTGCTCCACTCGGGCCGCCGCTGCAAGAAGTTGACGAGCGTCACGAGGAACTGCTGCTCGTCGAGCGGATCGGAGTAGCCCGCGTGCGCGTCCTGATACGCGGGCGCTTTGAGGTACGAGACCGCCGGCATGTGACCGGCTCGCACCGCGTCGTAGAAGTCGCTCAGGTCGTAGTTGTGGTTCGCCGGATCCGCGCTGCCGTCGGCGGCGCGGCTGGAACCGATCGCGGCGACCGAGCTCGGCCGCGCGTGGCTCGGGTTCGCCGTCGAGACGTAGTAGGCGAACCAGTTGTGGTGCGGGATGTAGTCCGGAACGTCTTGGCGGACGACGTCCGAGTGCGTGCTGCGCTTGCAGCCCGTCGTCCCGTTCGCGTTCTTCGCGTCGAGGTTGAAGCCGCCCATGAACCCGCCCCACGTGATCCCCGCGTCGTTGAGCAGGTCGCCGATGTTCCGCCCGGTCATCATCGCGATGTCGTTCACGTCCGAGCAGCTGTCGAAGGTCGGGTCGACGTCGTTGATCATCGTGTAGCCGCCCTGGCCGTCGTCGACGTAGTACGAGGACCCGCCGGCCGTCGCCGGCTTCTTGGTCGTCGCCGCGATCTGCATCCCGTTCGTCTGCCCGGCGATGACGTTGAGCGCGCCCGGCGTCGAGGGACCGTACGTGTCGGTGTACGCGTTGTCGCTCATCGCATACCGCTGCGCGTAGCGCCACAGCGCGGTCACGGTGTTGCCGTCGTAGTAGCCCATCACCTGACCGGCGGAACCGAACGCGCCGACGCCGCCGGGCGTCCCGCGGCCGGTGTATTTCGGGAACAGGTCGGCGCGGCCGCCGTCGTACGCCAGCTGCTCCGGCGTGTACGCGTGGTTCTGGCTGGCGGTCGCGGCCTGCGTGCGGTCGAGGCGGAACGGATCGGTCGCCGCCGCGCCGTTCGCGGCGTTGGTGCGGTTCGGATTGTTCGTCAACAGGTGCGCGGAGGCGAGGTTGTTCACGGTCCCGCTCAGCGGCGTCGCCGTGAAACGCGGCTCACCGGGCGGGTTCGCCGCCTTCGGATAGGTGGCGAAGTAGTGATCGAACGAGACGTTCTCGTCGAACACGACCACCAAGTGCTTGATCGGCGTGGCGGTCGGGGCGTCAGGGCCGCGCTGGGCCGGTGCGGGACTCGCGCCCGTGAGGCAGACGGCATAGACGAGCGCCGCACCTGCGGCAGCGATGCGCTTCATGACGATCAGCATAGAAACGGATTGTTAACGTTATCCTAAGACCTCGTCACGGTCGGCGGAGCGGCACGACGGCCGCTCATTTTTTTCGCAGGCCGAGCAGCGTGCGGACCGCGGCGGCGACCCCGGCGGCGAGTCCGATCCACACGACGACCGCGATCCACTGGCGCCATTCCTGCGGGTGGTAGAGCTGCAGGACGATCGCGACCGCGACGATGCACGCCGCGGCGAGGATGGTGACGTTCGCGCGCTCGACCATGTGCTCGAGACGGTTGACGAGGACGTCCACGTCCTCGACGCGCGCCCAGACGCGCAGGTTCCCGCGCTCGATCTCGCCGAGGACGCGGTCGATGCGCCGCGGGAGCTCGACGGAGAGCTGCGCCGCGTCGAGCGCCGAGTCGCGAAGACGGTCGGCGGCGTGGTCGCCGCCGGCGATCCCGTGATACACGAGCTTCCCGGCCATCGGCCGCAGGTAGTCGGAGAGGCTCGCCCCCGGATCGAGCGCCTGCAGGATCCCCTCGCACATGACGAGCGCCTTGATGAACGCGGCGAGATTCGAGGGCAGCCGGAGCCGGTACCGGCGCAGGATGTGCAAGAGCTCGCCCATCGCGTCGCCCAGCGGCACGTCGTCGAACGACGCGTCGACGTACCGCTCCAGCAGTCGCTCGACGTCGCTCGTGAGCCGCGGGCGGTCGACCGGCGCGCGCGGAGCGGTCACCTCGACGAGGCGGTCGGTGAGCCGTTCCGCGTCGCGCCGGCTGATCGCCAGGAAGATCCCCGCGACGCGCCGCCGCGCGTCAGGCGTGAGGCGGCCGACCGTGCCGAAGTCGACGACCGCGAGCGCGCCGTCGTGCTGGACGAACAGATTTCCGGCGTGCGGATCGGCGTAGAAGAGGCCGTGGTCGAACGCGGGCTCGAGGATGAACCGCGCGATGCGCTGCGACACGGCGGCGCGGCGGCGGGCGGAGAGCCCCGACGTTTCGGTGATCTTTTGCCCGTAGACGCGGACGTGCGTGAGCACGCGCTCGGTGCAGTACTCGCCGACGATGCCCGGGATCGCGTATCCGGGATCGTCGGCGAACGCGGTCGCGAAGAACCGTTCGTTCGCGGCCTCGCGGCGGTAGTCGAGCTCGGCGAGCAGCGAGTCGCCGAACTCGCGCAGCACGCCGCGCGCGTCGTACTCGTCGAGCGCCGGTAGGCGCGGCGCCCACGTCTCGATCAGCTCGGCCGCGATCTCGAGGTCGAGCCGGACGAGCGTCTCGACGCCCGGCTTGCGCACTTTGACGACGACGTCGCTGCCGTCGAGGAGACGCGCCGCGTGCACCTGGCCGATCGACGCGCTCGCGAGCGGCTCGGCGTCGAACGACGCGAAGACCGTCTCGGGCGGCGCGCCGAGCTCCTCCAGCACGACCTGCGCGACGACCTCGGCGGGCAGCGGCGGAACGGAGTCGACGAGCTTCGCGAACTCGACGCGATAGGCTTCGGGGAGCAGATCGCCGCGCGTCGAGAGCATCTGCCCGAGCTTGATGAAGGTCGGACCGAGCTCTTCGCACGCCTGCCGCAGCCGGTCGGCGCGCGAGCGCTCGCGCTCGCCGTCGTCGGAGACGAAGTGGTCTTCGAGCATCCCGAAGCCGTGTCGCGCGAGCGTCGCGACGATCTCGCGGTAGCGCTCGTCCTTGGAGCGCGGCGGCTCGGAAACCGTGGTCTCGGGCGGCTGCATGGCCGCTTTCTACCCGGGAAGCAGCGAAAACCGATCCAGAGCGTCCACGACCGCGCTGCTCAGCGAATCGCCGCCGCCGTGGCCGGCGTCGGTCACGACGCGAAGGCGGCTCGTCGTCCACTCCTTGGAGAGCCGCCACGGCGTCTCCAACGGACTGCTCACGTCGTAGCGGCCGTGGATGAGCTCACCCGGAATGCCGTTCAGAACGGAAGCGCGTGTGATGAGCTGTTCATCTTCGAGAAAGGCCGCATGTCGCCAGTAATGCGTGACCAGCCGCGCGAAGCAAAGCCGGAACTCCGCGTCTTCGAAACGCCGGTTCGGTGTATGGTTCGGGGCGAGCGAGACGTGCGCGTCCTCCCACGCACACCATTCACGTGCAGCGCGGTCGCGAACCGCCGGGTCGGGATCGAACAGCATCGCCGCGTATGCGTCGACTACCGGGCGATCTCGCAGCGGTTGGGGTACGGCCGCGACGAAACGTTCCCACTCTCGCGGGAAGATGCGGCCCACACCTTCCGTGATCCAATGAACCTCACGACGCGACGTCGTGGTGACCAGTGCGAGGACGAGCGCGCGGACTCGTTGCGGGTGGGCTTCCGCATAGGCCAACGCAAGAGTCGTTCCCCACGAGATGCCCAGCATCGTCCAGTTATCGATACCGAGCAACTGCCGCAGCCGTTCGATATCGCCGATCAGATGCTGTGTCGTATTGGTGCGCAGGTCCGCATCCGGTTCGCCGGCCAACGGGACGCTGCGCCCGCATCCGCGCTGATCGAAGAGCACGATTCGGTAGACCTGCGGATCGAAAAACCGCCGAGATCCGGGACTGCATCCCGAACCGGGACCACCGTGCAGGTACAGCGCGGGCTTGCCGTTCGGATTGCCGCAGCACTCCCAATACACGCGATGCCCGCCGCCGGCCGCGAGCATGCCGCAATCATAAGGTTCGATCGCCGGATATCGATCGCTCATAGTTCTGCTCGAGGCGGCTCACGATTTCGTTCTCGTTCCGGATCCGCGGAACTCCGACCTTACCCGTGTGGCCGCTCGGAGCGTTTCGTGCGTCCAAGATATCATGGTAGCCTGCTTGCCGCAGCCGTCCCGGTCTCCTCCACGGCGGGACGTCGTTCTGCGCGAACGGTGCCAGTGCGACGCTCTCGTTCGCCGCTGGCCGAGATTCGACAGGCCCCCGAAGCAACTGCCCGAACGACTCCGATATGAAGCGCCTGTCGATCGCCCTGATCAGCGGGGTCCTCCTCACATCGGTCCCGATCGTCGCGAAGGCCGATACGGCGATCGCGGTCGTCAACGTGGAGTCGAAAACCGTCCAGTTCTCCGCACGGTGCCTCAACGACTCCGGCGGTTGGCACAACTACTCGGTGGACCCGGGAAAGACCCAGGTCGTGGACGGCCTCACCGACTGGAATTTCGCGTGCGGGCCCGTGTACGAATTCTTGGCCCGGACGGCGAACGACGACGGTACGCCGCCGACGCAGAGCGCGCGAATGAACGACGGTCACACGTACATGATCGTCGACACGGCGAGCGTCGGCTTCACCATTCACGATGCCCAATCCATGATCGTCGTCGCGAATAATTCCGGTCGCGACCTGGCGTTGAACTACAAATGCGAGGCCGTGGGCGACTGGCAGCAGATGCAGGTCTCCGCTCACGATCGAACCTGGCTCTTCGTCGGGGAGCCGCCGGGCTGCCGGCGCTACGTCGCAGCCGTCCGCGAGCCCGGCCGCGAGGACGCTTCGCTGCCCACGACACCGATGCCGATCGGCCGGATCTATACGCTCACGTGGAACGGCGACAGCCAGATGTGGAGCATGCGGAGCGTCTCCGGGGTTCACGATTGGTAGCCACGCTTATCGCTTGAGGATAAGCGCACCGCGCCGCTCAAGCAGAGCGACCGTACACCGCGGAGGCGCACATGAGCTCGAAGACACTTTGCCGGCTCGTCGGCGCATCGTTGATCGCGCTGGGTGGAACGGTGCACGCCGCCGTCGCGGCCGACGTGAACGCCGGCGCGACGCTCGTGCAGAGCAACGGCTGCGCCGGCTGCCACGGGGCGACCTTCCAAGGCGGCATCGGCCCGAAGCTCTACGGTATCGAGCATCGCCTCAAGCGCGAACGGATCGCGGCCGCGATCAAAACGCCGAAAGCGCCGATGCCGAAGTTCCCGTTCAGCGACGGGCAGATCTCCGACGTGGTCGCCTATCTGACCTCACTCGACGGCGGCGGTGGCCGGCCGGTCGCGACGCTGAGCCCGCGAAATCCCGGCAAGAGCGCGGTGCTGACCGTGCGTTTTCCCGGCACGCCTCCGAAGCACGTCGTCGCGATACCGGTGATGCAGATGGGGGCGAGCAGCATGACGACGCCGACGGTCGTCCTTCACCCAACCGGCGACCCGCACGTCTGGACCGGAACGGTCGCGTTCTCCATGGGCGGGCCTTGGACGATCGACGTCAAGTACGACGGCGGCTTGCTGAAGCTTCCGGTCACGGCGGGCTCGATGTGATGCGCCGGTCGTCGTTTCTGCGTACGACGATCGCCGGCATGGCGACCATGGTGCTTCGCTCGCCGGGCGAGGCTGCGGCGAATGCGGAAACCGTGGACTACACCCTTGTCGCGCGGCCACGGGTTTTTCAGCCTGCACAGGGGGTGCGCGTCAACGCGCTCGCCTACAACGGAGCCTTGCCGGGGCCGGTGCTGCGCGTTCGTCACGGTCAGCGCGTCCGCGTTCGCTACCGCAACCAGACCGATGTACCGACGGCCGTCCATTGGCACGGGATGACCTTGCCGAACGCGATGGACGGTGCGGCCGGCGTCACGCAGCCGCCCGTCCAGGCCGGCGGGTCGTTTGTGTACGAGTTTGCGCCCGGTCCACCCGGAACGCGCTGGTATCACGATCACGGCAACGGGTCGGCGGAGATGCGCGGACTGTTCGGGATGTTCGTCGTCGAGGATCCGCGCGATGCGCCGGCCGACGTCGAGTACGCGATCGTGCTCCACGACGTGCCGCGGGTGAACTCGATCGAAGCCGCAAGGAACGGCGTGAGCGGCGCACCGATGGTCGATCCGCTGGGATCGCCGGAGATGCGGCAGATGCGCGCGAACGACCGCATGGGCGACGAAGTCGCGTACGTCGCTCACTGCATCAACGGAGCGTCCTACCCCGGCACGGCGCCCCTTCGCGTCAAGGTCGGACAGCGCGTCAGGCTGCGCGTGCTCAACGCGAACCTTACGCAGACGCGGTACCTGCGGCTCGCCGGACACCGATTGCACGTGACGCACGCCGACGGGAACCCGCTCCAGCGGCCGATCGACGTCGATGCGCTTCGGATCGGAGCCGCGGAACGGTACGACGCATGGTTCGAGGTCCGTAAACCCGGGGCGTGGCTCTTGCAGGGGCTTTCGAGCGATCCGCTCGCGTTCGAGCAAGCCGTCGTCGTCCACACCGAGGGGATGGAACATGCCACGCCCGACGGGAGTGCGCAATCCATCGCGGGCGTCGACTACTTCACGTACGAGCAGGCGGCGGGAGTGGGAGCCGGGGCGTTCGATGCGTCGAGCGCGACCGTCCGCAAGCACTTCACGCTCGGGGGCGGCGAGTACGGCAGCAAGCGCTGGACGATGAACGGCGCCGTGTGGCCGAACACCGAAAAGGTCATCGTCGCGTCAGGCAACTCCGTGGTCGTCGGCTTCACCAACAAGACCGATATGGACCATCCGATGCACCTGCACGGGCACACGTTCGAGATCGTCGAGATCGACGGCCGTTCGCTGGTTCGCCCTCTTGCAAAAGACGTGTCCCTGGTCCGTGCGAACGGCGGGACGATGACCTGGCGTTTTCGAGCCGACTCCCCGCCGGGGCGGTGGCTTCTCCACTGTCACAACGAGGTCCACATGATGGACGGGATGATGACGGAGGTCGTCTACCGGTAGGCCGGACCGAAAAAGACGGCGCCGTGAGGGATGACGCCGCCGTTCCAGCCGTCGGCCCAGGTGCGATGCGCCAAGTCGATGGATCGCGGGTCGAGCGTAAGGCTGCCGCTTTCGACATCGAGCGTCGCGAAGCTTATCCGATTGATCAGCGAGCCGTAACCGGTGATCACGATATTTCCCGTGTGCGGCTCGAGAGAGAGCCAGTGAGGAAAGGCACCCGGCCCGAGATACAGGTGCGAGACCTCGGTCGGGTGGGCCGGATCCTTGACGTCGAGCACGACGACCGTGTGCGCGCTCTGGAGCGCCTCAACCCAGTAGTGTCCCGCGATCACGGGAACACCGCTGCATATCCGTACGCCGTAGTCGTAGACACGTTGAAGTTGTGCCTGTCCCGCGTTCAGACCGGTCAGCGTGAAAAGACCGCAGGCGGCAGTCTTGATCATGACCGTTTTTCCGTCTTCGAGGAGGACCGCGTCATCGGCAGACTGCGCCGCAGCGCCGTTTACGGATGGCGCCAGGTCGACCGTCTGCAGCAGCTTGAGATCCGAGAGTCGCCAGATCTGAACGACATGCGTCGTTGCTTTGACAGTGAGCATCGGGGCGCTGGTGGTCACGACCCGGTCGATCTTTTCCAGCGGCAGCACGCCATAGGGCCGAATGTTCGGGTCGATCTCCGGCACGGCGGCACTCGCAGCGCGAACGACGCGGCCATGTTGGTCGAGCTCGACGAGAGCACCGGGCTCATCGCGGTCCCACCCGGTGAGCTGGTACGTCGCCAGTACGTGGCCGTTCGCGAGCGTCGCGAAACTGTGCATGTGCGTGTAGCCCTGTGCGGCGGCGAACGAGGCGACGAGTCGCGGACGGCGAGCATCGGCGAAGTCGAAAACGTGGCCTTCGCTCGCCATGAAATCCTCTGCGAAAAGAAGGCGGTCCTCAGGCATCTGCGGGTTCGTGTGATGCGCCATCATACCGTGCGTTTGGGTCGGCACGGTCGCCACGAGCCGTCCAAAGTCGGCACCGACATCGAAGACCGCGAGGAGATCGTGGCCTTCTCCCTTGCCGGGGAATTCGTTCGCCTCCATCGCCCAAACCGCAAGGTAACGCTCGCGCGGCGCCGCCGAAACCAACGCCAGTACGGCCAACGCAAGCGCTACAAAACGCATGAGGAACATCCGTTCGGCATTCGCGCCGAGCGGGCGGTCGCCTTGTCCGGCGTTAGGTTCTTTGCTTGGGAACAGTGCGTCCGATGCAACCGGGATTCGTCCGGGTGCGCGGCGCGCGCGAGCACAACCTGAAAGACGTCGACCTCGAGATCCCGCGCGACGCGCTCGTCGCGTTCACGGGCGTCTCGGGGTCGGGCAAGTCCTCGCTCGCGTTCAGCACGCTGTACGCCGAGGCGCAGCGGCGGTACCTCGAATCGGTCTCACCGTACGCGCGCCGGCTGTTCCATCAGATGGCGGTCCCGGAGGTCGACGAGATCGACGGGCTTCCGCCGGCGGTCGCGCTGCAGCAGCAGCGCGGCACCCCGACGACGCGCTCGTCGGTCGCGAGCGTGACGACGCTCGGCAACCTCTTGCGGATGCTCTACTCGCGGACGGGCGACTACCCGCCGGGGCAGCCGCGTCTCGAGGCCGAGGCGTTCTCGCCGAATACGCCGGAAGGCGCCTGTCCGCGGTGCCACGGCTTGGGACGCATCTACGACGTCACGGAACGGTCGATGGTGCCCGACGATTCGCTGTCCATCCGCGAACGAGCGATCGCGGCGTGGCCGCCGGCATGGCACGGCCAGAATCTGCGCGACATCGCCGTGACGCTCGGCTACGACGTCGACCGTCCGTGGCGCAAGCTGCCCAAAAAGGACCGCGACTGGCTGCTGTTCACGGACGAACAGCCGACGGTCCCGGTGTACGCGGGTTACACGCCGGCGGAAGTGCGCCGCGCGCTCAAGCGAAAGGAAGAGCCGAGCTATCAGGGGACGTTCACCAGCGCACGGCGCTGGGTGCTCCACACATTCGCGACGACACAGAGCCCGCTGATGAAGCGGCGCGCGGCGCAGTACCTCGTGAGCAGCGACTGCCCGACATGCGGCGGAAAGCGGCTGCGTCCCGAGTCGCTCTCGGTGACGTTCGGCGGCGTCGACATCGCGGAGCTGTTCCGGTTCTCGATGGCGCGGCTCGATGCGTTCGTGCAGCCCTACGCGCAGGCGCAAAGCGCGGCGCTCGCTCGGCTCGCGAAGACGCATCCGGAGAAGGCGATCGTCGTGCGGCGGATCGTTGACGATCTGCGCGCGCGGCTCGCGGTGCTGCTCGATCTCGGCCTCGGATACCTGACCCTCGAGCGCAGCACTCCGACGCTCTCGCCGGGCGAGCTGCAGCGGCTTCGTCTCGCGACGCAGGTGCGGTCGAACCTCTTCGGCGTCGCGTACGTCCTCGATGAGCCCTCGGCCGGGCTTCATCCGGCCGATACGGAGGCGCTGCTCCGTGCGCTCGACGCGCTGAAAGCGTCAGGCAACTCGATCTTCGTCGTCGAGCACGAGGTCGACGTGATCCGGCATGCGGACTGGATCGTCGACGTCGGGCCGGCTGCGGGGAATCGCGGCGGGGAGATCTTGTACAGCGGCCCGCCCGCCGGGCTCGCGTCGGTCGCCGCGTCGCAAACCGCGCGCTTCCTCTTCGGCGGCGAGACGGTTTCGCACCGTGAACCGCGTCGTCCCGACGGTTGGCTGCGCCTCGAAGGCGTCACGCGGAACAACCTGCGCGGTCTCGACATCGCGTTTCCGCTCGGCATCTTCACCGCGGTGACCGGTGTGTCGGGCTCCGGAAAGTCCAGTCTGGTCAGCCAGGCGCTGGTCGAGATGGTGTTGGAACGTCTCGGTGCGGCGCCGGCCGAGGAGGAGGACGATCGCGGGAGCGACGCGCTCGCGCGTGAACGCGTGATCGCGACCGAAGGCGCGATCACCGCCGGAATGGAGCGCATCACACGGCTCGTGCAGGTCGATCAGCGTCCCATCGGGCGAACGCCGCGCTCGAACCTCGCGACGTACACCGGATTGTTCGACGCGGTACGCAAGATCTTCGCATCGACGAAACAGGCGCGCGCACGCCGCTACGATGCCGGCCGGTTCTCGTTCAACGTCGCCAAGGGCCGCTGCCCGACGTGCGAAGGCGAAGGCTCCGTGATGGTGGAGCTTCTCTTCCTGCCCAGCGTGTATTCGCCGTGTCCGACGTGTCACGGCGCGCGGTACAATGCCGAGACGCTCAAAGTGACGTATCGCGGGAAGACGATCGCCGACGTCCTCGCGATGAACGTCGATGAAGCGGCGAGCTTCTTCGACGACCAGCCGCCGGTGCTGCGCGCGCTGAGCGTCCTCAAGCAGGTCGGGCTCGGATACCTGCGCCTGGGGCAACCGGCGACCGAGCTTTCCGGGGGCGAGGCGCAGCGGATCAAGCTCGCGACGGAACTGCAGCGCACGGGCCGCGGTCAGACGCTCTACGTGCTCGACGAGCCGACGACGGGACTTCATCCTGCCGACGTCGACCGCCTCATGACGCAGCTCGGCACGCTCGTCGACGCGGGGAATACCGTGATCGTCATCGAGCACGACATGCGCGTCGCCGCGGCGAGCGATTGGGTGATCGACATCGGACCGGGAGCCGGTGACGAAGGCGGACGCGTCGTCGCGGCCGGTCCGCCTGTGCAGGTCGCCCGCGCGGACGGGAGTCGAACGGCGTCGTACCTGGCCGCGCACGTCCGCGCCGCGCGAACCGGGACTCACATCGGCGACAGCTCGACCCACGTCGGCGCGTGATCGCTCGTCTTCTCTCGTGCTCGAACCTCGCGATCGACGCCGGCAGCGACGAGGTGCGCAGCGACCGCGGGACTGAGCATCAGGTGGTCGATGCGCAGGCCGGCGTCGCGGCCGAATGCGTTCCGGAAATAATCCCAAAACGTATAGATGCGTTCGCCCGGATGAAGCGCCCGCAGCGCATCGGTCCACCCCTGCGCGGCGAGCCGATGAAACGCGTCTCGGACCTCGGGACGAAAGAGCGCGTCGTCGACCCAGCGCTCCGGCTTGTACACGTCGAGCTCCGTCGGCATGACGTTGTAATCGCCGGCTAGGATGACCGGCACGTCACGCGCGATCAGACTGCTCGCGTACGCGAGGAGCGCGTCGAACCAGGCGAGTTTGTAGTCGAACCTCGGACCGGGCGCCGGATTCCCGTTGGGCAGGTACAGGCATCCGACCAGCACGCCGTTTACCAGCGCCTCGATGTAGCGCGACTGCGAGGCGTCCGGCTCACCCGGCAATCCGGCGCGTGTCTGCACCGGCGGCCCTCCACGCGTCAAGATCGCAACGCCGTTCCAGCTCTTCTGTCCCAGCCAGATGGCCCCGTATCCCGCTTCGCGGATCGCGGGCGCGGGGAACTTCTCTTGCGGCGCCTTCAGCTCTTGAAGGCAAACGACGTCGGGCTGCGCTTCCGCGAGCCAATCGAGCAGCACGGGCAGGCGGCCGTTGACGCCGTTGACATTGTACGTCGCGATCTTCATCGCATTGCAGTGTAGCGTACCGGTCGATCTCCAGCCAGCGGGGAACAAGCTCGGTCGCAATGACGACCACCACGACTGTCGAGACGGGTTCGGAACGAGCGAACGACGGAGGCAGCGAGTTCGCCGCGCTCGGTCTCGTCCCCGCACTCGTCGACGCCGTCGCCGCGCTCGGGTACGAAGAGGCGACCCCGATCCAGCGCGCCGCCATCCCGGCTTTGCTGGGGGGCAGCGACCTGCTCGGCCAGGCGGCGACGGGAACGGGAAAGACCGCGGCGTTCGCGCTGCCGCTGCTGCAGCGAATCGCTCCCTACGACGAGGCGAAGCGTGTCGTCCGCGGGCTCGTGGTCGTGCCGACGCGCGAGCTGGCCGTGCAAGTCGCCGAAGCGATCCACCGCTATGGGCACGGTCTCGGCGCGCGCGTCGCCGCCATCTATGGCGGTGCACCGATCGGCGCCCAGATCCGGGCGCTCCAGCGCGGCGTCGATGTCGTCGTCGCCACGCCCGGACGTGTGCTCGATCACATCGAACGAGGGACGATCGTGCTCGGCGCGGTTCGCTTCCTCGTGTTGGACGAAGCCGACGAGATGCTGGACCTCGGATTCGCCGATGAGCTCGAAGCGCTGCTGGCAGCCGTGCCCGCCGAACGACAGACCGCTCTCTTCTCCGCGACCGTCGCGAAGCGCATCGCCACGATCGCACAACGCCATTTGCGCAATCCGGTGCAGGCAACGATCGCCCGCGCCACCGGCGACGCGCCATGGCGCGTGCGCGAAGTCGCATATCTCGTCCAACGGGCGTTCAAGCCGGCCGCGCTCGCACGCGTGCTCGACATGGAAGGAGCAGCCGGCACGATCGTGTTCTGCCGGATGCGCACGGAGGTCGACGAGCTGACCGAGACGTTGAACGCGCGCGGCTACCGTGCCGAGCCGCTGCACGGCGGGCTCTCACAGGAACAACGCGATCGCGTCCTTCGGCGCTTCCGCGACGAGGCGACGGACGTGCTGGTCGCGACCGACGTGGCGGCGCGCGGGCTCGACATCGAGCGCGTCTCGCACGTCGTGAACTTCGACGTCCCCTCGTCGCCCGACGCCTACATCCACCGGATCGGGCGAACGGGCCGGGCGGGACGCGACGGCGTCGCCATCAGCTTCGTCGAGGGACGCGAGCGCGGGCTTCTCGCGAACATCGAGCGTCTCACGAAGCGCAAGATTCGCATCGAGTCGGTGCCGACCGTGCACGATCTGCACGAGCGGCGCTTGGAGCGCACGAGTGAGTTGCTGCGCGAGGCGCTCGCGAGCGACGATCTCGACGGCTATCGTGAGGTCGCCGATGCGCTTGCGCGCGACTTTCCTCTGCTCGACGTCGCGGCCGCTGCGATGAAACTCGCAACGCGCGGCGCCGACGGCCAGACCGAAGAGATCGAAATCCCGGTCGCGCGACCGTCGGTTCCGCCCCCCGGCGTGCGAGGCGCGGTGGCGCGGCTCTATATCGGTCTCGGACGCGGCGCCGGCGTACGCCCCGGCGACCTTGTCGCCGCGATCGTCAACGAGGGCGGGCTACCGTCCAATGCGATCGGCGCGATCCAAATCGCCGATCGCTTTTCGCTGGTCGAAGTGCCGCCGGACCGCATTGACGATCTGGTACGGCGGCTGCGCGGCAAGCCCATGCGTCCACGTCGCGATCGTATGTCACCCTGATGCGCGAGCGACTTCGGCGGCGCTGATTCCCTCGAGGGCCAGGCCGTACCCCAAGCCTTCTTCCAGCAAACGGCGCAAACGCTGGGTCAATGCGACCCGCGTATAGTGCGTCGTCAAAGGCGGCAAAGCCGCCAGTTGGGAAGCGATTGCGCGAGCTCTACCGAGAACGTCGGCCTTCGGCACGATCTCGTTCACGACGCCCCACTCTTTGGCAGTTGACGCGTCGAGCTCTTGTCTCGTCAGCAAGAAGTACCGGCCGCGGATGCTTCCGACCACCTCGGGCCAGAGCACATGGACGCCGTCCCCCGGGGCGATGCCGAACGCGAAGTGCGGCCGATCCTGAAAGACGGTATCCGGCGACGCGATGACGATGTCGCACAGCAAGATATACTCTGAATGGACTCGGCAAGGCCCGTTGACCGCGGCGATCATCGGGACTTCGATGTCCAGGAGATTCATGAGGATCTTCTTGCCCTCACGATAAATCTTGTCGAAGCCGGTCGGCGTGAAGAAGTCGAAGCCGTCCGCGGTGATCTCTTCCATGAAGACGTCCCCGGTACCGGTAAGGATGACGACCCGGTTTTCGCCATCGTTTCCGACCTCGTGAAACAACTGCACGAATTGCTCGTGCGCGTGCCCGTTGAAGACGAGACTGCCGCCATCGCTGTGCAGCGCGATCTCCAGCACGCCGTCCGCGGATCTCGTCAGCCGCGCGTTTGGAAAGGTGTCTTTGTACGACTCCAAATGTGACATGGTGTCGGCACGTCACTCCTTCAGCAGACGGTCTTGCAGCACGATCTCGACGATCTGCGGAACGGTCGCGGTCCGGTTCCAATCGCGCTGCAGCTCGCACGCGAGCGCCACCCAGCCGATCGGCTTTCCGCCGGCCTGAACCACGCGCTCGAGCCCCGCGCGATGTGCCTCGGCGGAGGTCCCTCCGATTGCATCGACGACGGGGTACACTTCGTACCCTTCGCGCATGGCGTCCAGTGCTGCAAATGCCATGCAGACCTCGGTCCAGAGCGCGCAAAGCACGAGCTTGCGCCGGCCCGTGGCGCGGACAGCGGCCAGGAAGTCGAGATCTTCCCACGAGTTGACGGTGGTGCGATCGATGGGCGGGTCGCCGGCCAGCAGCGCG
>DATAQE010000155.1:0-36755 GCA_036264835.1 Candidatus Elarobacter sp.
GTCGGCCTCCCGGGCTCGTTGCCCGCCGAGATGACGCTGTCGGGCTGCAACACGTTTGCGGCGCCACTCTCGTTCGTCTTCGCGAGCGCGATCGGATCGACGTACGACCAGACGATGCTCGATCGGATCACGAACTACACGATCGCGATGTTCGGCAACGAGGGCGGCGTCATTCCCCACTGAGGAATATTCGCGGCGACGGTTCCACACCAAGCCTTCATGATGTTCCAAATGATGTTCGCCGTGATCACGCCGGCGCTCATCAGCGGGGCGTTCGCGGAGCGCAAGCGGTTCAAGGCGTTCGTGCTGTTCAGCTTGCTATGGGCGACGTTCGTGTACGATCCGCTCGCGCACTGGGTGTGGGGACACGGCGGCTGGCTCGGCAAGCTGGGCGCGCTCGATTTCGCGGGCGGCACCGTCGTGCACATCTCGTCCGGCGTCTCCGCGCTCGTTGCGGCGTGGGTCCTTGGGCGGCGTATCACGCACACGCCGGGTGAGGAGGTCGAGCCGCACGACATCCCGATGGTCGTGCTGGGCTGCGCGCTGCTGTGGTTCGGGTGGTTCGGGTTCAACGCGGGCAGCGCGCTCGCCGCGAACGGTCTGGCGACGAGTGCGTTCGTGAACACGAACACCGCCGCCGCGATGGCGGCGCTGACCTGGCTCACGATCTCGTGGGCGCACAAAGGTCAGCCCAGCGTCGTGGGGGCTACCGCGGGCGCCGTCGCCGGGCTCGTCGCGATCACGCCGGCCGCCGGCTACGTTACGCCGGGCGCCTCGATCATCATCGGGCTTCTCGTCTCGCTCGTGTGCTACGGCGCGGTGATGCTGCGCGACCGCATGAACGTCGACGACGCGCTCGACGTGTGGGCGGTGCACGGCGTCGGCGGCACGGTCGGCGCGGTTTGCACCGGTCTGTTCGCCACCACCCTCATCAACTCGGGCGCCACGAACGGCCTCTTCTACGGCAACCCCGCGCAGCTGTGGATCCAGCTGATCGCCGTCACCGCCTCGTGGGTGTTCAGCGGCGTGATGACGTTCGTGATCCTCAAAGTCGTCAACGTGGTCGTCCCGCTCCGCGTCTCCGAGCGAGAAGAAGCGATGGGTCTCGACCTCTCCCAGCACTCCGAAATCGCCTACAGCCCGTCATAAGGAGCCTCTCACCGTGGACATCGTCATCGCCATGATCGCGTTCTTCGCCCTCGTCGCTTCGTGGTTCGTCCTCCCGTCGTCGCCCCGCGTCGCCGGCGCGCGGACGAAGACCGCGACCAGCGAGGCGCTCGCGCAAGCGGCGTAACACAGCGCCGCCGCGCGCGGCTCCTCGACGACACATCAGTCCGAAAGCCGTGCGGTGCGCGAGCGCCGCACGGCTTCGCCATTCCCGAAATTCAAGGAGGTTCTTTGCGAAACTCGATCGCGGCCTTGACAGCCGCTTGCGCCCTCACCACCGTTCCGGCGATGGCGCAAACGAATCCGATACCCGCGCCGAGCGCGTCGCCCGGCGCCGCCGCATCGCCTTCACCGTCCCCTTCGCCGACGCCGCGCGCGTGGCAGGCGTCGGGATACGCGGCGACCTCGTACAACGCGTCCTCGCATCCCGGCGGCAGCGGCTTCGCGTTCGCGAGCGGCGCGCCGTCGCGCGTCTTCGACACGGTCGACCGCCAGCCGATGCTCAACGCGGTCAACGTGCAGCTCGTGAAGACGGGCACGATCGGCGGGAAGATCGAGCTCACCGCCGGGACGAACGCCGACGTGATCGCCTCGTACCCGACCGCGAACAACGACTCGTTCGACGTGACGCAGGCGTATCTGTCGTACACCGGCGGCCCGTTCACGCTGATCGCCGGGAAGTTCTCGACGCTCGCCGGCGCCGAGGTGATCGAGGATCCCGCGAACGTGAACGTTTCGCGCTCGATCCTGTTCGGGTTCGCGGTGCCGTTTACGCACACCGGCGCGCGGCTGACGTACGCGCCGTCCGCGCTGTGGAGCGTGATCGGCGGCGTGAACAACGGCTGGGACACCACCAAAGGGAACGGCACCGGCGCGAAGACCGCCGAGCTCGGCCTCGCGTACAACGGCAGCGTCGTCTCGCTCGCGGCGCAGGGCTACAGCGGAACGGAACGGATCAGCAACGCCGCGTGGACGTTCTTTCCGGCGGAGCCGACCGGGCGCCGCTCGCTGATCGACGTCGTCGGCACGTACCATGCGACGCCGAAGCTGACATTCCAGGCGAACTTCGACAGCGGCAACCAGCAGAACGCGCCGCTGGTGAACGGCGCCGGAGGGGTGATCGGCACCGGCAACGCGACGTGGAACGGTCTCGCCGGCTATGCGACGTACCAGCTTACCGCGAAGCTCTCCGCGGCGCTGCGCAGCGAGACGTTCGGCGACGGCGGCGGTTATCGCACCGGCTACGACCAGCGCTGGCGCGAGACGACGCTGACGTTCGCGTACGCGCCTTCGGCGCCGCTCGTCTTCCGTCTCGAAGGCCGCGCCGACAGCTCGAACCGTAGCGTGTGGATCGCCTCCGGCGGTTCGCCGAGCACCTCGCGGCAGAGCATCGCCGCGCAGGCGCTGGTGAAGTTCTAGACGCGCGTCGTGTTGCGGTGGAACGCCAGGCCTTCGGGCCGGCGCTCCACGGTGACCGCGACGCCGTAGGCGCGCTCGATCGTCTCTGACGTCAGCGCGGCGGCGGGCGCGCCGTCGGCGACGACGCCGCCCGCGCCCAGGACGATCACGCGGTCGGCGAACGCGGCGGCCTCCTCGAGCTGGTGCAGCACCGCGATCACCGGCGCACCGCCCGCAGCGATCTCGCGGACGAGCTGCAGCGTCTCGACCGACGCTTTCAGGTCGAGGTGCGAGGTGGGCTCGTCGAGCAGCACCACGGACGCATGCTGTGCGAGCGCGAGCGCGATCCACACGCGCTGTCGCTCACCGGCGGAGAGCGTGCCGATCTCGCGCGCGCGGAACGCCTCCAGGCCGGTGCGGGCGAGCGCATCGCCGACCGCGGCGTCGTCCTCGGCGGTCGCCTCCCATTCCCACCAGCGGTGATGCGGGAAGCGCGCCGAGGCGACCGCGTCGCCGACGGTCAACGCGGCGAGCACCGGCTCCGCGGGTTCGACGAGCGCGATGCTGCGCGCGCGCACGCGCGGAGCGAGATTCTGGACCGGCGTGCCGTCCAGCGTGATCGTCCCGGCTACCGGCGCGATGAGGCCCGCGATCGCTCGCAGCAGCGTGGTCTTGCCGACGCCGTTCGGTCCGAGCAGCGCGACGACGCCGCCGCGGACGGTGAACGAGACGTCCGTCAGCAGCGCACGGCCGCCGCGCGCGACCGCGACGCGATCGAGCGCGAGCGAACTACGCATAACCGCGCGCTCCTCCGCGCAGATATAACACGAGGAACGTGGGAACACCGACGAAAGCGAGGAGCACCCCGAGCGGAATCTCAGCGGGTGCGGCCAGCGTGCGCGCGAGCGCGTCGGCAAGAACGACCAGCGACGCTCCGACCAGCACGCTCGCCGGAACGAGCACGCGCAGGTCCGCGCCGACGACACGCCGCGCGAGATGCGGCACCACCAGCCCGACGAAACCGAGCAGTCCCGCGAGCGCGACCGCGGCGGCGGTGAGCAACGTCGACGCGATCAGCAACACCCATTGCAGCCGCACGACGTCGACGCCGAGCGATGCCGCGCGCCCTTCGCCCAAACGCAGCACGTTCAGCGCCGGGATCGTCGCCGCGCCGAGCAGCGCGCCGGCGATCGCTTCCGGCGAGGCCGCGGCGAGATCGCTCCAGCCGCGCCCGGCGAGCGAGCCCGCGAGCCACGCGAGGATCGCCTCGCTCGCGGTTCCGCGGGCGACGCGCTCGATCGCGAGCGTGATGAACGCGGAGAGCAGCGCGGAGAGCGAGACGCCGGCGAGGACGAGCCGCTCCGGATCGAGCCGCGGACCGCGCCGCGCGAGCACCGCGACCAGCACCGCCGTCGCAAGCCCCGAGCAGAACCCGAGCGGCGGGACGAGCACCGGCGCGACGCCGACGGTCACCGCGATCGCGATCGACGCGCCCGCCCCGCTCGCGACGCCGGTCAGATACGGGTCGACCAGCGGATTGCGCAGCAGCGACTGCAGCAGCGTCCCGGCGAGCGCGAGCGCCGCGCCGACGGTCGCCGCGATCGCGACGCGCGGGACGCGCAGCTGCCACACGATGATCCCGGCGTCACCGCCCGCCGCGGGATGGAGCAGCGCTCGCACGACGTCGCCCGGCTCGAGCGCGGCGCCGCCGATCGCGACGCCGATCAGCATCGCGAGCGGGACGAGCGCGGCGAGCGCAGCCAGGCGGAGCGTCGTCAACGCATCAGCGCGTCGAGAGCTCGACGGCGAACGTCCGTCCCGGCATCGGGTACCCGCCGATCTCCTCGTAACGCTCGTTGCCGAGATCGAACACGCGCAGCGTGAGCAGCGCGCGCGGCGCGACGCGCAGGCGCGTGTACGCGTCGATCCGCGTGAACGGCTGCGCCGCACCGAACGGGTCCGCGTTCAACCCCACCGAGTGCGCGACGATCCCCGCCGAGGCGAGCAGCGCGCTCGGCGCGCCGGCGTACCCGAGCTCGGTGTTCGAGACGAGCACCGGCCGCCGCGGCAGCCGCTGCTCCGACGCGGTCAGATCCTGCGCGCGGTAGACGTCGGTGAAGTTCACGCGCGCGCTGAACCCGTGCAGCGGGCGCGTCCGCACGTCGAACGTCAGGCCGGAGATCACCGCGCGCTGCGCGTTCTCGACGCTGTTCGACGTTACGACGATGAGGTCGTTGCCGCCGGTGACGAACCAGCCGAGGCTCGCGCCGCCGAGCAGGTTCGCGTCGTCGAGCGAGAGGTCGAGGTTCTTCGTCCGCTCGGGGCGCAGGTTCGGGTTGGAGAAGCCGGGATAGTACAAATCGACCGCGGTCGGCGCGCGGAACGCGGTCGACGCGTTCGCGCGCAGCGCGAGCCCGTCGCCGAAGCGCAACGTCCCGCCGAGCGAGGGCGCGTACGAGCCGCCCTGCGAACCGTCGCGCTCGGCGCGCAGCCCCGCGTAGACGCGCAGCGCGTCGCTCACGCGCAGCTGGTCCTGCGCGTACAGCGCGGTCTGCGCGAACCCGTGCACCGGCGGGTTTCCGTCGCCCGCGTCGATGCGCGCGACGCCGTGCGCGAGATCGAGCCCGTAGACGAGCGCGCCCGCGTCGCTCTGCACGACGTTGCGCAGCGAGGCCTGCATGCGCGACTCGGTGTTCAGGAACCAGAACGGCGCACCGGTGAAGCTCTCCGCGGCGATCGCGTCGCCGTAGAGCAGCGACTGGCGCGTCGCGGTCAGGTCGAGCGTCGCGGCGGCGCGCGCGCTGCGGTGCGTGAGCGTCGCGCGCGCGTCTTCGGTGACGTCGCTCTGACGGGCGTTCGGCGTGACGAACGAGGTGGGCCCGGGGACGCCGAGCTGCCGCGAGACGATCCCCGCGTCGAGCGCCACGCCGAGCGTGCCCAGGCGCAGCGGCCCGGTGCGCCCGCGCACCGCCGTCGAGGAGAGATCGACGTCGTTGCGCACGCCGGAAGGATCGCCGCCGTACGGCGGATAGGCGAAGTCGTCGCGCGCGATCCGCCGCTCGAACGCGAAATGCGGCGAGTCGACGACGATCGCGCGCTCGCCGAACGTGGCGCTCGAAACGGTCGCGATGGTGTCGCGGCGCGCGCCCGGTGCGGTGACGATGTTGACGACGCCGCCGATCGCGCCGGTGCCGTAGAGCGTCGCCCCGCTCCCTTCGACGACCTCGATGCGCTCGACGCCTGCGGTCGGCACCGCGCCGAGGTCGAGCGTGCCGATCTCGGCGCCGGGGAGCGGGCGCCCGTCGAGCAGCACCAGCGTCTGGTTCGACGCCGTGCCGCGCACGGAGACCGTCGCCGACGCGCCGACCGGCCCGCTGCGCGAGATGACGACGCCCGGGACGTCCTCGAGCGCGGACGCGACGGTGGTGAAGCCGCGGCGAACGATGTCGGCTTTGGTGACGACGTACGTCGTCTTGCTCGTCGCGCCGAGCGCTTCGTCGTGACGGTCGCTGGTCGAGACGCGCCCGATCTCTTCGAGCGCGGACGGCGATGGTGACGGTGACGGGGCCGGCGCGGGCTGCGCGAACGCCGGCGCGGCGGTGAGCGCGGCAAGGGCGGCGACGAGCGCCGCGAGGATTCGGATCGGCATCGGACTCCTTCCCTTCGTGCGAGGGAGAGTGCAAGGGGTCCGCGCGACGGTATCCTGACTTCGCGGATCGGTGCCATGTGCTGCCGCCTTCCAGTCCTCTCGGACCGTGGCGAACAGCGGCTCCCCGCTGACAGTGGCGCGACCGTGCCGGATTCACACCGGCTTCCCGCGCACGCGGCTCGGCGCTGGAGGTTCGCGGCGACCGCGCGGCGTCCTTGTACGCGATGAGCACGACGCTGATCGTCGGTCCGGTGCGCGCGGGGAAGAGCGCGCGCGCCGCTGCGCTCGCGCGCGCGAGCGGGAAGCCGGTGACGCTGCTCGCCACCGCGGCATTCGACCCGAACGACGCGGAGATGCGCGACCGCGTCGAGCGCCATCGCGCTTCGCGCCCCGCGGAGTGGAACGTGATCGAAATCTCGCAGCGTGGCGAGGACGCGCTCGCGGAATCGCTGCGCGCGGCCGAAGCCGGGACGTGCGTCGTCGTCGACGCGCTCGGGACGTGGCTCGGCGCGCTGCTGCTCGGCGCGGAAGAGCGCGCGGCGCGCGATCCCGTCGGCACGCTGGCGATGCTCGACCTGCGCGGCACGGAGCTCGCGAACGCGCTCGGCGCGACCCGCGCGGAGGTCATCGTCGTCGCGGAGGAGACCGGCTGGGGCGTCGTCCCCGCGACGCCGCTCGGGCGCATCTTTCGCGATGCGCTCGGGCGCCTCACGCGCAGGATCGCGTGCGATGCCGAGCGCGTGGAGCTCGTCGTCGCGGGCTACGCCCTCGATCTCCGCGCGCACGCGACGGCGGTGGACGAAACATGATTCGCGCCGGAAATCGCTGGCTTGCGGCGTTGCTCGCCCTTGCGGTGCTGACCGCGTGCTCTTCGGCGAACGGTCGCGAAACTGCCGCGACGGCGCGGCCCGCGCGCATCGTCTCGCTCGTGCCGTCGCTGACGGAAGATCTCTTCGCCGTCGGGGCCGGTGCACAGGTCGTCGGCGTATCGTCGTACACGGACTATCCGCCCGAGGCGCGGCGTCTCCCGGTCGTCGCGTCGTTCGCTTCGCTGGACGCGGAGCGCATCGTCGCGCTTCATCCCGACCTCTGCGTCGGCATCGACGCGCAAGCGCGGCTCTCGCAGGATCTGCAGCGCGCCGGACTGCGGATCGTCCTGATGAAGGACGACAGCTACGAGGACATCTTCGCGAATCTCCGGCGCCTCGGGGAGCTCTCCGGCCACCGCGCGCAGGCGAACGCGCTGGTCGCGACGTTGCAGGCGCGCACGGCGCGGATCGTGCGCGCGGTGAACGCGAAGCGGCGAGCGCGGCGGCCGAGCGTGTTCGTCGTCCTCGGCGTCGACCCGATCTTCACCGTCGGCCGCGGCTCGTACATCGAGCGTCTCATCGACCTCGCGGGCGGCCGCAACGCCTCCGCCGACGTCGGTCAGCCGTATGCGCGGTACAGCGCCGAGGCGCTCCTCGCGCGCCAGCCCGATCTGCTCGTGGTCGACCCGGACATCCCCCTGAGCTCCGTGATCGCTAAACCCCCGTGGAACGCGCTGCGCGCGGTCGCCTCGCACCACGTCTACACGCTCCCCGACGCGGCGATCCTCGAACGCCCCGGCCCCCGCTACAACGACGGTCTTTCATGGCTCGCCGGCGCGATCGACCGCGCGACACGCTGAACGCGAACCTTCACCACGCGAGGACGAGGAGCGAAGCGACCTCGGAGATGCAAATCGCGAACCCGTACGCGTCGCCGGTGAGCGCTCCGCCGAAACGGCCGCGCGCGAATGCGATGGCGAGCGCTGCCGTCACGACCGCGGCGATCGCGCTCCACGCTCCGCGCACGCCGAGCGGCCACGCCAGCGCCGCGATCAAGACGAGACCGAGCGCGATCAGTGCGAGCGGCGGGCGCGCGGTGAACGCGTTCGTCGATGCGCCGCCCCCGTACGGCGCGTACAGCGCATGCACGACCGACCCCCAGCGCGCGCTCGCCGCGACGGATGCGAGCGCGAACGGATAGACGCTGCCGGGAAGCGACCACAACGCCGCCAGCCAGCCGACGACGAGCACGGCGAACCCGGCCGCCGCGAACGTCCCGTGAGACGGATCCTTCAAGATGGCGAACCGCCGCTCGACGGTGACGCGCGCGAACGCCGCGTCGCAGACGTCGAGGAACCCGTCGACATGGAGCGCGCCGGTCAGCACGATCATCGCGCCGAACGCGGTCGCCACCGCGAACGCATGCGGTGCATGGGCGTCGACGAGCAGAGCGAGCCCGCCCGCGATCGCACCGAGCACGGCTCCGACGAACGGCAGCCAGGCCATCGCGAGCGCGTCCGGCGAGCCCGCCGCGCCGACCGGAACGATCGAGAAGTAGCCGAATGCGGCGCGCAGCGCGCGCATCGCCTTCAGGTGACGGGCTCCTCGCTCGCCACGCCGGCTTCGGCGAACGTCTTCATCTCACGCACCATACGCGCGGCCGCCTCGATCAGCGGGAACGCGAGGACCGCGCCGCTCGCCTCCCCGAGCGCGAGATCGAGATCGAGCAGCGGCCGCAGCCCGAGCGCCGCGAGCGCGCGCAGATGACCGGGCTCGCGCGAACGGTGCGCGGCGATATAGTACTCCGCGATCGACGGCGCGATGGCGTGCGCGATCAGCGCGGCCGCGGTGACGATGTACCCGTCGAGCACGATCGGGATGCGCCGCCGTGCCGCCGCCAGCATCGCGCCCGCCAGACCGACGATCTCGTACCCGCCCGCTTCGCTCGCGACCCGCTGCCATGCCGGTGTTCCGATCCGCCGCACCACCGCCTCGACGATCTCGGTCTTGCGCAGCAACCGCGCGTCGTCGATCCCCGTTCCGCGTCCGACGACATCGCTCGCCTGTGACCCGGTGAACGCCGCGACGATCGCCGCCGCCGCGGTGGTGTTCGCGATCCCCATGTCGCCGAACGCGACGACGTCGAACGGAGCGCGCTCGTACACCATCTCGAACGCCGTCTCACCCGCGCGCAGCACCTCGCCGAGACGTTCCGCGGGGATCGCCGGACCGTGCGCCATGCTCGCGGTGCCGGGACCACAACGCACATCGATCAGCCGCGGATGCGCGGGCAGCGGCGTGCGCATCCCGAAATCCGCGACGTACACCTCCGCGCGCACCGCGCGTGAGAACGCGTTGATCGCACCGATCCCGCCTAGGAACGCGCCCGCCATCTGCGTCGTGACGACCGCCGGATACGCGCTGACGCCGTCGTCCGCAACGCCGTGATCCGCCGCGCCGATCAGCACCGCGCGGCGCTCGTAGGCGTTCGGCGGGATCCCGCCCGCGATCGCGCAGAGCCGCACCGCGAGCTCTTCGATGCGCCCGAGACTCCGCAGCGGCTTGGTGAGCGCGTCGATGCGCTCGCGCGCCGCGGCGGCGTGCGCCGGATCGAGCGGAACGATGCCGGCGCCGAACGTAGTGTCGATGATCGCTTCTCCAATGACGAGGTCAAGCAGTCTATCGGCGGCTCACGCCGCCTTCCTCCCGGTCTTCGCGGCGGCACGGGGTGCGCGGGATGCTACGCGAGCGTTCGCCCTGAATGACGGGTGCGATGGACGATCATCGCCGACTCTATCCCACCGACGCCGGACCGCAGCGGGCGCTCGTCGTCGCCGTCGACGTGCAGGACCCGCGCCGCCCGCTCGCACCCGAGCTGGCGGAGTTCGTCGCGCTCGCCAAGGCGGCGGGCGTGACCGTGGCCGGCGAGGTGGTGCAGAAGCTGCCGCACGTCGATCCGGCGACGCTCGTCGGCAGCGGGAAGGCGCGCGAGATCGCGGAGCGCGCGGACGAGCTGAACGCCGATGTGCTGTTCGTCTTCAACGACCTGCGGCCGCGCCAGCGCACGAACCTGGAGAAGATCGTCCCGCTGCCGATCGTCGACCGCACGATGCTGATCCTCGACATCTTCGCGCAGCACGCGCGCTCGCGCGAAGGCCAGCTGCAGGTCGAGCTCGCGCAGCTGCGCTACCGCCAGTCGAACCTGATCGGCGCGGGCGCCGCGCTCTCGCGGCTCGGCGGCGGCGTCGGGACGCGCGGCCCCGGCGAGACGAAGCTCGAGACCGACCGCCGCCGGATTGCGCAGCGCGTCACGCTGCTGCAGCGCCAGCTCGAGGAGGTTCGCAAACAACGCGAGAACCGCCGCGCGGGCCGCGGCCGTGACCCGCTCGTCGCGCTCGTCGGCTACACCAACGTCGGCAAATCGTCGCTGCTGAACCGCCTCTCCGGCTCGGCGCAAGGCGAGGGCGCGTTCGTTGCCGACCAGCCGTTCGCGACGCTCGACCCGACGCTGCGCCGCGCGTACGTCGCGCCCGGCGTCAACGTGCGGCTGGCCGACACGGTCGGCTTCATCACCGCGCTCCCGCAGGAGCTGGTGAACGCGTTCCGCGCGACGCTCGAAGAGCTCGACGCCGCCGACCTGCTGCTGCACGTCCACGACGCCTCGAACCCCGACTGGCCGCGCCAGAACGAGTCGGTCGAGACGATCCTGCGCGAGCTGAAGCTCGACGAGAAACCGGTGATCGACGTCTTCAACAAGATCGACCGCCTCGACGCCGCGGCGCGCGCCGCCCTACCGCCGGACGCGGCGGAAGTGAGCGCCTCCACCGGCACCGGGATCGACCGCCTGCGCGAAGCGATCGCCACGCGCGTCACGAACGGCGCTCGGGACGGCGCGCGTGCCTGACGCTCGAATCGCCCCGCTTGCGGCCTTCGCGCTCGCAACCGCGCTCGTCGGCTGCACCTCGCACACTGCTACGAAGAGCGCCGCGCAGAGCGAACCGTACGTTGCCGCGTATCGACAGCTGCATCCGTCCGTGGTGCTCTTCACGATGAAGATTCCCGCCGACGACCCGAAACGCCGCGGCCAATGGGATGACGCGTACGGCAGCGGCGTCGTCGTGGAGAGCGGCTCGTGGGGCTCGCGGATCCTGACCGACGCGCACGTCGTCGCCGATGCGAAGAACCTGGTCGCGACGATCGGCGACGGCCCGCACGCGCCGGCGCACGTCGTCGCGACGACCGGCGAGTCCGACGACCTCGCGATCGTCGACGTCCCGCTGAAGAACGCGCAGTCCGCAAAGCTCGGCAGCATCGCCGACGTCGTCCCCGGCACCCCGATCGGCGTGCTCGGCTACCCGATCCCCGACGCCTTCGAGGACGAACACCTGGGCCGCACGGTCTCGCTCTACACGGGCCGCGTCGCGAGCGTCCGCAAAGGCGCGCTCGAGCTCGACGTCCCGATCATCCCCGGCGAGAGCGGCGGCCCCGTCTTCGACGCCTCGACCGGCGACGTGATCGGCATCGCCGAATCCCGCTTCGAGGAAGAGCGCGCGATCGGCTTCGCCACCCCGATCGACACCGCAACCCGCTTCCTCGCATCCCACCCCCGCACACAACCCGCCCGCCGCTAAATCACCGGCTCGACCTCGAGCATCTTCATCGGCCCATCGAACGTCACGCGCAACGTATCCATGACATCGCGCCCGATCAACGGCTCTGCCAACTCGGTCGACAGCACGCGAATCGGCGCGCAGAAATGCCGGGGTATCGCAAACAGCACATCGTAAGCTTCGACGGGTCGTCGTCCGCCTTGGGAGTCTTTGACCGGTACAACCCGGACAGGCTGGAGCCGCAGCTCCTCGAGCAGTCTTCGAGGGACGACGCTCCACGTGGCGCCCGTATCGAGAACCCCGCGGCCCGGCACGGATCGGCTTCCGTCGGGCGCAAAGACCGCGAACGGCAGCGTCGGTTCCGAGCGCAACTGACGGCGATGGTACGAGTACGAGCGCGATTCGTGCTTCACGGCAGCACCCGCTTCGTGCGGTAGCCGAATTCCGGACTGCAAACGCCGGTGAACCAGAATAGACCGCCGCCGTAGCCGGTGATCGCGTGAACCTCGTCGGCGAGGTCGAACAACTCCGGCCCGTGGCCCGCGAGCTTCCCGTCGAAGGCGACGACCCACTCGTCGGGGTATTGCGCGGCGAGCGCGGCCTCGTTCGCATCGAGAAACGCTTTGTCGCGCGGGTCCATCGGCGGCATCGGAGGCGCCTTCATGACCGGACCGCCGTCGTCGCCCGCTTCCGGTCGCTGCTGCTGGTTCATCATCGCACTCGCCCATCACGCGTTCCCGCGGCGTGGCTAGGCGTCCCGTGACGAAACGGCCCTATCGCATCACGCCGACGTTCACGTGGAGGCGGACGCGGGAACGGTCGCCGATCCAGCGCGCGGGCGGGATGCGCCACCAGCGGGCCATCGCGTCGAGCGGGACCGCATAGCTCGCCCGTTTCTGCGCGAACGCGGGCCAGGCGTCTTCGAGCGGGTGCAGCGGGACGCCGAGCTCGCGCAGCGCGCGGTACGCCGTCACGAACTCGTCGTACTCCACCCCCGCCGCCTCCCTCGCCGGCAGCCGGAAGAAGCCGGTGAAATCGCGCACGAGATGCGAGCCAAGCCGCAGCGTCATCTCCGCCTGCCCGCGATGGTCGATGTCGAGCGTCGTGATCAGCAGCGTCGAGGCGTCGAGCAGCGCGCCGAGCGTCCCGACCCACGACTCGTCGTCGTGGCTCGAGCGGAAGTACGTCAGCACCGGATAGGCGAGATGCGTCTCCATCACCTCGGCGATCCAGCGCTGCGACTCGCGCAAGATCATCCCCATGTCGTTCGAGATCCCGAGCTTGAGATGGCGCATCACGAACTCGATCCCGCTCGGCGGCGCACCGGTGCGCTCGGAGATCGTCACCACGAACGCCTCGCGCCGTTGAAACGCGCCGAACGTCTGGAACAGGAAGGTCGTCACGATCGCGAACGTCGCCAGCCCGCCCCCGGCGGAGATGATCGCGAGCATGCGCGTGTACCAGTGCAGCGGCACGATATCGCCGTACCCGATCGTGAGCATCGACGTCCCGGCGAAATAGATCGCGCCGCCGACGTGCGGCTCCGGCCGCAGCCCCGCGCGCAGCGCCCAGAACAGCAGCCCGTACCCGACCATCTGCGAGAAGACCCAGTACGCGAGCAGCGTCACCAGGAACGCCGGCGCGAACAGCGCGAGCGTGTCCTCGCGGCGCTCGGCGTCCGCGATCCGCATCGCGTGCCCGCGCCACAACCGCCAGCCGTGCCGCGAGATCAGGACGCTGGGCCGGAACCGCCCGCCGAACGAGCGCGGCACGACGACCGAGATGAACAGGTCGGCGAGCGACGAGATCACGAGCGCCGCCCCCGCGACCCCGGCGACGGCGTTCAGGACGAGCGAGACGATCACGCAGCCTAGGACCCCTCGCCGAGGCGAAGGGTTAGGGCTAGGCCGCCCGCGCTACAGGCCGGTCGCCGAGGCGAGCCCGATGACGCCGACGTCCGAGGTCTGCCCCTTGCGGACGATCACCTGACTGCTGTAGGTCTGGTAGCCGGGCGAGCTGATCACGATCGTCTGCGTCCCGGTCGGCACGTTGCTCATCGTGAACTTGCCCTGGTCCGAGGTCGAGAGCCGCGTCACCTGAAGCCCGATCTGGACGGTGGCGGAGTTGATCGGCACGGTGTTCGCCTTCGCGTCGACGATGGTGCCGACGACGCTCCCTCGGTCGGTGACCCCTTGCCCGTTCGGGTTCGGCCCGCAGGCGGCGAGCGCGGCGGTCAGCGTAAGGACGGAGGCGCGCACGAGCGTTTTGGTGTAAAGTTTCAGGTCGTGTCTCCCTATGGTCCGGTCGCTATCTATCTCGCCGTCGCCTTCGTGGCCTCCCTCGGCTTCACGCTCTTGCCCGGGCTGCTGGCCCGGAAGAAACCGAATCCGGTGAAGTCGGAAGCGTACGAGTGCGGCGTCGAGCCGACCTCCGACGTCTCGGGCCGCTTCCCGGTCCGCTTCTACCTCATCGCGATGCTGTTCGTGATCTTCGACGTCGAAGCCGCGTCGTTCTACCCCTGGGCGGTGCAGATGCACCAGCTGCGCCTGTTCGGTCTCGCCGAGATGCTGATGTTCGTCATCGTGCTCGCGATCGGGTATGCGTACGTGTGGAAGAGAGGCGGTTTCCAGTGGCGCTAGGCGGGAACAGCGGCGGCGATTTTCTCCTGACGACGGTCGACGCGGTGGCGCGCTGGGCGCAGTCGTCCAGCGTCTGGCCGCTCACGATGGGCCTCGCGTGCTGCGCGATCGAGATGATGACCGCGACCGCGCCCGAGTACGACATGGCGCGCTTCGGCTCGGAGGTCTTCCGCGCGTCGCCGCGCCAGGCCGACCTGATGATCGTCTCGGGCCGCGTCGCGCAGAAGATGGCCCCGATCGTGAAACGCCTGTACGACCAGATGGCCGACCCGAAATGGGTGATCTCGATGGGCGCGTGCGCCTCGAGCGGCGGCGTCTTCGACAACTACGCGATCGTCCAGGGCGTCGACACGATCGTCCCGGTCGACGTCTACGTCCCCGGCTGCCCGCCGACGCCCGACGGCCTGCTCTACGCGGTCAACTTGATCCAGCAGCAGATCCGCCAAGGCGGCCGCGGCGGCGTCCTCGCCCGCGCCTAGGAAGCAGCACCATGCCGAGCCCACAAGCGCCGCCGGCCGGGGCGACCGCCCTCGACCCGACCGCCGTACGCCCCGAGATCGCCGACGCCCGCATCGTCCGCGTGACGCCCGCCGAGGTGCGCGCGACGCTCGAAGGCCTCAAAGCCGACGGCTTCACGATGCTGCTCGACGCCGGCGCCGCCGACTACCCCGGCCGCGACCCCGCGCGCTTCGACGTCGTGTACCACCTGCTCCGCATGCCGACCGGCGTCGCGAGCGTCGCGCAGATCGGCACGCCGGAGCGCGTGCGCGTGCTGTGCGGCGTGAGCGAGCGCGCGCCGAGCGTCCCGACGGTGAGCGACCTGTGGCCAAGCGCCGACTGGGCCGAGCGCGAGATCTTCGACCTGTACGGGATCGTGTTCGAAGGCCACCCGGATCTGCGCCGCATCCAGATGCCGGACGAATGGGAAGGCTACCCGCTGCGCAAGGACTACCCGCTGCGCGGGCCCGCGCGCGAGCGCACGCCGCGCCCGTCGTTCGCACTGAAATCGAACGTCGCCGCCGGAACGCCGGCGTCGGGCCGCACCGCCGCGGCGCTGCAGCGCCAGATCGCGCAGGCGCGCGGCCGCAACGAGTTCCACGGGACGACCGATCCCGCGGCGACCGCGCAGAGCGCGAAACAGCCGGGCGGCACGGTGACCGCCGGTGATGCGAAGCCCGAACAGCAAGCGCAACAGCCTGTGAACCTCAAGACGAACAAGGACAACGACGCGAAGTGACGATGTCGAGCGTCGCGCCGGAGGCGGAAGGCGGCTACGCCGTCGACGTCGTCTCGCGCACCGGGAACAGCATGGTGCTCTCGATGGGGCCGCAACACCCCTCGACGCACGGCGTGCTGCAGATCATCACGGAGATCGAAGGCGAGATCGTCACCAAGGCCTCGCCCGAGATCGGCTACCTGCACACCGGGATCGAGAAGAGCGCCGAAAACCTCTTCTGGAACCAGGCGTCGACCGTCATCGAGCGGATGGACTATCTCTCGCCGCTCACCAACGCGCTGTGCTACTACCTGGCGGTCGAGAAGCTGCTCGGGATCGAAAACGAGATCCCGCTGCGCGCGAACCGCATCCGCGTGCTGCTGAGCGAGCTCTCGCGTATCGCCTCGCACTGTGTGTGGCTCGGCACGGGCGGGATCGACCTCGGCGCGCTCACGGGATTCTTCTACGCGTTCGACGTGCGCGAACGGATCCTCGACATGTTCGAGATGTCCGGCGGCGCGCGCATGCACCCGAACTACATCCGTATCGGCGGCGTCGGCCAGGATCTGCCGCACGGCTTCATGGACCGCCTCGACGCGTTCATCGAGATGGTCGAGCCGCGGCTGCGCGACCTGCGCCGGCTGCTGCAGAAGAACCCGATCCTGCAAGACCGCATGATCGACGTCGGCATCATCTCGCCGGAGGACGCCGTCGCGTGGAGCCTCACCGGCCCGACGTTGCGCGCGACCGGCATCGCGTACGACGTGCGCAAGGCGTTCCCGTACTCCGGCTACGAGGACTACGAGTTCGACGTCCCGGTGCGCACCGAGGGCGACGCGTACGCGCGGTTCCTGGTGCGCCTGGACGAGATGGACGAGTCCGTGCGCATCATCAAGCAGGTGCGCAAGCTGCTCGACGAGCCCGGCCCGTGGCAGATTCCGGACACGAAGTTCGCGCCGCCGCCGAAGGAGACGATCGCGCTCTCGATGGAGGCGCTGATCCACCACTTCAAGCTGGTCTCGGAATCGTTCCGCGTCCCGCCCGGCGACGTCTACCAAGCGGTGGAAGGCCCGCGCGGCGAGCTCGGCTACTACGTCGTCTCGAACGGCGACAACCGCCCGTGGCGCGTCCGCACCCGCCCACCGTCGCTCTACAACCTCCAAGTGCTGAAGAAGATCGCACTCGGCGAGCTGATCGCCGACATGGTCGTGATGATCGGCTCCCTGGACCCCGTGTTCGGAGAGGTCGACCGCTAAGGGCGCGGTCCGCGAGAAGGCCGACTCGGACAACTAGCTCGCACAAGTGCCGCGGCGCTGGCGCGGGCTCGGCGGAAGCCTGACCATACGGGGAGCACGCCTCTCCCCGCAAGGACTCTCATGCACCGCTTCAGCGCTCGCCCCGCCGTGATGCTCGCCGCCGTGATGCTCGCGGGCGCCATCCACCCTGCGGGTGCGCAGACGGCGGAGCCGCGACCCGCCGTCATCGAGTTCGACGAGATCGACCACGTCTTCACGACGGAGGCGGTTCCCGCGCCCGGGTCGTTCCGGCAGCATGCGGGCCTCGTGGCGTCCGCGTCGCCGCCGGCAGATCAGCCGAAGCGGCGCGGCATTCTCGACGCGCTCGGTGCGGCGAGCAGCGCGCTCGGGAACGCGAGCTCGGTCGTGAGCGCGAGCGGCGAGCTCGGCCGCGCGCTGCGGCTCGCGGACGGCGTCGCGAAGCTCGCGCCGCTCACGACGGCGATGGGGATGGCCGGCAGCCGGCGGTTCGACGCGCTGCTGCAGACGTTCGTGCTGCCCCGCGTGAGCCCGAGCGGAGCGGTGATGCTGCAAGGCTTCTTGAGCGCGCAGACCGAGTACAAGGCGCACTACCGATCGACACAGGCGACGAGCGCGCAGACGCCGCCGCCGGCGGTTCTCGAGCCGTACGCGAAGGGCGCGCTGCGCCACTACACCGTCGGCTCCAACGGCTGGGTGCGCATCGACGATCCGAACACGAACGTGACGCTCGTGATCAAGCCGGACCTCGGCAAGGCATACCTCATCGACAAGGGCGCCAAGACCGTCCGAACGATGGCCTACGCAAACCCGTCGGCCGCTCCGGCGGCCGATGGTGCGAGCGGTACAGGGACGGCATCGGTGAGCGACCGTGTGGAAGCGCTCGGCCGAACGGTTCTCGACGGCGTCGGCGTTTCGGGCTTTCGAACCACGTCAGCGATTCGCGTCGCGGGAGCGGGCGCCGCGTGCGCCGACATCACGATCACGTCGACGCGCATCGAGTACTTCGCGCCGTCCCGCGTCGCGTCGCAGGCGGCCAACGTCTCGCCGGCGGCGCAGCGAACGGATACGGGCGACTGCAATCCCGCGGCCACGGTCGCGCATGCCGGCGGCAAGATCCCGAACGATCAACTGATGGTGTATCAGGCGAATACGGTCGAGAAGAAGACCGCGACGGGGACGGACCGGTATACGGTCCTGATCGAACGCGGCAATCTTTCGGAACGGAACGCCTACGATACGGAGCCCTTCGATATCCCGGCCGGGCTGCGGTCCGTCTCGTGATGCGGGATGTCCGCGTAGAGCTGCATGATCGCGCCGAAACTGCCCGGCGCGTGGCCTTGCGCGAGGAGTAGCCGCCAGAGCGTCGTCACCGCTTCCGTCACCGGCATCGGCGATTTCGTGGCGCGCGCCATGTCGCCGATGATGTCGAGGTCCTTGAGGATGATGAGACCCGGCGTGCGGCGGAAGCGGCCGGCGGCGAAGTCGTGCGCGTGGACGCGCCGTATCGCGGAGTCGGCCCAGCCGCCCTCGAGCGCGTCGATCATCAGATCGGGATCGATCCCGCAGCGCCGCGCGTAGCTGATCACCTCCGCCCACATCCCGACGGTCGCCGCGACGATCGCCTGATTGCACGACTTCGTCACTTGCCCGCTGCCGACGGCGCCCATGTGCGTGACGTTGCCGGCGTACGCCGCGATCCACGGCCGCACGCGCGCCACGTCCGCCTCCTCTCCGCCGAGGAACACCGACAGCGTCCCCGCCTGCGCGCCCCGCGAGCCGCCCGAGACCGGCGCGTCGACCCACGCGACACCGGCCGACCGCAGCCGCCGCGACGCGAGCCGCGTCGTCTCCGGATGGATCGTCGAGTGATCCACGACGATCGCGCCGCGCCTCGCGCCTTCGGCGACCCCGCGAGGCCCGAACACGACCTCCTCGACCGCGTCGCCGTCGGTGACGCACAGCAGCACGCCCTCGCACTGTGCGGCGAGCTCCGCCGGTGATGCCGCCGCCGTCGCACCCGCATCGAGCACCGGCTGCAGCCGCGAGGCGGTGCGCCCCCATACCACGACCTGATGCCCCGCGCGAATCAGCTGCAGGGCCATCGGCGTGCCGATCTCGCCGAGCCCGATCCATCCCAACGTCGCCATCCCGCGCGTTTCCGAGAGCGGCCGAGCACCGCCTTGCGGGCTAAAGCCACCTACCCGGTTTTGTGTATGGGGCGTTGACCGCGCGATGGCTAGAGTCGAGCGTAGGAGGAACCCTTGATGCACAAGCTGCTTGCTCTCGCGGGTGCGGTGGGTCTGATGACGACGGCGTGCTCCGGCGGACACGGCGCGAGCTCGATGCTCCCGTCGTCCGCGAGCCGCCCGGCGACCGCCGCGCAGGCCCCTTCGACGATGGGGGCCCACACCGTCCGCGCCATGTCGGTCTCCGCGCCCGCCGGCTGGGCGCCGACCGCGACCGGCGCGCTCGCGCTCGCCAACGCCACCGACCTCGGACACCTGGACGGCACAAGATCCGTCAACGTCGTCCTCGGCCTGCAGATGCGCAACGTCGACGCGGTGAAGTCGGCGGTCGCCTCCGGCCAGCGGATCTCGCGTGACACGTTCGTCGCGCAGTACGCGCCGTCGTCATCGCAGGTATCGGCCGCCGTCTCGTACCTGCAGAGCCAAGGCTTCACGAACGTGCAGGCTTCGCCGAACAACATGCTCGTCAGCGCGACCGCGTCCGCGGCGAACGTCGAGAAGGCGTTCAACACGACGCTGCACGGGTTCAGCGTGAGCGGCAAGACGTACTTCGCGAACACGCAGCCCGCGTTCGTCCCGACCGCGCTGAGCGGGAACGTCGTCGCAGTGCTGGGCCTCACCAACGCGCCCGGGCTGAAAGCCGGCCCGGCCTCGAAGCGCGCGACCAGCGGCATCAAGCCGGCGGTGTTCGACGCGAACGGCTCGCCGACCGGACCGGACGGTTGCACCGAGAATGTGAACACCACGACCGGCGCGCCGGTGTGCCCGCGGTTCTACGACCCGCCGACCTTCAACATCACCTACGATGCGGGCAGCACGCCGGCCGCGACCGGGACCGACGTCGCGATCTTCGTCGAAGGCGATCCGAGCATCGCGATCTCCGACTTCCGCGACAACGAGTCGCGCTACGGCATGCCGCAGGTTCCGATCAACCTGATCCACGCCGGACCCGCCTCGAGCGACATCTCGGGCAACGGCGAGTGGGTGCTCGACATGACGTACTCGCAGGGGATGGCGTACAACATCAAACAGCTCGACCTGTACGATGCGACGTCGATGTCGTTCACCGATCTGACCGTCGCGTTCAACAAGTGGGCGAGCGACGACATCGCACCGATCATGAACGCGTCGGTCGGCGGCTGCGAAGCGTTCCCGTACCAGTCGGGCGACATGCTCGTCGGTGACATGATTCTCCTCGAAGCCGCCGTGCAAGGCCAGACGCTCTTCGCGTCGACCGGCGATACCGGCGCTTACTGCGGCGTCGCGGGCGTCCCGCCGAACGGCGGCGTCGGCGGCGCGCCGCTGGTCGAGTATCCGGCCAGCTCGCCGTACGCGGTCGCGGTCGGCGGCACCGATCTCTTCAGCAACGTCGACGGCACGTATCTCGGCGAACAGGCGTGGCAGTCGGGCGGCGGCGGGATCAGCCAGTTCGAGTACTCGCCGTACTGGGAGTCGCCGACACAGATCGTCGGTACGACGCCGGTCGGCCTCACCTTCCGCGGCGTCCCCGACGTGGCGTACGACGCCGCACTCGAGACCGGCGCGCTCGTGTGGATGGGCGGCACCGAGTACATCACGGCGGGGACGAGCCTGGCGTCGCCGATGGCGGCGGGCGTCTACGCCCGGATGCAGAGCGCGCACGGCAACTCGCTGGGCTTTGCGGCGCCGCTGTTCTACAGCGTCTACCAGAAGAGCACGCCGCAGCAGATCGCCGGCCCGCCCGAGACCGAGCTGATCGGACCGTTCCACGACGTACTGCAAGGCACGAACGGCCTCTACACCGCGCTGCCGAAGTACGACTACACGACCGGCATGGGGAGCTTCGACATCGCGAAGCTCTACGCAGCGCTGCGCTAGCGCTCGGCGCGGCGCGGGGCGCGCCCGGTGCGGCGGAAACGCCGGGCGCGCCTCGAAGCTCCGCCGCGATGGACGACGACAAGCGCGCGCAGCGCTCGCGGCAGACCCGCTACCGCGCGCAGATCGGACGCGGCGATCTCACGCTCGCCGAGTTCGAGCGCATCGTCGACGAAGCGCTGCACTCGCTGCCGAAACGCTTCGCCGACATGGTTCGGAACGTCGTGATCTCGGTGGAAGAAGAACCGAGCGCCGAGGATCGCGAGACCCTCGGCCCGGACGCGGACGAGCACGAGGAGCTGCTCGGGATCTACCGCGGCGTCGCGCTTACCGAACGCGAGCACGGCGACCCGCTGCTCCCCGACGAGATCGCGGTCTTCCGCGGCCCGATCCTGCGCGTGACGCGCACCCGCCGCGAAGCGGTCGACGAAGTCCGCGAGACGATCGTCCACGAGCTCGGCCACTACTTCGGCCTGGGGGACCAGGAAATGGACTATTGATTTACACCGGCGTGGCCCAGTCGCTCGCAAGAGTGACGGCGACGATTACCGCCGCAGGGTCCGCATTATCCTTACATTGAGGAGAACTCGACGGAAAAGATATAATCGGCGGCCACCGGCTTGCAATTTCGTACTTCAGTCTTGAAGACGCTCTGACGCGCGGCGGCAAGTGCCGCGTCATTCAAGATTGCGCTTGGGGAACTGCTTATACGCACACCGACGACATTGCTATCCTGATCTAATGAGACGATCACCTGCACCGTGCCGCTTATGTTCTGTTGTTGTGCGACCGCCGGAGTGTCTGGCTCGACCGAGCGGATCGTCCGGGCTGGTGCGTTGCAAGGCGACGTACGTGCGACCGGACATGACGCGATATTGCTCGACCTTGCGTTACGCGAAGGTCGCGGCGCATCCATGGAGGATATGCTGCGTGCGTCACTCGCTGATGTGCGAGGATGAACGATTCGGAGCGATGCCTCATGACGAGCCCGCGCTTGCGCCGCGTCGTTGGCCGCTACAGTTCGGTATCGGGTTTGTGTCTTGACAAGGTCTTCAGAAACCGACCGAAAGTACGCAGGATACTTCGTGCGCACCATGCGCATCGTTGCGACGATTCCGCCGGCAACTCGGACGTGATCTGAAATGGTATTGCGATCTTGCGCGAGCACGGCGAGTAGCAAGTTCGCTTTCGAAAGTAGCGCCAACAGCCGAATTTTCCCGGCCTCATTCATGCAGGCTGAGAAGTGGGCGCTGTGCAGCTCGTCTACAAGATTGACCGCTTCGCGCGCCTCACTGCGCGCCAATTCCTCTTGCCCGCCCGCGTTCTTTTCCGCCCAGCCAGTCCGAATATGCTGTTCGAGTTGGATCGTGAGCTCGGCGACTTGCGAACAATCGGCAGCGTTGGCCTCGCCCGTCGACGTGAACAGGGATCCGACGACGAAAGCGAGGACGAGCAGCGCGCCGGAGACTGAGTTAGCCCGCATCGTCGTCCGAGGCTTTCAACGTTGAGCCATCCGCGAATAGAATGATCTTTGGCACCCATTGCGCCTTCATGCCACTAAGGGCCGTGTTGCGAAAGATGTTCCATTCGCGCTCAAAACTATTATAATGCCAACCGAGTTCAGTAGTGTCAACACCACCGGGTCGTAACGTCACCGCTTCACCTCCGACACCGCCAACTTCAATGTCTAGGGCAATAACCTTATCACCAAAAGAGTTTGTGAAGCGGAGCGTGCCCTTTACGCCCTTGACCGATTTCGTGCCGATATTATGAACTTGGACCGTTACATACTCTTCGTCATCGTAGTTGCCGCTTTCAAAGTCGGACGCACGGAATCGCTTTGACACCGGTTGTACCGATACGGCGTGTGCCATCGCGGCAATGAGCGCTGCCTTCTTGGCCTCTGCCTTCAATTGCGCTTCATGAGCGGCCGCCGCTTGCGCGTCTTGTTCGGCCTGCCATTTTTTTTGTTCATCAACGATTTGCGCGACCGTCTTACCTTCGAGGGTGTAATTTCCTAGAGCGCTGCGCATTGAAGCCCCGATGAATGCTTTCTTGTCGTCATCGCTCATCGCGGACTTCGCGACATCGGCTACTACTTGGTCTTTGTTGGAACTCGTCACCGCCTCATTACGGACGTTCGAGCATCCTGCTAGGAATAGCGAAGCGACAACGAGACAAAGAGCCGCGCGCTGGAACATGGAGCGCCCTCCCCGGTTGTGAAGCTTCTGAGCAATTCAGGCCAAACAAGCGCCGCTCCTTGCTCACCCGCCGTCGCGACCGAATCTTGTCGCACGGCTATCTGAAAGCTGGAATGCCAATCGCGGCGCTCTACGGCACTTGGACACAAGGAAGAGGGACGGCCTTCGGGGGATCGTCCAGGTCGGGCGCTCAAGTACGGTTCGGCCGCACCCCGAGCTGCTAATCGCTGGGACTGCGGCTTGTGCCTGCACCGGTGCGGCATCGCAGTCAACTGCGGAGCGATCGGGACGGCTTCCGGACCAGCGTCTCGCCCGGGGCCCCCTTTACTGCAGGAACTCCGATCGCGGTCGTTTCTTTACTGTGCGCGGAGGAAGGTGTGGCAATCTCAGCCGGGATGTTCGGATAGGCCATGATTCGCGCTGGCGCGAACGTGCGGTATTGACAGCTCGAGAAGCGGTCGGTATCCGGAGGTGGATGGCTATCGCTCCGCACCAGCCCGAAATGACGCTCGAAGAGTTCCTCGCATGGGAGGCGACGCAGTCGACGAAACATGAGTTCGTCGACGGCGAGATCTATGCCATGGCGGGCGCGTCACGCGCGCACGGGACGATCGCGTTGAACCTGGCAGCGCTCGTGCGGCCTGCGATTCGCAAGAGCGGGTGCCAGGCATACCTGGCGGATATGAAGGTGATCCCGCCGGCGCAGCGGTCGGTTCGCTATCCGGACCTCGTGCTCACGTGCGATCCGCGCGACCTCTCCGACGAGCAGATCACGCGCTTTCCGAAGCTCATCGTTGAAGTGCTCAGCCGCAACACGGCGGCGGTCGACCGCGGCGAGAAGTTCGAGGAGTATCGGCGCATCCCGACGCTCGAAGAATACGTCCTGATCGACTCCACGCAGGTTCTGGTTGAGGTACTGCGCCGCGGTAACGATCTCTGGACGTTTACCGAGTACGGCCCGGGCACGACGTTCCGGCTCGAATCGATCCCGCTCGACATCCGGGTCAACGACCTCTACGAAGACATCGAGCTCGGCCGACTGGAGCAGAGCGTGATCGACACCGTCAAGCAAAATCGCGGCTGAGTTCCCCCGGCGTCCTTGTTCAGGACGCGGGCCGGCCTTGGCGGGTGACGAGCCGTTGCCGGAGTACATGCATCCGTGCTTTCCAGTCGTCGGAAAGCAGCGGGAGCGCTTCGATCTCGCGGAAGAGCGACTCATCGTCCAAGTGCCGGACCATCGCTGCGCTGACGCGCTCGACGGTCCATTCGGGCAGATGGCGTTCCATCAACCGCAGCTCGTCGTGCACGCGCACCCAGCCCGGGCGGATGACGCGCAGATAATAGCCCGTGTACAGCGACTCGAACGACCATTTCTTCATGCCGTGAACGTGCACCGACCGCCCCGGCGTTCCGCACCGCTCCGTCGGCTGGGAGACTTCCACGAGCGCCGTGCCGACCTCGAAGAGATCGCCGATGCAGACCTCGGTCTCGATCCCGCCGCTCACCGAAAGATTCTCGCCGAACGTCGGCACGGGGAGCGGCTTCCCGGCCAGCTGCTCGTAGTACGGATACCGGTCGAGGCTGAACACGTGAACCTGCATGTTCGGCCCGTGGTGATCGTCGTAGAAGCTTTCGTCGCCCTCGAATCCGCGCTCGCCGAGAAACTGCGCGGTGTCACGCGGCCGCTTTCGCACGGCGCTCCGAAACGGCCGCCCGTGCTGGTCGAGGAGCTCTTCGACTTTTCCGACATTGAGCGAGCGAACGACGATCGGGCTCACCCGCATCGGTTTCCCGCTTGCGGCGGTCTACACCACCGTGAACGGATGGACGCTGGCAGGCACTAGCTTTCTCGCATCGGCGGTCGAGGCCGTCGAGGCGCTCACGATCGTCCTCGCGGTCGGCGTCGCGACCTCGTGGCGCACGGCCCTGCGCGCGACGGTGTTCGCGCTGCTCGTCCTCGCGGTGATCGTCGCGGCGTTCGGCCCGCTGCTCCATTTCATCCCGATCAACGCGCTCAAGCTCATCGTGGGGATTGTCCTGACACTCTTCGGGCTCTCATGGCTGCGCAAAGCGATCCAGCGTTACGCGGGCCGAAAGATGCTGAAGGACGAGGCGGCCGCCTATGACCGCGAGGTCGCGGCGCTGCGCGCGGTTGAGAAGGCGCAGGCAGAGAAGATCGGCTTCATCACCGCGTTCAAGGGCGTGCTGCTCGAAGGCCTCGAGGTGGCGCTGATCGTCGTCACGTTCGGCGTGGGTTCAACACTCGCGCTGGGATGGTCGGCTGCCGGCGCTGCGGCCGCGGTGGTGCTCGTCGCGCTCGCCGGCGTCGCGCTGAAGTCGCCGGCGTCGCGCGTCCCGGAGAACACGATGAAGTTCGTCGTCGGCGTGATGCTGACGTCATTCGGAACGTTCTGGACCGGCGAAGGCCTCGGCGTCGCATGGTTCGATGCGGATCTCTCGCTGCTGCTGCTCGCGCTGTTCTACTTCGCGGTCTCCGGCGTGCTGGTCGCCGTCGCTCGCGCGCCGCGGACGGTGCGCGCATGAACCTCCGCGCGATCTGGCAGTTCATCGCCGGCGACTCACGCCGCGCGCCCGTCGCGGTCGTGCTCGCGATCATCGTCGCGCTTGTGCTGGTCCGCACCAATCCAGCATCCGCGATCGCCGGCCTTGCGTTCGCGTGCATCGTCGCCCTCGGCCTCGCCGCGGCGGTCTTCGAGCGCACCTAGCTTTCGTCGAGCTCGAGCACGAAACCGCGCACCATCGCGCGCGCCGCGCCGCGGATCGCGTCGGCCGCGCGGGCGGGATCGCGATCGCACGCGTCGAGCAGCACGAGGATCGTCTCGATGCCGAGCAGGGCGCTCAGCGAGCGCACCATCGTGGCGTAGCGCGCGGTGGAGGTCCGTGCGCGCAGAGGCTCCAGCACGCCGTCCCACGCGAGCACCCAGCGCGCGCTGCGCAGCGGCAGCTCACGCTCACTGTCGCCCTGCAGCGATCGCTCGAGCGAGACCTTCAGGACGCTGCGCAGCTCCGCTTCGTGCTTGAACATCAGCGGTGCGAGCGCGGCGAAGATCGCATCGACGCGCGCGATCGGGTCGGTGATGCCGTCCGCGTCTCGCACGATGTCGACGACCGCGTCGATCAGCGGTCCGGTGCTCGCCTCCGCGAGCAGCGCTTCGTGCGTCGGGAAGTACCGGTACGCCGTCGCGCGTGAGATCCCGGCCGCCGCGGCCGCATCAGGAACCGTCGGGACGCCGCCCGCATCTCGGATCGCGCGCGCGGCGCGCAACAGGTCGTTCCGCGTCCGGCGCTTCTGGGCGATCCGCCCGCTCCCGGAGCCGAATTCCTCGGCCGAGACCCCTTGACGACGGGATTCCGATGTCTTTATGATACTCAAGTCTCATGAGTATACGCTGATCTCGTGAGCATTCCCTTCACATCGGAACATGCGAGGTATCCCGTGCAAGAAGTCATCTGCCCGCCGTGCGGCACCGTAATCCGCGGCGAGGACGAAGAGCACTTGATCGCGTCCGTCCAGGAGCACGCCCAGCAGTTCCACGGGCACTTGCCGACCCGCGAGGAGGTCCTCGGCACGGCGCGCCCCGCGGACGAAAACCCGGCGTGACGTCTCCTGTCGCTACGCCGGCGCTCGAAGAGAGCTTCCGCGGCGCGTTGGTCCGCCCGGGCGAACCGGGCTACGACGCCGCCCGCGCCGTTTGGAACGGGATGATCGACAAGCGGCCTGCGCTCATCGCGCGCTGCACCGGCGTCGCGGACGTGGTTGCGGCGATCCGCTTCGCGCGCGAGAACGAGCTCGCGATCGCCGTTCGCGGCGGCGGCCACAACGTCGCCGGGACCGCGGTCTGCGACGGCGGGATTGTGATCGACCTCTCGCCGATGAAGGGCGTCCACGTCGACCCGGTGCGCCGGATCGCGCACGTCCAGGGCGGCGTGACTTGGGGCGAGCTCGACCGCGCAACGCAGGCCTACGGGCTTGCAACGCCCGGCGGCCTCATCTCGAGCACCGGCGTCGCTGGGCTCACGCTCGGCGGCGGCTTCGGCTGGCTCTCGCGCGCGTACGGTCTCGCGAGCGACAACCTGCTCTCCGTGGATATCGTCGACGCCGAAGGCCGCCTCCTCACCGCGAGCGCGGGCGAGCATCGAGATCTGTTTTGGGCAGTGCGCGGCGGCGGCGGAAACTTCGGCGTCGTCACGTCCTTCACGTTCACGCTCCATCCCCTCGGGCCGGTGGTCTTCGGCGGCGTCGCCTTCCACCGCGCCGACGCGGCGGGCGAAATGCTGCGCGCGTATCGCGACGTCACGGCGAGCCTACCGGAGTCGGTCACGTCGGCGCTCATTTTCCTGACCGGTCCGCCCGCGCCGTTCTTGCCACCGGAGCTGCACGGCGCGCCGCTGATCGCAATCGCCGGGCTCTACGCCGGCGATGCGAGCAAGGGCGAGCGCGCGACGCGCCCGTTGAGGGAACTCGGAACAGCGGCAGTCGACCTGTTCCACGAGCTGCCGTACACGGCGCTGCAGACGATGTTCGACGCGACCGCGCCCGCCGGGCTGCAGAACTACTGGAAGTCGCACGCATTTGCGGCGCTGGATGATGGCGCCGTAACTGCACTCGCCGCGAGCGGCGTCGCGATGCCCTCGCCGCTCTCGCACGTCGACCTGCATCATCTCGGCGGCGCGGTGAGCCGCCCGGCCGATGACGCGACCGCCTATCCCCTGCGCGGCGCCGAGTACGTCGTCAACGTTGTCGGCACGTGGCCGGACCCCGCGGACTCGGCGCGCCAAGTCGCCTGGGTTCGTGACGTCTGGGACGCGCTGCGCCCCTCGGCCGCCGACACGTCGTACGTCAATTTCCTCGCCGACACCGGACCCGAGCAAGCCGAACCGGCGTACGGCGCGACGACATACGCGCGCCTCGGCGCAGTGAAGCGCACGTACGACCCGCAGAACATCTTCCGCGGGAACGTCAACGTCGCACCGCGCTGACCGCCGCGTCCACGCGCGGCTCGTTATTTCGCGTGCGGCTTCGGCGGCACTGCGGACCCCGGTCGAGCGGAAACGGGTCCCTGCGACGTCGCTTGCGCCGGCATCGCGTAGCCTTCGCGCAACGTCATCGGAGCCGCGGGCATTGCTTGGCCCTCGTGCACTTCTCGGCCGGGACCTACTTTGATCGACTTACCGTTGTTGCTCATCGTGCCGCTCCCGAAGTTTGTCCTTGTTCGGCGAGGTCTGCTTCGATCTCGGACCATCGTACGAACTCGATGGTTTCACAGTCCGCCTTATCGACCAGCAAGCCCCATGATCCGCGCATTTGCTCGATGAACGTTCCTTTTTCTTGATCCAGGCGCCAAAGCTCGCCGAGCATCAGTTGCTCCGCCGCTGGATACGTCGAGACGTAGGCAGGGTCTGCGAGCCGGCCGGCGACCCGGCGGCCGTCGTGCAATGTGATCACAGCTATACGGCTGCGGCATCGCATTCGCGGTGCTCAAGAGCGCCTCACCGATCACGTCGGCGATGAGGCTGTAGCCGAGGATATCGACCAGGACCTCGTTGGTCTTCCTCGGCTCACCGCCGCGCTTTGCTTCGTATGCGCGGAGCGCGACCAGACCAGGGAGTATCAGCGACGCGAACGCCAAGATTTGAGCGATCGTCGCGGACTTCAAGACGTCGTAGATCTTCGCAAGCTCGGACACCGACGAAGCATAAGGTCTCGGTGTGCCATATGCGTGACCGTCTGCTGAGCCGAAGGCACAAGCCCTTTACATTCCGAAGGCACGCCGGTCCATGTCGCGGGCCCACTACCTTAACTCGAACCTCAAGGCGGTCTTCCGGTGAGCACCCAGACCGACGCCGCGACCGGCGTCCATCCCGGCCCCGTGGCGGCCGCGACCGAGGACGGGCTCGCTACCTGGTCGCCGTACCGCCGCCGCGCAGGCGACCCGTTCGACGACCTCTACGCTCGCCTGCTCCCCGAGATCGAGCGGATCATCGCGCAATACGAACAGCGCCGCTCCGCGCTGATCCCGCTCGCCCAGCTCTTCCAGGACCACGAAGGCTTCGTCTCCGCGAATGCGCTGGCCGCGATCGCGTACCAGGTCCACGAGACGCTGGCGACCGTCGAGTCGACCATATCGTTCTACACGCTGCTGTTCCGGAAGCCGGTCGGCAAGTACATGGTCCAGATCTGCCGGAACCTCTCGTGCCTGCTGAACGGCGCTGAGGACGTCATGGCCTACGCGCGCCGGCAGCTCGGGATCGGCCACCTCGAGACCACCGACGACGGGCTGATTTCCTACGAAGAGGTCGAGTGCCTCGCCGCCTGCGACCGCGCGCCGTGCGCGCAGGTCAACCTGGAGTTCGTCTACGACCTCACTCGTGAGCGGGTCGACGAGATCATCGCCGCCATCCGAGCCGGGACGTACGAGATCAAACCGCTCGTCCAAACGGCCAAGCCCGGGAGGACGTGGCGCGTCGAGCAGGACACCGGCCGCAAGTCGCCCGGCGCGCTCGACCAGTCGAACCCGAACAACGCCGGCGGGATCGGCGACGCGGCGGGCGTGCAGATGTTCGACCTCATCGTCGGCAAGCCGAAGTACGAAGCCCGCTCGAACGAACGCCTCGTGCGCGAGACGCAGTTGCGCCCGGAGATCTCCGGGAACGGACACCACTAGATGCCCACCGACCTGATCACGCCGGTCCTCACCAAAGGGATCGGAGAGCTCAACCTGCGCGACATCAAGGTCTACCAGGACCAAGGCGGCTACGAGCAGCTGCGCCGCGCCGTGACGTCGATGACGCCGAAGGACGTCGCCGACATCTGCAGCGGCTCGAACCTGCGCGGCCGCGGCGGCGCCGGTTTCCCGACCGGCCGCAAGTGGGCGTTCCTCCCGCCGAACTCCACCACGCGCTACATGGTCTGCAACTGCGACGAGGCGGAGCCCGGCACGTTCAAGGACCACATGCTCCTCGAGGAGACGCCGCACCAGATCATCGAGGGGATCTTGATCGGCGCGTACGCGATCGGCTGCGACCACGCGTTCATCTACATCCGCGGCGAGTTCAAGCGCGGCTACGAGATCATGCGCGACGCGGTGCAGCAGGCGCGCGACGCCGGTTTCCTCGGCGAAAACATCTTCGGCACCGGCAAGCGCCTGGAGTTCACGATCCACCGCGGCGCCGGCGCGTACATCTGCGGAGAAGAGACCGGGCTGCTGAACTCGCTCGAAGGGAAGCGCGGCGAGCCGCGCCTGAAGCCGCCGTTCCCCGCGGTGAAGGGGCTCTACGGCGAGCCGACGGTCGTGAACAACGTCGAGACGCTCGCCTACCTGCCGTATATCATGAAGAACGGCGCGGAGTGGTTCGCGAAGGTCGGACCCGAGCGCTCGCCCGGTTTCAAGGTCGTCTCGATCTCGGGACACGTCGCGAAGCCGGGGAACTACGAAGTCGCGATGGGGACGACGATCCGCCAGCTGATCTACGACTGCGCCGGCGGGCTGCGCCCGGGTCGCACGTTCATGGGCGTGCAGCCCGGCGGCGGCTCGTCGGCGTGCTTGTTCGAGGAGCATCTCGACACGCCGTACGACTTCGACTCGGTCTCGAAGGCCGGCTCGATGCTCGGCTCCGGCGCGATGGTCGTCTTCGACGACACGACGGACTTCGTGAAAGCGGCGTACGCGCTGATCCGGTTTTTCTCGCACGAGTCGTGCGGGCAGTGCACGCCCTGTCGCGAGGGCGGCCACTGGATCCAGAAGACGCTCGAGCGCATCCTCGACGGCCGCGGCGTCGACTCCGACATCGACGTGATCAAGTCCGCCGCGCATCAGCTCACCGGCTTGAACCTGTGCGCGCTCGGCGACTCGATCGAACCGTTTCTCGCCTCGGTGATCACACGCTACGAAAACCAGTTCCGGGCGTACATCAAGGCGCCGGCCGTCGTCGGGAGCGCCGCGGTATGATCTCCGGGTTCGGCCGCCGCTACTACGCCGCGTTGCAGACGCACGAAGGCCGCAACAAGATCGCCGGCGGCTATCTGATCGTCGCCATCCTGATCAATTTGATTGCGACGCTGCTTCCTCTCGCCGCGCCGAACAGCAGCCGACTCGGAATCTACCTGCTCGGTGCGGGTTCGGGTCTGCTGATCGTCGCGATCATCACCTACGTCGCCAACTGGAAAGCACTGGACCGGTGATGGTCGGCCCGTTCTTGTCCGCTGCGGCGCTCCTCGTGGTGATCGGTATCCTGCGTCACGACCAAACCGCGGTGCAGGCGGGGTACGGCGTCGCCATCCTCGCAGTTCTCTCGTTCGTCTCCGCCTCCGTCAAGCGGATGCGGCGCAGGAGCTCATAGTGTCCGCCACCGTTCCCCAGCAGCAGACCGATGTCGTCACGATCTCGATCGACGGGGTCGAAGTGCGCGTTCCGAAGGGGACGCTCGTCGTCGAAGCGGCGAAGACGATCCACACCGACATCCCGGTCTACTGCTATCACGAGAAGCTGGGGCCGGCGGGTCTGTGTCGCATCTGCCTCGTCGAGATCGAGGGGATGCCGAAGCTGCAGATCGCGTGCAACACGACGGTCGCGGAAGGGATGAAGGTCATCACGCGCGGCCCGCGGGTCGACGACGGGCGGCGCGCGATCCTCGAGTTCTTCCTGCTGAACCACCCGCTGGACTGTCCGATCTGCGACAAGGGCGGCGAGTGCGATCTCCAGGACTACGCGATGGCGTGGGGCCAGGGCAGCTCGCGGATGATCGAGCCGAAGACGCCGAAGCCGAAGGCCGTCGATCTCGGCCCGACGATCGTCCTCGACGAGGAGCGCTGCATCGTCTGCCAGCGCTGCGTGCGCTTCGACCAGATCATCACGCGCGAGGACAACCTGCGCACCGACGACCGCGGCGCGCACACGATCATCGCGACCGCGACCGGCAAGCCGTACGTCTCCAACTTCACCGGGAACGTCACCGAGCTGTGCCCCGTCGGCGCGCTCACCTCGAAGACCTACCGCTTCCGTTCGCGCCCCTGGGACAACCACCGCACGACGACCTCGTGCACGCAGTGCAGCGTCGGCTGCCAGATGCACGTCGACGAGCGCGGCAACACGCTGCTGCGCACGATGAGCGTCACCGAGGACGACGCGATCTCCGACGCCTGGCTGTGCGACCGCGGCCGCTACAACATCGGCTACGTCCGCGACGAGCGCCGCCTCACGATGCCGCTGCTGAAGCAGGACGGCGCGTGGGTGCAGATCGACTGGGACGACGCGCTCGCGCTGTGGGCGGACAAGATCAACGCCGCGATCGCCGGCGGCGGGCCGCAGCGGATCGGCGCGCTCGGCGGCGGCCGGCTGCTGAACGAAGAGCTCCTGCTCGCGGCGGAACTACACCGCGCGCTCGGCGTCGAGAATCTCGACCACCGCGTGGGGATGCAGACCGTCGCGCACCACGACGGTTTCGCGACGCACGTCGATCTCGAGAACGCGAACACGATCGTCACGCTCGGCCGCCCGCCCTCCCAGCTCGCACCGGTGCTCGACCTGCGCATCCGCAAGGCGGTCTCGCGCAACGGCGCGCGGCTGATCTCGGTCGGCGACCACTACGCGAACAGCTTCGTCCCGGAGACGCACGTCACCAGCGCTGACGAGCTGAAGAAGGCGCTCGGCGATCAACCGGGTCGCGTCGCGATGATCTGGGACGGCGTCTTCGTCGAAGGCGGTCCGGAGCTCACGGCGCCGCTGCATGAGATAGCCGGCGCGACGAGCGTCGACCGCTACGTGTTGCCCGAGACGCCGAACGGCCGCGGCGCCGACGCGCTCGGGATGCGCCCGCGCGGCGGCGGTTTGAACACGAAGGCGATGCTCGAAGCGGCGCGCGACGGCAAGCTCGACGTGCTCGCGATCTTGGGCGCCAACCCGGTGCTGCACCATCCCGACCGCGCGCTCGCGGAAGAAGCGCTGCGCGCGGCGCCGTTCGTCGTCGTGACGGAGATGTTCCTCACCGAGACGGCGGAGTTCGCCGATCTGGTTCTTCCCGTCTGCAGCGCGTTCGAGAAGAGCGGCACGACGACCGATCTCGCCGGCGACGTGCTGCCGGTCGTCGGCAGCGTCCGCCCGCCGGACGGGATCGTCGCCGACGGTGATTTGATCGTCGACCTGGCCGAACGCCTTGGCGTCACGCTCTCGTTCCCGGACCAGCTCGAAGCGAAGATCCGCGAGCTGATCGCGACGCCGCCGAGCGAACCGCCCACGCCCGCCTACGTGCAGGCGACCACGACGGTCGCCGAAGGCGCGCTTCGTGTGATCCCTCAAGCCGCGATCTTCACCGGCGGCGGAACGCTGGCGTTCGATCCCACGATCACTGAGCTGCGCACCCCGCCGCGCGCGACGCTGCACCCCGATACGGCGAACGCGCTCGGTGTCTCGGACGGCGACGTCGTGAACATCACCGCGACGAACACAGGCGGCGCAAACGCCACCGCCGCCAACGTCACCGGCGCAAGCGGCGCCGCGCTCCGCGATCTCATCGTGCACGTTGACGAACACATCCCGCCCGGCGCGGTCGGCCTCGTCGAAGGCGTCGTTTCCGCGCCGCTCAACGTGCTGGGCGTCTCGCCGAGCGTGCGGGTGGAGAAGGCGCTGGTGACCGCATGAGCGCCGTCCCGATCTGGCTGATCGTCCTGATCAAAGCGGTCATCGTGCTGTTCGTCGTGATCACAACGTTCGCGTACTCGATGCTCGCCGAGCGCAAGGTGATGGGCTGGATGCAGCTCCGCCCCGGCCCGAACCGCGTCGGCCCGTGGGGCCTGCTGCAGCCCGCAGCAGACGCGGTCAAGATGATGTTCAAGGAAGACCTCACCCCGGAGACCGCCGATCCGCTGATCTACCGGCTCGCGCCCTTCATCTCGCTGATCTGCGCGATGGGGACGTTCGCGATCATCCCGTTTTCCGCGAACGCCGATGGCACGCTGTGGTCGGTCGGGAACGTCAACGCGGGGATCCTGTTCATCTTCTCGCTCACCTCGATCGGCGTCTATGGGATCTCACTCGCCGGCTGGGCCTCGGGCTCGAAGTTCCCGCTCCTCGGCTCGGTCCGCTCGACGGCACAGATGATTTCGTACGAGCTCGCGATGTCGATGTCGGTGATCGGCGTGCTGATCCTCGCCGGCTCGACGGCGCTGAACGACATCGTCGGCGCGCAGTTCCGCGTGTGGTTCATCATCCCGCAGATCGTCGGCTTCGTCATCTACATCATCACCGCGGTCGCGGAGACGAACCGCGCGCCGTTCGACCTCGTCGAGGCCGAGACCGAGCTCGTCGGCGGCTTTCACACCGAGTACTCCGGGCTGCGCTTCGGGCTGTTCTTCATCGCCGAGTACCTCAATATGATCACGGTCTCGTGCCTGGCGACGCTGCTGTTCCTCGGCGGCTGGAACGGACCGTTCGGGCTGCCGTCGTACGGATTGCTCGGCCTGTTGTGGTTCGTCCTGAAAGCGGGATTCTTTCTGTTCTTCTACATCTGGCTGCGCTCGACGCTGCCGCGTTTCCGCTACGACCGGCTGATGGACTTCGGGTGGAAGGTGCTCTTGCCGGTCGCGACGCTGAACCTCATCCTGACGGCGGTGGCCGTCGCCGTGTGGCCCCATGCCTGACAATCCGAACGTCACGATCCCCGACCGCCGCAAGAACCTGTTCAACGTCGGCGCGCTCGTCCGCGGGCTCTCGACGACGTTCAGCTACATGTTCAAGAAGAAGCCGACGGTCGAGTACCCGTCGGTGAAGAAGCAGCACGCGCCGCGCTTCCACGGCCTGCACGAGCTGCGCCGCTACGCCGACGGCAAGGAGCGCTGCATCGGCTGCGAGCTGTGCGCGATCGCCTGCCCGGCGAACGCGATCACCGTGATCGGCGCGGAGAACTCGCCGGAAGACCGCCGCTCGCCCGGCGAGCGCTACGCCGCGCGTTACGAGATCGACGAGCTGCGCTGCATCTTCTGCGGACTGTGCGAAGAGGCGTGCCCGACCGACGCGATCGTCCTGACGCCGCGCTTCGAGATGGCCGACTACCGCCGCGGCGCGCTGATCTACGCGAAGGACCGGCTCCTGGTCCCGCCCGACGCGGGTGTCGGCACGCCCCCCGACGAGCGCCCGAACGGCATCCCCGCGGATCTCGGCGGCGTGTTCCGCGCGAAAGACACGGTGAACATCGCGGAGGGCTACGAAGCGACGCACCGCGGTCACGTGCTGAAGACGCAGCGGCAGGGCCTCACCCTCCGACAGGATCGCGGTGACGCGGTAGAAGAGCGCGGCAACGTCGTGCGCGCGACCGACGGCCGCCAGGCACCGGGGGACGGGGAGTGATCGCGTTCTGGATCCTCGCGGTCCTGATGATCGCGAGCGCGGTGTTTACGGTGACGGCGCGCAAGCCGGTCTACTCGGTCGTCGGGCTGCTGGCGAACTTCGTCTGCCTCGCCGCGATGTACCTCGAGCTGCAGGCGGAGTTCCTCGCCGTCATCCAGATCGTCGTGTACAGCGGCGCGATCCTGATCCTGTTCGTGTTCGTCATCGCGCTGCTCTCGAGCGGCGTGCGCCCGTTCGAGGTCGGTCCCAACCGCGCGCGGTTCGTGCTCTACCCCGCGATCGTGCTCGCCGCGCTCGCGTTCGCCGGGATCGCGATCACCGCGCTGCGCACGCCGGTCGCCGTGGCCCAGCCGACGGGCGTCACGGGCGCCGCGAACGCGTTCGGCAGCGTCGGCGACTTCGGCGTCGCGCTGTTCACCACGAACCTGCTGCCGTTCGAAGTCACCGCGTTCATCCTCATGGTCGCCGTGATCGGCGTCGTCCTGATCGCCGGTGACGATGACGCGGTCACCGGCAGCCGCCGCAAGAAACGCCGCTCCGGCCCGCGCGAATCGATCGTGAAGGACCGCAATGTCACCCTGAGCCTGTCGAAGGGTGGGCCGCAGCCATGAGCCTCGCCCCCGACAACTACATCGCGCTCAGCGCGGTCCTGTTCTTCATCGGCGTCGCCGGCGTCGTGACGCGCCGCAACCCGCTGATCATGCTGATGTCCATCGAACTTTTGTTCAATGCCGCGAACCTCGCGCTGGTGACCTACGCGCGCGCCTGGGCGAACAACGCCGGGCACATCTTCGCCTTCCTGGTGATCACCGTCGCCGCCGCGGAGGCCGCGATCGGCCTCGCGATCGTCGCCGTCACCTTCCGCCGCACGCCGTTCGTCGACGTCGACGAAGTCTCGGCGCTCAAGGGCTGACCGAACCATGATCCTCTACCTCGTCTGGCTCTTGCCGCTGATCGGCGCCGTGCTGCTGTGGGCGCTCGGCCCGCAGCTGCGCTCGTGGTCGGGCCCGATCGGCTCCGCGCTGATCGGCGTCGCGTTCGTCGCGACCGTCACGCTCTGGAACGACGCCACCGCGCCCGCCGGCCTGCACGCCGCGCTCGTCACCTGGCTCCCCGGCTGGAGCTTCGGGCTGCAGCTCGACAAGCTCTCGCTGATCTGGTCGCTGATCATCACCGGCGTCGGCTTCCTGATCCACGTCTACTCGATCGGCTACATGGACGGCGACCGCGCGTTCGCGCGCTTCTTCGCGTACATGAACTTCTTCGTGTTCGCGATGATGACGCTGGTCCTCAGCGACAACCTCGTCGGGCTGCTCGTCGGCTGGGG
>DATAQE010000165.1:0-40030 GCA_036264835.1 Candidatus Elarobacter sp.
TAGCCGTCCGTGTGCATCACCGCGATGTCGCCCGAGTGGAACCAGCCGCCCGCGAACGCTTTCGCCGTCGCCTCCGGATCGGCGTAGTAGCCTTTCATTACGTTGTTGCCGCGCATGACGATCTCGCCTTGCGTCACACCGTCGCGCGGCACGTCGCGCAGCTCCGTGTCGACGACGCGCACGTCGTCGGCGGCGAGCGTGATCATCGCGACGCCCTGCCGGCTGCGCAGCCGCGCGCGCTCCGCCGCGGGATGGCCGTCCCACTCGGGGCTGTGCCACGCGCACTCGGTGATCGGGCCGTACACCTCGGTGAGCCCGTAGACGTGGTGCAGCTCGGCGCCGAGCGCCTCGATCTGCGCGATCGTCGCCGGCGCCGGCGGCGCGCCCGCCGTCGTCACGATCACGCGGTGCGGGAACGGCACGGTGTCGGGATGGTTCACCAGCCCAATCAGCACGGTCGGCGCCGCGCAGAAGTGCGTGACGCCTTCGTCGTGGACCCCGTGGTTGATCCCGACGGCGTCGACCTTGCGCAGGCAGACGTGCGTCGCACCGGCCGCGGTCACCGCCCACGGGAAGCACCAGCCGTTGCAGTGGAACATCGGCAGCGTCCAGAGATAGACGCTCTCCGGGCGCAGGTTCGCGTGGAAGATCTCCGCCAGCGCGTTGAGGTACGCGCCGCGGAACGTGTACATCACGCCCTTCGGCTTGCCGGTCGTCCCGCTGGTGTAGTTGATCGAGATCGTGTCGTCTTCCGCGACCTCGCGCCGCACGAGCGCGGCCGGGTCGGCGCCGGCGAGGACGCGCTCGTAGTCGAACGCGCCGTCGCGTGCCGGCTCACCGGGTGCGGCGACGCGCACGCGCGGGATCGCGGCGCTCAGGCGGTCGACGAGGCCGTCGAGCTCGTGGTCGTGGAGCAGCAGCGAGGCGCCGCAGTGGCCGAGGATGTAGTCGATCTCGTCGGGCGCGAGCCGCGTGTTGAGCGCGACCAGGACGCCGTTCGCGCGCGGCACCGCGAACGTCGCCTCGAGGACCATCGAGGTGTTCGGCGCCAGCACCGCGACGCGCTCGCCCGCACGGATCCCCATCGACTGCAGCGCCGCCGCCAGCCGGTTCACGCGCTCGAGGAACTGCGGATAGGTCCGCCGCGCGTCGCCGTCGACGACCGCGGTCTTCTCCGGATAGACGTACGCGGAGCGCTCGAGGAAGTCGAACGGGTCGAGCGCGCGCAGGTGGACCGGCATCGTGGCTACGGGTTCAGCGCCCGGGCCCGCCGAATCCCTCCGCCATGGCAGTGCAGAAAGGCCGCACCTCGCGCGCGTCGGAGACCGCGACGCTGAAGGTCGGCGACCCGGCCCCGGACTTCACCCTCAAGGCGCACAACGGCGAAGAGTTCTCGCTCTCCGCGCAGCGCGGGAAGAACGTCGTCATCGCGTTCTACCCGTTCGCGTTCACCGGCACTTGAAGCGTTCAGATGCCGGCGTACGAGCGCGAGCTGGATCGCTTTCGTGCGCATGACGCCCAGGTCGTGGGCGTATCGGTCGACTCTCCCTACGCGAACGCGGCGTGGGCGCAACAGCTCGGCGGGATCAGTTATCCGCTGCTGAGCGATTTCTACCCGCACGGCGCCGTCGCCGAGAAGTACGGCGTGCTGCGCGAGACCGGCAACTCCGAGCGGGCGATCTTCATCGTCGACCAGGCCGGGATCGTGCGCTACATCGACGTCCACGATCTCCGCGAGCAGCCGGACGAAGCCGTCATCTTCGAGGAGCTCGAGAAGATCCGCGGCGGCTAGCCGCCGCGGCCGTTACTTCGCGGCGGCGGTCGTCGTCTTGACGGCGCGGTCGGCCGCCTCGGTGACGTTCTTGCTCGCGACGGTGAAGACGCGCGCGAGCTGCGAGGCGTAGAGGTTCTGCTGCTCGAGGACGTTGCGCGTGAACGCGGCGTTGAGCTCGGCCAGCTCGGAGAACGTGGGGAGGTTCTCGGCGGCGGCCGCCGGGCGGAACGCCGGCACGTCGGAGACGAGCTCGCCGATCGTGTTGAGGGCGGCGAGCTGGGTCGCCTGCGCCTGCTTGAGCGCGTCGAGGCTCTGCTGCTGGAGCTTTCCGAGGGTCTCGATGTACGTAGCCATGTGCTAAGTATACCAAGCACGTGCTAGATGCGTCAAGTGCGCTCGACAAAACCTCGGTAGATCCGCCGGAGCGTCTCCTTCTGGTCGGCGGAGAGACGGGGGTCGAGCCGGATCGCCTCCTCGACGGTCGCGTCCGGGCGGGCGGGCTCGCGCCGCTGGGGATCGAGCAGACCCGCTTGCGCGTACATCGTCTCCGCGGAGATCTCCAGCGCGGCGGCGAGGTTCTTCAGCACGTCGGCGGACGGCTTGTGGAGGCCGCGTTCGATCTGGCTCAGGTACGGGTTCGAGATCTTCGCGATCTCGGCGAGCTGGCGCAGCGAGAGGTTCGCGAGCTCGCGCTGCGCGCGGATGAACTCGCCGACCCCGTTCCAACCGTCGTTCCGATCGCCGGCCAACGCTACATGTCCAGGCCGCCGTTGATCGTGTACACGGCGCCGGTGATGTAGCTCGATTCGTCCTCGAGCAGGAACTGCACGACGCGCGCGACCTCCTCGGGCTTGCCGAGGCGGCGCAGCGGGATCTTCTCGACGACCGCGTCGAGCGAGGCCTGTGGCATCGCGCTGACCATCTCGGTCGCGATGAACCCCGGCGCGACGACGTTCACGGTGATCCCGCGCCGCGACATCTCGAGCGCGAGGCTCTTGGTGAATCCGAAAAGGCCCGCTTTCGAGGCGGCGTAGTTCGCCTGCCCGACGTTGCCGGTCTCGCCGATCACCGAGCTGATGTTGATGATGCGGCCCGAGCCGCGCTCGATCATGTGCTCGAGCACCGCCTTCGTCATCGCGAACGCGCCGAACAGGTTCACGTTGAGTACGTTGTGCCAGTCGTCGGCGGTCATCTTGCGCACCGTCTTGTCGACGGTGATCCCGGCGTTGTTCACCAGGAAGTCGATGCGGCCGAAGCGGTCGAGCACCTCGCCGACGACGCGCTGGCAGTCTTCGAGCGAGTCGACGCGGCCCTGGTGGACGGAGACCTGCCCGCCTTCGCCGTCCAGCCGCTGTTGCAGCGCCTCGGCGCCCTCGCGGCCCCTGCTGTAGCCGGCGGCGACCTTCGCGCCGTTCTTCGCGAGCATCGTCGTGATCGCCGCGCCGATCCCTCGCGTTCCGCCCGTGACCAGCCCGACGTGACCGTCAAACATCCCTGATCCTCCGCTTGACCGCCGATATCGCACGGGCGAGGGCTTTTCCCCCCGCCACGGAAGTCGTTCCGCAATGGCCGGCTGTGGAACGGCCGGATCGGCTTCTTGGACTTTTGGGAAGAAGCTCCGCTGGAGGCGAACCTATCTACTACGAACAGTACGACGCCGCGTATCTCGCGATGGCACCCGCGCGGTGGTCCGCGGCGGCGACACAAGCGGTCTTCGGCAACCCCCTCAACCCACTCTCGTACACGCTGACCGGGCGCATGCTGAACGCGTCGGCGAACGTGTTCTCCGAGGTCGCCCGGCGGCGCGGGAAGCCCGCCTGGAACCTGCCCGCGACGATCGAGGTGCTCGACGAGCGGCCCTTCGGGCGGCTGATCCGCTTCGCAGCGCGCGCCGAGCGCGAGCGCCCGCGCGTGCTGCTGGTCGCGCCGATGTCGGGCCACTACGCGACGCTGCTGCGCAACACGGTCGAAGTGCTGATCGAGGAGCACGACGTGCACGTCACCGACTGGAACGACGCGCGCGACGTCCCGCTCGAAGCCGGCCGTTTCGGATTGCACGACTACATCGCGTACGTGCGCGACTACATTCGCATCCTCGGGCCGGACGTGCACGTGATCGCGGTCTGCCAGCCGGCGCCGGCGGTGCTCGCGGCGGTCGCGCTGCTCGCGGCCGAGGACGATCCCGCGCAGCCGCGGACGATGGTGCTGATGGGCGGGCCCGTCGACGCGCGCCGCGCGCCGACCGCGCCGGTGGAGCTCGCGGAACAGCACCCGCTCGCGTGGTTCGAGCGCGAGCTGACGATGCGCGTCCCGGCGTGGTATCCCGGCGCGGGGCGCGCGGTGTACCCCGGCTTTCTGCAGATCGGCGCGTTCATGTCGATGCATCCCGACCGCCACGCCGAAGCGCACTGGAAGATCTTCCAGGATCTGGTGCGCGGCGACGGCGAGTCGGCCGAGAAACGCCGCGCGTTCTACGACGAGTACTTGAGCGTGATGGACATCCCGGCGGAGTTCTATCTCGAGACCGTCGACGAGATCTTCCAGCGCGCGACGCTCGCGAGCGGAACGATGGTCTCGCACGGGCGCGCGGTCGAGCCGGCGGCGATCGAAAAGACCGCGCTGCTGACGATCGAGGGCGAGCTCGACGACATCTCGGCGCCGGGCCAGACGCTCGCTGCGCACGATCTCTGCACGGGCATCCCGGCCGAGCGGAAGCGCAACGTGCTGCAGCGCGGCGTCGGCCACTACGGGATCTTCAGCGGCAGCCGCTGGCGGACGTCGGTCGCGCCGGAGATCGCGGCCTTCGTGCGGGAGTTCGGCGTCTAGCCTCGTCCATCCACAGTTCCACCGATCCCGGCGTTCTCCACAAAGTGCGCTGCCCACAGTCTAGTCACACGCTTTGCGCAAGGCGTTCCGCAAGGCGCGCGCGGTAGCTGTGCTGCGATGGCGGTCACGTACAGCCTGATCCTGAGCAAGGGGACGCACCTGGTCGACGACCGCGCGCGGGCGCGGATCGTCGATGCGATCGAGCACGGCGAGCGCGTCGTCGAGATCGCGGTCGACCGCTTTCAGGACGGGACGGCGACGACCGCGACGATCGTGACCTCGCACGTCGTCGCGTTCTTCCCGCACGAGGCGCTCGACGACGTCGAGCTGCCGGAGAACGTCACGCCGTTCGCGCGGCGCGCATAGCCGGCTCGTCTCCCGGGAGAACGACGCGCGCCGCGTGCAGCGCGACGTTCTCCATCATCCGCCAGCGCGCGGCGTCCGCGCGAGCGAGGCGCTCGTCGCCGCCGTGCAGCGCCACGACGTAGTGGCGCAGATACTGCTCGCGGCTCGCCCGCACGCCGCGGCGCCCCGCCGCGCAGCGCCGGCACACTGCGACCAGCAAGCGGTTCGCGGCGAACTCGAGCTCGCGCTGCGTGAGCACGTCGACGAGCCGCTCCAGCCGCGCCGGCGCGACGAGGTGATCGCTCACCAGCGCTGAGTTGCGCAGCTCACCGACGACGACCTCGCGCAACGCGGGCGGCAGCTTCAAGCGCCAGTCGCCGAGCGTGACGCGCTCGCGCCGCCGCACGATCGCGAGCGCTTCGAGGATCTGCGCGTAGACCGCGGGCCGGCGGCGCTGGAACCACGCCAGCACCGCCGCGTCGCCGCGCACGTCGAGATCCGGGCGGTACGGATGCTCGGCGGGCGGCGTCCCGCAGAGCGCGCAGCGGTCGGCGTCCTCGAGCACCTCGCCGCGCCGCCGCGCGCCCGGCTCCAGCCGTTGCAGCCGCACGTCGCGCGGCGGTTCCGGCGGCACCGCGTCCGAGCTGAACGCGCCCGCGTGCGGTCCGCCGCGGCGGAAATCGTCCGGCTTCGCGTACGCGCGATGGTGCCCGTTCTCGCACGTCACGACGATCGGGCCGTGCGGCGTCTCGACGTGCGCGACGCCTGCCGTCGAGCCGCAACGATCCCGCCGGCACGCAGGCCAGCGATCGGGCAGCTCGACCGACTCGGGTGAGAACACGGGAGACCCGCGCTACGCCCTTACACCGGCAACCTCCGCCGGAACGTACGTTCGAGCCCGCCGCGTGCGCGTTTCGGACCATACGGCGCAGCCGCTCTGATTCGAATGAGCCATTAAATGGTCGTCGATGGTAGGACACGAGAACTACATAATCCGTCCGCGACCGACCGATAATGCCCGGCTCAATGGTACTCGATTACCCTGACGGTTTATCGCTCATTTGAGCTACGGTGGGAGCGCGACTTCGGTCGCGCTTTCACCCCCCGCTCAATGACGAGGAAACCGCGTTGTATCTCCCGCTCATTCTTCTTGCGCTCGCCGTGGTCGCGCCCAGCGCCACGGTCAGCGCGAGCGATTCCGGAACCGTTACGTCGACTACAGATGTCGACGGCACCAGCGGAGGCGGTCCGTGGTCGCAGCCCACGCCGCCCCCGAGCTCACCGTAGCTTCGACAAGAGCCCCAGCCGCGCACATTCGGCGACCAATGCAGACCGAGTGCGCACACCCATCGTCGAATAGACTTTGAGCGTCTGATTTCGGATCGTATGGAAACTGCGTCCGAAATCGGCCGCGATCTGCTTCGAGGTCTTCCCTTCGCAGATCGCGAGCATCACGCGGCGCTCCGCCGGGCTGAGCGCCGCATATCCGCTCTCCGTCCGTGCGCCGCGGCGATCGACCTCACGACGAAGCCAGCTGCGCGGGACGCCTGCGGTCGCCCGCCGCGCCGTGTCGCGAAACTCCTCGCGCGGCGAGACGTCGTCGAGCAGCAGCGCGGTGAGCGCCTCGCGATACCGGTATCCGATCTTCCCCCAGACGTCGAGCGCCTCGCGCAGCAGGTGCACCGCCTCCGTCGTCCGTTTGTGATACGCTTCCAGCGCTCCGCGGGCCGTCAGCTCGACCGCCTGTTCGCGGCGGTCGTGCTCGAACGCCAGCGCGGCGCGCCGTTTGCGCGATCCGGAGAGATACCGCGTCAGCGTCGGGCCGGCCGACGTCGGCTCGAGGTAATACGCCTCCAGCGCGTACTCCAGCAACGTGATGCGCTCGTCCGCGTTCGCATCGGCCCAGCGCTGGCCGCGCAGCGCGTCACCGGCCAGCTGCAGATAGGTGCGCGCCGAGCCAAGCTCGCCGCGAATGCGGAAATACGACGCGCGGTTGACCTCGGCGACCGCGACCAGCGACGGCGTCGGCGCGATTGCGCGCGCGCGCTCGAAATCGATGAGCGCTCCGTTCTCGTCTCCGTCCAGCATGCGAAGCCAGCCGACGTTCTGGAGGACGTGAAAGAGCGGCTCGCGCGCCTCTTCGCCGGCCGTTCCTTCACGGACGGAGAGCATGGGGAGAGGGCGAAGGTCGAGGGTCTCGACGGCGATGATCGCCAGCGCGTGCATCGCACGCGAACGAGCCCATTCGTCGTGCTCGTGCGCCGCGTCCAGGGTGGCCAGAGCATCGATGAAATGCCGTCCTGCGAACACGTACCGCTCGCGTGAGACTTCGATCCACCCGAGCATCTGCTGCAGCGACGCGAGGCCGAAGCCGGTCCCGTCTTCGATATGCGCCAGCACGACCGCCTCGGAACCTTCGAGGTCGCGCGTCCCCCAAAGAGCGACCGCCAGATGATATGCGATCTCGGTCCGGGTTGCGCCGTGCGCCGCGCGCGCTGCGTCGCGCAATGCAGGGACCGCGCGCTCGGCGTCGCCGTACCGCGCCTCGAATGCCGCACGCATCCAGCTGCGCGGATCGCCTTCAGGGTTCGGCCGCATCGCGGCGAGCGCGGCCTGCATCGTCTCGGCATCGCCGGTCCGTATCGCGCTCCGCGCGGCGAGCTCGGCGAACCCCGGCGACGTATCGCCCGACGCGAGTGCGGCGAGCGCGATCTTGGCGGCAAGCCGAAGATCGCCGGAGCGATAACGCTCCAGCGCGACGCCGCCGAGGTCCGAAAGGACGTTGGCGGAGAGTCGCCTCGGGCTGCGCCGGGGCTCGGCCATCTACACTCCTCAGCGGTTCTCGCGCTCCACCCGCGGTACGCTGCAAGTCGCTCGCTTAGGGCGTCCTGTGTCAGAGTCCTTCGCACTGTGCCACGGATGCGCGCGTCTGCGCGAGGTAGCGGTACGAGCGTGATGGTCCGCGCAGCAAAGGCGGCCGGGACCGTGTTGAGCGGTGCGTGGACCTCCAGTTCGCGGCGACGGCGTTCGCCACGGCGATCACCATCATCGACCCGGTCGGGATGATCCCGCTGACGCTGGTCGCGACGGCCAACACGCCGCGGCGGCGTCAGCGAATCATCAACGAGGCCGTGCTCGTGGCGGCCGCCGTCATCCTCGCGATGGGGCTCGCCGGGCGGGCGCTGCTCGCGTACCTCGGAATCACGCTGCCCGCGTTCACGATCGCCGGCGGGATCTTGCTGTTCCTGATCGCAATCGACATGCTCTTCGCGCGCCCGACCGGCGCCAAGCAGACCGCGGAAGAGACGCGCGAAGCGAGCGAGACCGAGAACCCGGCGGTCTTCCCGCTCGCGATCCCGATGATCGCGGGACCGGGGACCGTCGCGACGGTGCTGCTGCTCGCCGGGCTGACGCACGGCGACGACGTGCGCGTGCTCACCGTCGTGCTCGCCTACGCCAGCGCGCTCGTGCTGACGTGGCTCTGCATGAGCGCGGCGCCGTACCTGCAGCGCATCATCGGCAAGACCGGGATCCACGTCGTGACGCGCCTGCTCGGGATCATCCTCGCCGCGCTCGCCGTGCAGTTCGTGATCAACGGCCTCGCCGGGACGCCGTTCTTCAGCCGGGCCTGATCGGCGGCGCCCTTACGGCACGACCCGGCAGATGAACGGGTAGTTCGTGTCGTCGATGATCGGCTCGACACCGAAGAAGTCGTTCAAGACCGACTCCGCGGTGCAGTAGGCGCCTTCGACCCACGCCTGGTCGTTCGAGTACGCTTCGCCGACGATGAAGATGTCGGCGTCGGCCCCGGGGATCAACTGCGAGGGCTTGCGGATCTTCTGCTGGACGTCGGCGATGTCGTAGTGCGAGGCCCAGGCGTGGTACCCGGCGTTGAACGGCGGGAGCGACCAGTCCATGTAGCGCGCCTCCTTCGGCTCCGGAACCGCGTCGAAGTTCGCATTCGGCCCGAAGTGGATCTCGGCGAGCTGCCGCCGGAGCATCTTGAGCATCCGGTCGGGGACCTTGCGCGGGCCGATCAGCGGCTGGATGTCGTCGGCGAGCGGGACCTTGCGCTCCTCGTCGGGGTTCAGCTCCAGCCCCTGCCAGAAGTCGGTGTACGACTCGTCGTCGTAGCTCGCGAGCATCCCGTAGATCGGCTCGGCGCTCGTGTCCAGGGCGTTGTTCCCGAAGTAGACCACTTGGCGGACCGGCGTGTCGGTCACGCTCGGACCGATCGTGGAGCGCAGCGCCGCGGCGAGGAGCTGCTGCTCCTCGCGCACCGTGAGCCGGTCCTCGGCGATCGCCTCGAGAGCGGCGACCAGATCGCTCGCCGCCCCGTACGCGTTCTCGGGGACGTTCAGCTTCGCGAGCGCGTCGAGGTAGCGCGACGGAAACTTCTCCTTCTTCAGCGCCGCGATCACGGCGTCGGTGATGACGTATCCCGTGAGCTGCGGAGCGTACGTCGCGCTCGTCCACCACGGCGTGTCGAAGAACATCCCGATCTTGTACGAGGGCTGCATGATCGCGGCTTCCAGGTACAGCTTCACGTCGCGCCCGTTCAGCACGTCGAGCCCGCCGGTGTGGACGAAGCGCGTCCCGCGCGCGACCAGCTCGAGCGCGTGGCGCGGCATCGCCAGCCATGCGGCGTCGGTCGTTCGCGACTGCGCGGCCTTGTGGGGCTCGTCGCGCGTCGCGCAGCCGAAATGGATGGTCCCGTCGGTGTCCTGGAAGATGGACTGGAGCCGCGTGTCGGGGAAATAGCGGAAGCCGACGCCCTTCTGCTGCGCGAGCGCGGCGATCGCCTCGAAGAGCGCGGTGAACATCCCGGAGTAGCCGATCGTCAGCGTCTTGTACTGCGTCCCGGGCGTGAACTCGTTGTTCGCCTCGATCGCCACCGCGGAGTTCCAGTTGATGACGTTCGAGGTGTAGCCGTTGCCGTCGGCCGTGTAGCCGAAGCCTTCCGAGCCGAGCCGGTCGTACATCAGGTTCCAGTAGCCGACGTTCTTGAGGAGATCGCCCTTCTGGAAGACCGAGCTGGTCGAGAGGTTCGCGGCGATCCGGCCGTGCTGGTAGAACGCGTCCCACTCGGGCCGCGTCTGCGGCCCGGTCGTGTTCGTCACCGCGATCTGCTCGATCACGTTGAAGCCGATGTCGGGCTGCGTCGCGGCGCCGTAGCGGTCGACGTTGTACGGCGCCGGGCGGCTCGACGAGAAGTCGTTGAGGAACATGTTCTTCGTGCGCAGGTAGAACAGCGGGTTCGTCGACTCGTTGAACGGCACGGAATACTTGTCGAGGCCGAGCTGCGAGATCACGGTGGTGACGACGCGGTGTCCGCCGGCGGTCGTGTCGTCGTAGTGCGGGACGTCGCGGTTCCACTCGGAGTAGCGCATCCCGCCGAGCTCGAGGTACGACTTCGTCTTGTCGTCCTGATAGTGCCAGGTGCAGACGCGCGCGCCAGGCTCGCGCGTCCCGGGGTTCTGCTTCGAGAAAGCGTACTTGCCCCAGTCGTACAGCTCGAGCACGTCGCCTTCGGCGAGCTGCCGGGAGGTGAACTCCGCGCCGACCGTTCCGCCGAGCAGCCGCCACGCGGTGTACAGACCCGCCGCGCCGGCGCCGAAAATCGAGTACGTCTTGTGGGCCATGTCGTTCGTCCTCCGTGTGCTCAGCGAGCCGGCTCGAGCCGGCGGAAATAGGTCGATCCGGTCTTGAAGTGTGAGATGTCGAACGGCGTGCGGCCATCGAGCGCGAGATCGCAGAGAATCCGCCCCAGCAGCGGGACGAACTTGCCGGCCCAGCCGGTCGCGTAGATCACGATATGGTCGTGATGCGGCACATGCTCCGGCGCGAAGTCGATCAACAGCTCCTTGTTCGGAATCGTGCTGAGCGCGACGAGACAGGTCGACGTGAACCGCGGCACCGGCGCGAGGCCGGTCATGTGCTCTTCCACCCACGCGGCGGTGAGCGCGAGCTCCCGCGGGTTCGGGACCAGCGTGCGCTGCTCGGGCGCGGTCAGCGGCTGCATGACGAAGTCCGAGGCGACCCGGATGTAGCCCGGATGGTCCCACGACCCCTCCGGGAAGCCGTAGAACTCGTTTCCGTCGTCGCCCTGCGGCTGCTGGAACACGAACCAGGTCGGGTACTGCACCGGGTCCACGATCTCGTAATAGGCCGACGCCATGTTCCAGTACGTCGCTTCGATGCCGAAGTTCAGCAGGTTGAAGACGCTGTTCGCGTACGGTCCCGGCGTGATGACGAGCTTCTCCGCGGTGAACGTCCCTTGCGGCGTCGTCACCTCGAACGCGTTCCCGCGCGGCTCGATCCGGATCACCGGCGCTTCGTCGAGCATCGTCACGTACGGCGACGCGAGGTTCCACTCGTGCAGCGTTCGAATCGTCGCCCGCAGGTCGATGCTCGCGCCGTCGGCCTGGAACAGTCCGGCGTAGGTCGAGGGCAGCCGCTTGAAGCGGTACTCACGTTCGATCTCGGCGGCGGTGAGCTTCGTGTAGGGGACGTTCTGCGCGTCGAGCGCCTTTTCGGCGTCCGCGATGTTCCCTTCCGACGTGTGCACCGCCGGATCGCCGAACCACAGCGTCCCCACCTTGTCCATCAGCGGGACCGGCGTGAGCGATTGCAGCTCGTCCCAGAACGGGATCGACTCCTTGACGAGCTGCACCATGTACGCTTCCGGATACGGGATCCGAAACTGGCGCGAGACGCCCGCCGAGCTCCCGAGCTGGTTGAAGAACGTGAACTGCTCGAGGAGCAGCGTGTGCACGCCGCGTTTGCTGAGATGGAACGCGGTGGAGTTCCCCATCGCGCCGCCGCCGATCACGATCGCGTCGAACGTCGCCCGCATAGCCTAATCACCCCACGTCGTACGGGCTGACACCCAACCCTCGCTCGTCTTCCCTCATAAGCCGAGGAGTCCTTCAGCGCCGTCGGAGTTATGTCACCTGTGCCAAACCGTGCCGTCCACATACTCGACCTCGTCGACGGAGGCCACTAGCGAGACCGCGCGCCGGAGTCGCGTATGCCAAAAACGCCGGTACGTGTGTGACGGCGTCACGTCGATCCCGTGGTCGAGCCCGGTGAAGAGCTGACACGTTTGCCCGACGTCGGAGCCGTACGGCGCGCTCGACCACCGCCCGATCGGGACGCCCGTCGAAAACGTACCGCGAGCGTAGACGGTGTCGTGTCCGATCTCCTTCCCCGATTCGTCGACGTAGCCGAACCGCAGGAGAACGCGCTTCGCGGTCCGAGGATCGCGATTGACGAACAGCGTGCACTCCGTGGACGCGTAGTCCGAAGGCGTCTCGAAGCGGATGGCGGCTGCGTTCGTGAGCTCAATACCGGATGCCGGAATCTGATTCAGCGTCCCGTCGGCGAACACCGTGGCGACGTACCGCTCAGCGGAATCGGCGCCCGCGATTGCGGAGCCGACAGAGACGGCCAACATTGCGAACGCCGCGCACACCGGCGGCCAAAGGCGGCTCATGCCCCCAAAGTCTGCTCTGCCGGCCTGAGCGCAAGCTGGGGTGCTCGGGGCCATCACATCAGGCGCACTTTCGCTGGGCCAAGCAAGAGGCCGCGCGATGCTCGGAGATCAAGGCCGTCCGCATGGTTCAGCGCGCGCTGGAACGCAGTCCCATCGTCCGCATCGGCATCTTAGCAGCGCTGTGCGCCGCGCTCGCTGCGGCTCCGCCCGGCGCGGCCCCGCAGCCGGTGAACGGCGTCGACGCGGTCATCTCCGCGTTCGGGCGCGTTCCGATCGTCGCGCTGGGCGTCTCACACACCGACGAGGACGATGAGTTCGCCGTCGCCGTGGTGCGCGACCCGCGCTTCGCGAGGACGGTGCGCAACGTCGTCATCGAGTGCGGCAACTCGCTGTACCAGCCGGTGCTGGACCGCTACATCGCCGGCGACGACGTGCCGCTCGCGCAGCTTCAGCTCGTGTGGCGGAACACCACGCAGGTGTTCGGCCCGTGCAACGACCCGCACCACAAGGACCTGTTGGACGCAGTCCGCGCCGTGAACCGCACGCTCCCAGCGGACCACCGCATTCGCGTCCTGGCGGGCGACCCGCCGATCGACTGGGACAAGGTGCACAGCAGGGCGGAGTTCTTGGCCTCCAGCCACCGTGACGACAACATCACGTCCGTGATCGAGACGCAGGTGCTGGCGAAGCGCGAGAACGCCTTGCTGTTCTTCGGCGGATTGCACGTCTTTCATCGGCACAGCGAGATGGCGCCGTTCCCGACCGTGACCGAACGGCTGGAGCGAGCGCATCCGCACTCGACGTACGTCTTCATGACGAACAACGCGGCGAGCGCGGAGCTGGACCGGCGTTTCGCCTCGTGGGCGAATCCCTCGGCCGCGGCGCTTCACGGCACCTGGCTCGGAGCGATGGACGCGAACGACTTCGCGGCGGACACGCGGATCCGCGGAAAGCTCGTGAAGCCGTGGCCCGGGCTGAAGATCGAGGATATGGCCGACGCCTATCTCTACCTCGGCCCGGCCGCCGCGCGACACGAAAACGAGGGTCCCCCGGAGTCCGATCCGGCGTACACGCGCGAGCTCGAACGCCGCGGGAAGCTGCTCCCACGTCCGGGGCTAGCGTTGCCGGCCCCCGCCCCTACACCGGCGAGCGTGCCTCGTACGCTCTAGGGTTTCGGGGAACGCGCCTGATCGACCACTTCGTTGACGGCTGAAATGACGGCAGCTGGCCGCTCGTTCTGGATGTTGTGACCCGAGCCGGCAATCGCGCGATGGACACCCCGCGACGACAATGCCGCGATCCGTTCATGGACATGACCCAACTCCTCCCAAATGGCGCGCTGCTGCGCCGCCACAACCATAAGGTACGAGATACGAAACCGTGCGAATCTCTGCTTCACGGTACGGCCACTTCCCGGATTCTCTGCGTGATGTGAGACGAACGAAGGGACGTAGCATGACGCTACATCCCTTCGTAAATCTGGCTCCCGGAGTTGGACTCGAACCAACGACCCGCTGATTAACAGTCAGCTGCTCTACCGGCTGAGCTATCCGGGACCGACTCGCCACGGTTCGCGGCCGCCGGAAGAGTTCCCGCCGCGCGGCCGGAGGATTCCGGCCGGTCGGAGGCCAACCGAAGCGAGGCCATGTCTTCGTAGATTCCCCCGCGCCGCTCGCCGGCGCGGATCGTGCAGACCTCAGTCCACTCGCTTCCGCACGTTCAGGGAATCCGTCCGATGGCCACCGCGACCGCTCGCACCGCGAGCGCTTTCCGTTCTTCCGCATTCAGCCGCTTCTACGCGGGCCAAGCGCTCAGCTATCTGGGCGACGGGCTCCGCCGGCTCGCGATCCCGCTGCTCGTCTTTCGCCTCACCGGCTCCGCGACGGCGGTCGGGCTGACGTGGGGGCTCGAGCTCCTGCCGTTCGCGATCGTGAGCCTCGTCGGCGGATCGCTCGCCGACCGCGTCGACCGGCGCCGCACGATGCTCGCGTGCGACGGGCTGCGCTTCGCCGTGATGACGCTGCTGTGCGTGCTGTTCGCGACCGGACACCTCACGGTCGCCATCGTCTACGGGGCCGTGATCGTACTCTCCGTCGGCGGCGCGCTCTTCCTCGCATCCCAGACACCGAGCATTCGCTACGTCCTCGGGGCCGACGGGGTACGCGGCGGCGTCGCCGCGCTGCACGCGACGGAGCAGACGGTGAATCTCGTCGCGCCGCCGCTGGGCGGGGCGCTGATGGGCGTCGTCGGTCCGCTGCCCGCGCTGGCGATCAACGCGTTCACCTATCTCTGGTCGCAGTTCGCGATCGCGTCGGTCCGGACGTTCGGGCCCGATGCGCCGGGGCGCATCCCCAAGCCGCACGAGGTCGCCGCCGACGTCAAGGACGGCTGGCGACTGTTGATGGCCGACCGCACCATGCGCATCACGACGTTCTGCAGTCTGGGCTTCAACACGATCGGCTCGATCGGGTTCGTCGTGCTGATTCCGTTCTTCAAGCGGGCCTTTGCGGCGAGCGATGCGGCGATCGGCGTCGCGTTCGGCGGCTTCGCGGCCGGCGCGGCGATCGGGTCGTTCGTCGCGGGGCGGACGCACTGGCCCGTCGGACGGGCGCTGATCATCGCGAACCTGTTCGACGCGGTGCTGTGGATCGCGCCGCCCTGGCTGCACTCGATGTCGCTGGCCGTCGTCGCGTTCGCGCTCGCCAGCATCGCGAGCGGCTATTACATGACGACGATCGTCTCGTGGCGCATGCGAGTGATGCCGGAGGACGCGGTCGGCCGCGTGTTCGGCGTCGTCCGGCTGCTCGCGATGGTGGGGGCGCTACCGGGTGCGATCGCGGGCGGCTGGATCGCGGATCACGTCGGCGTTCGCCAGGCCGTCGCGGTGTCGGGGATCGGCTACCTGATGATCTCGTTCGTGCTCGCGTTCAGTGCGGTGCGCGAGGAGACGCGGTGATCTCGATCTCGTCGAAGCCGACGGCCTTCGGGTGTGTCGTCGTGGCGCCGGGCGGCGTGTCGGCGGGGCGCAGCAGGCGCACCGTCTGCATGCCGGCGCTCCGTGCCGCGTCGAGCTCCGCGTCGACGTCGCTCAAGAAGAGGACGTCGCGCGGCGTCTCGCCGATCGCCGCGGCGATCGCTTCGTACGACCGCGCATCGCGCTTGGGTCCGGTCGTCGTATCGAAGTTTCCGCTGAACAGCGGCGAGAGATCGCCCTGGTCGCTGTGCGCGAACAGCACGCGCTGCGCTTCGATGGAGCCCGACGAGTAGACGTACAGCCGCAGGCCGGCGTCGTGCCAGCGCCGCAGGCCCGCGGCCGCGTCGGGATAGACGTGGCCGCGCAGTCCGGTCTGCTCGTAGCCCTCGGCCCAGATCAGGCCTTGCAGCGTCTTGAGCGGCGTGGCCTTCCGGTCTTCGGCGATCCAGGCGTGCAGGTGCGCCAGCACGGTCGCGTCGCCGGCGTCCGGCTCGACGTCGGCGAGACGCGCCGCTTCGCGCATCGCCGCAGCGACTTCGGGGTCCTCACGGTGCGCGGCGACGTACGCGTCGAGGTGCTCGTCCGCGTACGGGAAGAGCACCGTGTGGACGAACGCGATCGTGCTCGTCGTCCCTTCGACGTCGACGAGCACCGCGCGGGCGGTTATTCGTATTTCGGGAACCGCGAGGCGATCTCGTCGCCGGTGAAGTTCGCGACCCAGCCCGACGGGTCGACGAACATGCGGATCGCGGCGAACTCGGGCGCCGGTCCCATGTCGAACCAGTGCGGCGTGTTCGCGGGGACGCCGATCAGGTCGCCGCGCGTGCAGATCGTCTGGTACACCTTCCCGCCGGTGCGCAGGTAGAACGACGCGCTGCCCTCGACGAAGAACCGCACCTCGTCCTCGGTGTGCGTGTGCTCGTTGAGGAACTTCTTCCGCAGCTCCGGGACGTTCGGCGTGCTCGCGCCGACGCGGATCACGTCGACCGTCGTGTAGCCGTACTCCGTCTTCAGCCGCTCGACGTCGTTCGCGTACGCGGCGAGGATCTCGTCCTGGCCGGACTCCGCGGTGAGCGGCGCGCTCGCCTCCCACTGCTCGAAGACGATCCCGCGCTCGCCGAGCAGCCGCGCGATCTCCGCGCGGTCGGTCGTGTCGACGAGCGGTTTGGCCCCGTCGTTCTCGTCGAAGACGCGCAGGGTCGAGGCGAGCATCGTGTTCATCGCAATCTCCGTTCTTCGAGGTGGCAGGCGATCAGGAACTCCAGCGCTTCGACGTGCCGGCGCGCGTCGGCTGCCGTCGCGCCCCATGCGTACAAGCCGTGGCCGGCGAGCAGGAACCCCGGCACCGCGGCGTTCGGCCCGATCCGCGCTTCGATCGCCCCGGCGAGCCGCTCGGTGTCCTGATTGTTCGCGAACACCGGGATCTTCACGACGCTCTCGTGCGTGTCCAGGCCGATCGCCTTGTGCATCTCGAACCCGTCGGTCGCAACGATCCCGTCGTGCTCCTGGAGCCGCGAGATGACGGTCGAAGCGATGGTGTGCACGTGGAAGATCGCGCCGATCGCCGGGTCGCTGCGGTAGCGCGCTAGGTGGAGCGGCGTCTCCGCCGACATCCCGGCCGGGACCGGCCCCGCGATCGCGATCACCGCGACATCGCCCGGCCGGATCGCGCCTTTGTCGATCCCGCTGCGCGTCACGGCGGCATGGCCGGCGTCGATGCGGCGCGAGAAGTTCCCCGACGTCGCCGGGACCCAGCCCCGCGACGCGGCGAAGCGGCCGAACGCCGCGATCTCCTCGACCACGCTCGGAGGCGCGGCAGGCAGAACCACCGTCACCTCACGCCGAACCCGGCCGCATGACGGCGAGGTTGCAACCGGCGTGAAGGACGAGCGCGTGCGCGAGGAAAGGGTCCTCGTCTACTCCACCGACGGCACCCTCCCGCTCCCGCCGCCCGGCCGCGGCGCGCTCCGCAAGACCCAGCCGACGCAGCGCGCGATGCCGAACGACGGCGTCGTCCGCGTCGCGCGCGAGAAGCGCCGCAACAGCGCGGTCACCGTCGTCCACGGCCTCGCGCCCTCCGAGGTCGACGCGCTCGGCAAAGAGCTGAAGCGCCTCTGCGGCACCGGCGGCACAGCGAAGAACGCCGTGGTCGAGCTGCAGGGCGATCACCGCGACAAGATCGTCGCGTACTTCCAGGAGCGCAACCGCCCGGTGAAGCGCGCGGGCGGCTGAGCACCGCCGCCCGCGCCCGAGTGCGTCAGCCCGGGATCGTGAACGTCATCGCCTTCGCGCCGGATTGGCGCAGCGAGTTGTCGTTCGAGGCGTTCGCCTGCACGACCAGGACGTTCTTGAAGTTGTTGCGCGTCGGCGCGTAGGCCACCTTGAAGTTCAGCTTCTGCAGCGGACCGCTCCACGTCACGGTCAGCGTGTTCTGACCCGGATGCACGTCGCCGGTGATGTCGGCATAGTCCGCCACGTGGAGATGGTCGATCTCCGCGCCGTTGATCCGGACGACGACACCGTCCGGTTCGGGCTGCATGTTCTTGAGGATGGTGATCGGGCCGTTGGCGTTCGTCCCTTGGTCGCTGCGCGGCTGCTGCGCCAGGGCGGGGCTTCCCGCCAGCAGCGCGACCGCCGCCGCGGCCGTGAGCGCCTTCAATGTTCGCATGCGTACGGTGTACCCGGCGCTCCCGGATCGCTCCCTCGCTTCCCGGGTCGGCAGGCCCGACCGCCCGCAGGCGCGCAACCCCCCGCCCATGCAGACGACCGACCCCGCGACCGTCACGCCGCCCACCACGCCCGCAGCGCCGCAGCCGGGAGCCCCGCCACCCGCGGCGCCCCGCTCGCTCGCGGCCCGCAAGCTCGGGGAGGTCGTCGAGCGGGCCGCGGCGCGTGCGGGGATCTCGTGCGAGATCCGGCTCGCCTCCGGCGAGGTGATGCGGTTCGGAGACGGCGCGCCGCAGTTCACCGTGACGTTCAAGGACGACAAGGTCCTGTACGGCGGGATGAGCGAGATCGCGCTCGGCGAGGCGTACATCCGCGGCGACTTCGACATCGACGGCGACTTCTGGGCGATGCAGGAAGTGCGCACGCTGCTGCAGGCCAACACGACGAACTGGCTGCGCTTCGCGACGCTGCTGCAGAGCATCTTCGTCCCCGCGACGCGCATCAACAAGACGTCGATCGCGAAGCACTACCAGCTCGGCGACGACTTCTACCTCTCGTTCATGGACGCGAAGTACCGCTTCTACTCGCAGTGCATCTTCCACCGCGACGACGAGACGCTCGAAGAGGCGGCGGAGCACAAGCTGGAGTCGATGTGGAACGGCCTGCAGCTCAAGCCGGGGATGCGCATCCTCGACATCGGCGGCGGCTGGGGCGGCGTGCAGGAGTACTGCGGCCCGCGCGGCGTCGGCGTCACCTCGCTGACGATCGCGGAAGACTCGTACGCGTACATCACCCGGCTCGAGCAGCGGCTCGGGCTCACCAACTGCGCGGTGAAGCTCGAGGACTTCCTCGTGCACCGGCCCGCGGAGCCGTACGACGGGGTGGTGATCTACGGCGTGATCGAGCACATCCCGTACTACAAGCGCTTCGCCTCGCGGCTCTACGAGGTGCTCAAGCCGAACGGGCGGCTCTATCTCGACGCGTCGGCCGCGATCCAGAAGTACGACGCCTCGGACTTCACGCGCCGCTACATCTGGCCGGGCGCGCACTCGTTCCTGTGCCTGCAGGATCTCATCGAGGAGCTGCTGTTCCACGGCCTCGACATCGTGGAGACGAAGAACGAGTCGCACGACTACATGCTCACGATGCGCCACTGGGCGGAGCGCTTCGACGCGCATCGCGACGAGATCGTCGCGAAGTGGGGCGAGGAGACGTTCCGCATCTGGCGGCTGTATCTGTGGACCGGCAGCTTCGCGTTCCACGAAGGGTCGCTGCAAGCGTATCACGTCGTCGCGCAGAAGCGCGCCGACCGCGGTCCGCGCCCCGGCGCGTGGAAGCGCACGGCGCACTTCCTACGAAGTTTCAAATAGTACCGTAAGCGCCTCAACAGAAAGGGGCCACCATGGCAATCTCGGTTGTACTGCCATTCACTCCGCTCGTCGAGAAGTCAGGATCGGTCACGACGAGCCCTCCGCCCGCGCCGTTCGACCCGAACGTCGCGTATCTGCTGGGCCAGTGCTGTACGTTGACCTACACGCAGTTCGACGCCGACTCGATCGACGTGGAGGCGTTCTCATCCCTGATCTACGCCGGGTACGCCGTCTCGGCCTCGAACCTGCAAGGCTTCACCGTCTCGGAGGCGGACGAGCCGGGTCCCAGCACCGGTGACGTCGGCGACTACGATACCGTGACGGGCGGCTTCGCGGTGCAGCTCACGCTCACGCCGACCGGTGGAGGTGCCACGAAGCAGCTCGCGGTCATCGCGTTGCGCGGCAGCCGCACCTGGGACGAATGGCTCGGCGACAACCCCGACGCGATCCCGACGCCCTATCCCGACAACCAGGGGACGATCGACGGTCTGGGGAGTGTGCACTCTGGATTCTACGGGCTCTACACGCTCGGCGAGGACGGCGCGAAAGCGCCGGCCGGCGGTGGGCCGCTGAGCACCACGCCGACCGAACGTGCTCCGCAATCGCTCGCGCAGCAGGTCGCGCAGTACGTGACGAAGCTCGACGGATCGCTGCCGCTCTACGTGACCGGCCACAGCTTGGGCGGCGCGCTCGCCGCGCTGTGCGCGGTCGACGTCGCGCATAACTTCCCGACGTCGTTCTCGACCATTTCGGCCTACACGCTGGCCGCGCCACGCGTCGCGACCGGCATCAACATTCCGGGCTACGACAACGAGAACCTGTTCGTCTCGAACTTTCAGCGGCTGATCCCGAACAGCTATGCCATCGTGCACGCGGCCGATGTCGTCCCGATCCTTCCGCCGGCGACGCTGACGTACGGCGGGCTGACACTGACTTGCATGCACGTCACCGACGCGTACGACATCGGGGGAAGCGGTGCGACGGCGCAGGCCACGGTCGCGGGCGGCGCGGTGACGAGCGTCACGGTCACCGCCGGCGGATCGGACTACTACTTCGCCCCGCTCGTGACGTTCTCGGGCGGCGGCGGATCCGGTGCGACCGCGGTCGCGACGGTCGGTGGGCTCATTGACCACTACGTCGACTCCGTCACCGTCAACCGCGGCGGCGCGGGGTACGCAAGCGCGCCAAACGTCGCGTTTGTCGTGACGGGATCGCTCCAGCAGAACGTCGTGAGCTTCTGCGCGCAGTCCGGCGACCTCGGCACGAACCATTCGTGCACGCTGACCTACGTGCCGTATCTCGCGGCGCTCGCCGCCGGCTTCTCGTAGCCTTCCGCGGAGCGTGCCCGCCTCCGATCTCTCGCTCGCCGAGGCCCGCCGGATCGCGCTCGCCGCACAAGGCTTCACCGATCCGGCGCCGCGCGGCACGGTTGACCGGCGGCTCCTGCGGCGCGTCTTCGGGCGCGTCGGCCTGATCCAGATCGACAGCGTCAACGTCGTCGTCCGCTCGCATTATCTCCCGCTGTTCTCGCGGCTCGGGCCCTACGACCGCGAGGTGCTCGAGCGCGCGGCGTACGGGCGCGACCGCATCTTGTTCGAGTACTGGGGGCACGAAGCGTCGCTGCTCCCGGTCGAGCTGCAGCCGCTGCTGCGCTGGCGGATGGAGCGCGCGAAGCGCGGGATCGACACGTGGGGCCGCATCTCGCGCATGATCCAAGACGACCCCGATACGCTGAAGCGCCTGCGCGCGGCGGTGGCGGAGCGCGGACCGATTTCGGCGAGCGGGTTCGAGGGCGCGCGCGGGAAAGGCTCGTGGTGGGGCTGGAGCGAGGTGAAGATCGGCCTCGAGGCGCTGTTCTGGTGCGGCGAGATCACGACCGCGTACCGCAAGGGCTTCGAGCGCGTCTACGACCTCCCCGAGCGCGTCCTCCCGCGCGCGATCCTCGACGCGCCGACGCCGTCCGACGAAGACGCGCAGCGCGAGCTCATCCGCATCGCCGCGCGCGCGACCGGGATCGCGAGCGAGCGCGACCTGCGCGACTACTTCCGCCTCGACGTCGCCGGCACGCGCGCGCGCATCGCCGAGCTCGCCGATGCCGGCGAGCTGCAGCGCGTCCAAGTGCACGGCCTGCGCGGAGACCGCTACCTCGCGCGCGACGCGCGCCTGCCGCGCCGCATCACGGCGCGCGCGCTGCTCTCCCCGTTCGACTCGGTCGTGTGGGAGCGCACGCGCAACCGCGAGCTGTTCGAGTTCGACTTCCGCCTCGAGATCTATACGCCGCAGCACAAACGCGTCCACGGCTACTACGTACTGCCGTTCCTCCTCGGCGACCGTCTCGTCGCCCGCGTGGACCTCAAACACGACCGCCAAGCCGGCACCCTCCGCGCCCACGCGATCCACCTCGAACCACATGCAAGACGCGCCGCGGTCCTCCCCGCTCTGCGCGATGAGCTCACCGAGATGGCCGACTGGCTCGGTGCCCACCGCGTCGCGCTGCCTCGCTGAAGCAAAAAGAAGAGACACCGCCTGGGCGGTGTCTCGCTTTGCTCGTCGCTAGTGCGGTAGGACGAAAATCAGTGGTAGGGGGTCGGGTACGGCGTCGGATACGGCTGGCCGTTGTTGCCGTTGTTGTACTGGCCGTTGTTGTAGCCGCCGTTCGGGTAGCCGGCCTGACGGCGCGAGAGCACCGTCGCGGGCGCGGTCGTCTTCATCGAGACGCTGCTGCCCTGCGGGACCTGGATGTTCTGGCCGGTGTTCGCCGCCAGGATCGCGCCGCCGACCGCGCCGATCGCGCCGCCGACGTCGGTCCCGATGTGCTTGCCGATGTAGTTGCCGACGATCTGGCCGATCACGCCGCCGGCGATCGTCTTCGCGGTCGAGTTCGACTTGTTGCCCTGCGCGTCGAACGAGAGCACCTGGCCCTGGAGCGCGGCGGTCGTGCCGTCCATCAGCGTCAGGCGGTCGAAGGCCAGCGAGATGCCGCCCTTCTTCATCCCGCCGGCGCGCTGCACGGTCGCCACGTGCCCGTAGACCCGCGCACCCTGGTACCGCGCGTCGTCCATCGGGAACGGCGGCTGCACGTCGAGGACGAAGGGGTCGCCGACCTGCGCGGTCCGGCTGTTGATCGTCTGCTCGAGCGAGCCCGTGATCACCGTCTGCGACGGGAGCAGGGTGTCGTTGTTGTACTGTCCGTTGTACTGGCCGTTGCCGTTTTGGGCCGAGGCGGCAAGCGGAAGGGCCGCGATGGCCGCGACGGCGAGCGCCTGGAAAGTCTGTCGAAGCATCGGGTACCTCATGTCGGTCTCGTAACGATCCCTACCACGCGGACGTTCCGGCCTAAAAGCAAAGAAGCGCCGGTCACGAGGACCGGCGCTCGGTGCGCCTCGGCGCGCAGCGCCGAACGCGGAGGCTTCAGCCTCGCGCTGAAGCCACTACGCCGTCAGCGGCGCCAACTCGCGGTCGACCTCGCCCCGCAGGCCGGAGTCCGCTCGGAGCGCCTCGGCCTTGTCCAGGCGCTCCCACGGCAGGTCGAGCTCCGGGCGGCCGAAGTGCCCGTACGCCGCGGTCTGCTTGTAGATCGGCCGGCGCAGGTCGAGGTGGTGGATGATCGCCGCCGGACGCAGGTCGAAGTGGACCTTGACCAGCTCGGCGATCTTCTCTTCGTCGATCTTGTTCGTCCCGAACGTCTCGACCAGCACGCTGACCGGGTGCGCGACGCCGATCGCGTACGCGACCTGGATCTCGCAGCGCTCCGCGAGCCCCGCCGCGACGACGTTCTTCGCGACGTAGCGCGCGGCGTATGCCGCGGAGCGGTCGACCTTGGTGGGGTCCTTGCCGGAGAACGCTCCGCCGCCGTGGCGCGCCATCCCGCCGTACGTGTCGGCGATGATCTTCCGCCCGGTCAGACCGGCGTCGCCCTTCGGCCCGCCGATCACGAACCGGCCGGTCGGGTTCACGTAGACCTTCATGTGCTGGTCGCGCAGCGCGCGCGGGATCACCGCGTCGATGATCTGCTCCGTCACCTCGCGGCGGATCAGGTCGAGCGGGATGTCGTCGTCGTGCTGCGTCGAGATCACGACCGCGTCGACGCGGACCGGCTTGTGCCCGTCGTACTCGACGGTGACCTGCGATTTGCCGTCCGGGCGCAGGTACTTGATGTCGCCGTTCTTCCGCTTCGCCGCGAGCAGACGCGTCAGGTCGTGCGCGAGCGTGATCGGGAGCGGCATCAGCTGCTGCGTCTCGCGGCAGGCGAAGCCGAACATCATCCCCTGGTCGCCGGCGCCGGTCAGCTCGAACGGATCGCGCTCGCCGGTCTCCTTGACCTCGAGGGACTTGTCGACGCCCATCGCGATGTCGGGCGACTGCTCGTCGACCGAAACCGAGACGCCGCAGGTCTCGTAGTCGAAACCGACCGCGGACTTGTCGTAGCCGACGTCCTTGATCGTGTCGCGCACGATCTTCGGGATGTCGACGTAGCTGGTCGTCGAGATCTCGCCGGCGATGTGGATCTGGCCGGTGATCGCGAACGTCTCGCACGCGACGCGGCCCATCGGGTCCTTCGCGAGGATCGCGTCGAGGACGCCGTCGGAGATCTGGTCGGCGAGCTTGTCGGGATGGCCCTCGGTGACCGACTCCGAGGTGAACAGACGGCGGTACGCCATGCTAGGTGCCCTCGCTCCACGAGGCCATGTACTTCACCTGCTCGGGGGTCGGCGTGTCGATCGTGATCCCGAACGCGGCGAGCTTGAGCTGCGCGACCTCTTCGTCGATGTGGTCGGGGACCGAGTAGACCTTCTTGTCGAGCGTCTTGTAGTTCTGCGCGAGATACGCCGCCGCCATCGCCTGGTTCGCGAACGACATGTCCATCACCGCGGCCGGGTGGCCTTCGCCGGCGGCGAGGTTGATCAGACGGCCCTGGCCCAGGACGCGCACGGTCTTGCCGCTGCGCAGCTCGTACGCTTCGACGAACTCGCGCGGCGTGGTCTTCCCGGTGGAGAGCGCCTCGAGCGAGTCGAGGTCGAGCTCGTCGTTGAAGTGCCCCGAGTTGCAGACGATCGCGCCGTCCTTCATCACCTCGAAGTGCTCCTTGCGGATCACGTGGTAGTTCCCGGTGACGGTGATGAAGACGTCGCCGATCTTCGCGGCCTCCGCCATCGGCAGCACCTGGAACCCGTCCATCGCGGCTTCCAGCGCCTTGCGCGGGTCGATCTCGGTGACGACGACGTGCGCGCCGAGCCCCTTCGCGCGCGAGGCGACGCCGCGCCCGCACCAGCCGTAGCCCACGACCACGACGGTCGAGCCGGCGATCAGCACGTTGGTCGCGCGGATCACGCCGTCGAGCGTCGACTGGCCCGTGCCGTAGCGGTTGTCGAACATGTGCTTCGTGAGCGCGTCGTTGACGGCGATCACCGGGTACGGCAGCACGCCGTCCTTCTCCATCGCGTGGAGCCGGATGACGCCGGTCGTCGTCTCCTCGCAGCCGCCGATCATCTCTTTGAGCAGCGCGTTGTGCTTGGTGTAGATCGTCGTGACGAGATCGCAGCCGTCGTCCATCGACATGTGGGGCTTCGAGGCGATCACCGACTCGATGTGCGAGTAATAGGTCGTCTCGGCCTCGCCCTTGATCGCGTAGGTGGGGATCTCGTAGTGGGCGCAGAGCGCGGCCGCGACGTCGTCCTGCGTCGAGAGCGGGTTCGAGGCGCAGAGCGCGATCTCGGCGCCGCCAGCCTTGAGGGCTAGCATCAGGTTCGCGGTCTCGGTGGTGACGTGGAGGCAGGCGCCGATGCGCACGCCGGCGAGCGGCTTCGTCTTGGCGAAGCGCTCGCGGATCTGCGCGAGGACGGGCATGAAGCTCGCCGCCCACTCGATCCGCGACTTCCCGGCATCGGCGAGCGCGAGGTCCTTCACGTCGCCGCGCGTCTTCTCGAGGGTTTGCACTGTGTGTTTGTCCTTATGCAAGCATAGGCGGCCGCCGCCCGCGGGCGGGGCGCCTCGGTTCAAACACGCCGTGCTTGTTGAAACCAGCTGAAACGGCGCGACCGGAGTCTCTTCGCCGCGAGGCGTCTCCGGTTCTTCCCTGGTAGACCGCCGCGTGGACGGAATCGATGCATACCTCGACCGGCTCGCGTCCGCGGAGCCGACGCCGGGCGGGGGCTCCGCTGCGACGTTGGTCGGAGCGCTCGGCGCGGCGCTCTGCGCGATGGTCGCGCGGATCACGTCGGCAAGCGAGCGCCATGCGGCGCAGCGCGGCGAAGCGCAAGCGATCGCCGCCGAGGCCGACGCCCTTCGCGAGCGCTTCCGCGCCGCGCAGACGATCGACGAGGAAGCCTACGGCGCGGTCGTCGGGGCCTCGGCGCTGCCGAAGGCGAGCGAGGCGCAGAAGCAGGCGCGCGCCGCGGCGCTGCAGCGGGCGCTGGCCGGCGCCGCGGAAGCGCCGCTCGCCGCATCGGGGCTCTGCGCGGAAGGGATCGCGCTGGCGGCGCGCGCGAACGCGCTCGGCAACCCGCATCTGGTGAGCGACGTCGAGTGCGCGCTGCACTTCTTCCGCGCCGCGCTCGCCGGCTGCGTGGCGAACGTGCGGATCAACCACCGCTTCATCAAAGATCTGGAGGTCGTGCGCGCGCAGGACGAGCGGCTCGTCACCATCGTGACGAGCGCGCACGAGACGCTGGAACGGCTGCTCCCGAAGCTGCCCTGACGGGCTTCCGTCGAGCGGCTCGGCGGGGTACACCGTCCGCGTGAACTTGCTGGGACGCGTCAAACCGCTCGACGAGCTGCTCGCGCAGTCCGGGGCCGACCCGCACGGCACCGCGCTGAAGAAGACGCTCGGCGTCTGGGGGCTGACCGCGCTCGGGATCGGCGCGATCATCGGCACGGGGATCTTCGTGCTGACCGGCCACGCCGCGGCGACGCAGGCCGGACCCGCGATCGTGCTCTCGTTCGTCGTGGCCGGGATCGTCAGCGCGCTCGCGGCGCTGTGCTATGCCGAGCTCGCCTCGACCGTCCCGGTCTCCGGGAGCGCGTACACGTACGTCTACGCGACGCTCGGCGAGTTCCTCGCGTGGATCGTCGGCTGGGGCTTGATCCTCGAGTACGCGCTCGGCGCGGCGACGGTCGCGATCGGCTGGTCCGGCTATTTCTCGGACTTCTTGAGCGCCTCCGCGCTGCATCTCGCGCTGCCGAAAGCGCTCACGACGAACCCGTTCGCGGGCGGGATCGTGAACCTGCCGGCGCTGCTGATCATCCTCATCATCACCGCGCTGCTGATCCGCGGGACGACCGAGAGCGACGCGGTGAACAAGACGATCGTCGCGATCAAGCTCGCGATCGTCGTCTTCTTCATCGTCGTCGGCGCCGGACACGTGAACCCGGCGAACTGGCATCCGTTCGCGCCGTTCGGCGCGTGGGGCGTCTTCTCGGGCGCTTCGATCGTGTTTTTCGCGTACATCGGCTTCGACGCGGTCTCGACCTCGGCCGAAGAGGTGAAGAATCCCGAGCGCGACCTGCCGCTCGGGATCCTGCTGAGCCTCGTCATCTGCACGGTGCTCTACATCATCGTCTCGGCCGTGCTGACCGGCGTGCTCCCGTACTCGCAGCTCAACGTCGCCTCGCCCGTGTCGTACGCGATGATCCGGATCGGGCTCGGCTGGGCCGGCGAGATCATCGCGATCGGCGCGATCGCGGGCCTCACGACGGTGCTCCTGGTGCTGCTGTACGGGCAGAGCCGGATCTTCTTCACCATGTCGCGCGACGGGCTGCTGCCGCGTGTGTTCGCGCGCGTCCACCCGCGCTTTCGCACGCCGTACCTCTCCTCGGCGCTGATCGGGATCGTCGTCGCGATCGTCGCCGGCGTCGGCTCGCTCGACATCGTCGCGGAGCTCGTGAACATCGGGACGCTCGCCGCGTTCGCGTTCGTCTCGATCGGCGTGATCATTCTGCGCAACCGCCGCCCCGACATGAAGCGCGGCTTCCGCGTCCCGTTCAGCCCGGTGGTGCCGATCCTCGCGGTGCTCGGCGCGCTGTTCCTGATCTGGCGCCTGCAGGCCGTCACGAAGTGGGCGTACGTGATCTGGCTGGTGTTCGGACTGCTGGTCTACTTCTTCTACGCGCGCGCCCGCAGCACGGTGGGCCGTGAAGCGGGCGCGGCGTGAGGGTCAGGTCGTCGCGGGCGAGGGCTGCTCGGAGCGCTGGCCGTTCTGGCCGCCGTCCCGCTCGGCGCCCTTGATCGTCGGCGTCGCGAGCGTCCCTGCGGGCGGGCCGGTGTCGCGGCCGTTGAGGACCAGGTAGCCCGTGGCGATCGCGCCGCCGAGCACGAGCGTGGTGAACGCGGGGTGGCGGAGCTTCTCGCGCAGGCCGAGCATGTGGTCGAGCGAGAGCCGCCCGTAGCCGGTCGAGGCGAACGCGAGCGCCGCCGAGGCGTACAGCACGCCGACCTCGACCCCGTTGTTCGCCGCGAAGAAGCCGTTCTTGCGGTGGACGGTGTTCTGCGCGACGATCATCCCGGAGAGCAGGATCGCCGGGCCGATCGGACCGCCGAGACCGAGCGCGATCATCAGCCCGGCCGCCATCTCGCCGTCGGAGGCGACGGTCGCGTACTGCTTGCCCGGCTTGAAGCCGAGGCTCTCCATGAAACCGCCGGCGCCGTCGAGGCCGGGGCCCTCGAACCACCCCAGGGCTTTTTGCGCGCCGTGCGCGGCGTAGCCCAGGCCGACCGCGAGCCGTGAAGCGAGGAGGCCGAGATCGTCGATCATTCGACCGCCGCCGGGTCGTCCGAGGCGTCCTCGATCACGGTGATCCGCCCCGCGCCGTGGATCACCTCGGTGACCTTGTCGCCGCCCTCCCGGACGGCGTCGGAGACCACCGCGTAGTGCGTGTGCCCGTGACCTCCGCTCTGGTCCGCATGCAGCGTCCCGGCCAGGACGCGGGCATCGTCGAGCGTGAGGCGCACGGGCTTGCCGACGTACGGTCGGACTTCTTCATCGGTCATGCAGGGAGTGTACCCTTGATTGACCCGGCGCCGCCGATCGTCCCCGGGGTGTAGGCGAGCCGCGAGCGGCGTGGCCGCGTGCGCGACTCGCAGAGACGATCGACGGCGGGGTCGGCCGCTACCCGTCTTGCCCGGCCTCGAACGGCCGAACGCGAAGTTCGGCGCTTGTCCGAGGGCACGAGCACGAGTGCGGACGGCTGAGACGGGTCCCGGGTTCGTAGTGCGTGCACCCCCGAGTCCCGTGCTGAGATGGCCGGTGCCCGCAGCCGGGACAGCCCAGTTCACTCCTGGAGCGCGTCGGACACACCCACGCGACGACCGCTTGACTCATCTGAACACATCCTGCACGACCCGTAGCACGTTGTCATCGGAACGGTCGTACTAGTCTTTTTCAGCACGCTTTACCGCCGCCCGCATACCAACGCTTCGCCGACCGACTATACTGCACGGGACAGGTACGAACGTACCTGTTTTTGCACGCACAAACCCTTGAAGGTGGCACCCTGAATGTTGGTACTAGTTGCCCTAATTATCGCTCTTTCTGGTGGTACTATTGCATCACCAAACGACGTCGGCAGCGGCGGCCCGTCGGCAACGACGGCTCCGGCCGCCACGAGCTCCGTCGATGACATCGGCTCCGGAGGACCGTCTTAAGACGGGAAATGACTTGCGAACGCGAACGTTCGCGATCGGCAGGGTGTTCGAGAGGCGCCTCGTTCGGGCGCCTCTCCTCGTATCCCAGGAGGGCATGTCGGCTTCAGCACTTCGTAAGCGCTCGGTACGGTCGATCACCGTACAGGACGCGATGGCCGCTTGGTTTTCGGGCGCGTTCGAACGCTGTCTCGAGCTTTGCGATGCGGTTCGCCGGCGCGATCCGAAGACGCAGACGCATCTTGCCCTCTTGAAGGCGCGCGCTCTGCTGCGCTTGGATCGCACCGAAGAAGCCCTTCGCATTCTTCGCGAAGCCTCCACGATACCGTCTGGTACGGACGAATCGATCACACTACGCATGCTGATCGGCGCGGCACGAATACGCCGCGGCGAAGTCGAGGACGGTCTGGCCATTCTTCTCAGGGCCGACGACGAGGCGCCGGCGAACCTGTTCTCGACGCTCCGTTCGGAACTCGCGCTGAACATCGCGTTAGCCCACTACGCTCGGCGGCGCTTCACGGACGCAGAGAACGCGCTGGATCGGGTACGGCCCGACTCCGATATCGTGTACGCGCGCGCGCTCGAATACCGCGGCTGGATCGCTTCCGTACAAAGCAACGGCGCACGGGCCGCCACCATGTTTCGTGACGCGCTGCAAACGCTTGAAAGCTGCGCACACTACGATCGCTTTCTGGAAGCGAACTGCATCCGCGCACTGGCGCATCTGGCGGTCGAACGGCTTGATGCGCAACTGTGGTCTACGGTCGAGAAGCATCGCGCGCGCATCGACTGGTCCGCCGACGGCCTCGTCCAGCCGCGGTTTTGGACTGCGTACTGCGCGGCGGCGTTCGCGCTGGAGGTCGCCGGGAACTCTGTCACGGCAGCGCGCGAAAGCCGTTTGGCGGAACGTCTCGCGCCGAATACGGGCTGCCGGATCGAAGCGCGCTGCAAACGGGCATCGATCGCGCGGAGCGGCGGTGAATGGCTCTCCCAGCACGACCATACGGAGTCGGCGTTGGAGCTGTTCGAAGAGATATCACTCAGCGATCTCTGCGGCGACGAAACCCTCGCGCCTCTCGTTCTGGCCGAAGAGCTCGCATATCTCGGACGAGCCGAGGATGCGCGCCGTGCGCTCGTGGTCCACGCACGGCAGCAGCAGACGTCCGCGGTTCTCTACATCTCGCACACGCCTGCGACGGCCGGATACCGGCAATTCGTGGAAGGTCTCGTCGCGGACGCGGCCGACGACCGGGCCGCGGCGATCCAGCACTATCGAGAAGCTTTCCGCATCTTCGTGCGCATCGGGTACACTCGGCGTGCCGTGCTCACCGCAATTCGGCTGGTCCGCGCCACGGGCGACAGAAAGATGACGGCCTACCTGACGCGCATGACCTCGGCCGTTTCCCCGCACTCGTGGATTCGCGCCGAGGTCGAAACCGCGAAGTCGAAGCGTATCCGGCTCACGGCGGTGCAGCGGGAGGTGCTCGCGCTGATCTGTCAGGGGAAGTCGAATCCCGAGATCGCCCGGCTACGAAAACGGTCGCTGCACACCGTGCGGAATCTCGTCGCGCGGCTATTCGAAGTATTCGAGGTGCAGAGCCGTGAGCAGCTCGCGGTCGAGTGCGTGCGGCGCGGTCTGTATACTCCGGGCTGACTCGGACAGAACGGGTCAGTCCGACGCCGTGTACGTGATCCTCTGCTCCTGAAGATCGTTCTGGTCGAGGGCACGTTGAAGGAGCGCCTCGATTCTGTCCGCGACGTCGAACGTGAAATGCACGTTCGTGTGGCTTGCATCCGCTACTTCCCTAGCCGGGATCCCGTCCACGGTTACTTGACGCGTTCCACCGAGGTTCTTGCCCGGTGTGTACGTCTGGCTGAAAACGATCTCGCGCTCGGTCATGGAACCCTCATGCGCGGAGCCAACCGGCGCCCCGGCGCTTCCCCTCGAAATCGATCCCGATCTGTCGTCCCCGGTCCGTGGCCGTATCCTTGATCGCGGGATGCCGGACCGAACGACGCGGAATATTGCAGCTCGCGGGATGGAATAGTCCGCGGCCGCGCGATGTGCGTGGCGAGACATGCCGAGGATGCCGAGCTCCTCCGCGGACCAGATCAGTTCGAGCTCCCATTGCAGCACGTCGAGCGGTTTATTCGAGGCCCCGAGCCGCTCGCATGTCCATCACGCGCCGCGGCAACACGACAAGGGCCGGAAGGTTCGGTTACTTACCGCCGTCGGGACGCCGTAGCATACTACGCCACCAGGTCGAGGAACGGGCGGATGTCGGCCTCGTCGACGTCGACGCCGACGCCGCGTGAGTTCCAGCGGGCGTCGTGGAAATCGGAGCCGGCGGTGATGACCAAGCCGTAGCGGCGCGCCTTCTCACGGTAGTGGGCGGTCTGCGCGGTGGTGTGGGTCGGGTAGAACACCTCGATCCCCGCCAGCCCCTGGCCGGCGAGGTCGTCGAGGATCGCGTCGTCCTTGAGCCGGCCGGGGTGCGCGAGGACCGGGACGCCGCCGCTGCGCCGCACCACCTCGATCGCCTCCAGCGGCGTGATGTGGTGCGAGGGCGCGTAGCCGGGCTTTCCGCGCGAGAGCAGCTGGTCGAAGGCGCTCTGGACGTCGCGCACCATCCCGCTGCGGACCAGCGCCTTCGCGACGTGCGGCCGCCCCAGCGCGTGGCCGCCGCCGGACTCGGCCAGCACCTGCTCGACCGTCAGCGGGTAGCCGGCGGCGTTCAGCCCGGCGACCATCGTGTCGATCCGGCCGCGCCGGTGCGTGCGGTTCCGCTCGAGGATCTCGGCGAGCGGTGAGGGGCCGGTCGGGATCCGGTAGCCGAGGACGTGGACGTCGCTGCCGTCCCAGGTCGTGTTGATCTCGATCCCGGGGATCAGGTGCTGCCCCGGCGTCTCGAGCCCGTCGTACGCCCGCGTCGTGTCGTGGTCGGTGATCGAGAGCCAGGAGACGCCCCGCGCCCGCATCCGCTCGACGAGCTCGGACGGGCTCAGCGTCCCGTCGCTCTCGAGCGTGTGGGAGTGAAAGTCGACGGTGATGGTGCGTGCTCCGGAGAGTGTCAGCTCGGCGTGCCGCGCGGCGGCGTGCGGCGTTCGACCAGCAGCCGAATCGCGGTGCGCACGTTGCCGTCGATCTCGACGTCGGTGAACTCGGGGATGCAGACCAAGTCGATGTCGGCGGTCTGCAAGTACGAACGGGCGATCGCGATCGCTTTGATGGCTTGGTTGGTCGCTCCCGCTCCGATCGCTTGGAGCTCGGCGTTCGGTTTTTCGCGCATCACGCCAGCGAGGGCGCCGGCGACGGAGTTGGGATTCGACTGAGCAGACACCTTGAGAACCCCCGATGCGGGTGTCCTCTGCGGCTCGATCATGCTAGGCCTCGAAGATTGATACGTTTGATGTCGAGCGCACGTCCGGAAGCGACGTCGACCGTCGCGACTGCCGCGCAAAATTGTCGTGTACCCGTTTTCTGGACGGCGAAGCGCTCGGAGACTGCGTTGGTGAAACGCTCCAGCACCGGGCCGGATTCCATCCCGATCACGCCCTCCGACGGCCCGGTCATCCCGACGTCGGTCAGATAGGCCGTCCCGCCCGCGAAGATCTGCTCGTCGGAGGTCTGGACGTGCGTGTGCGTCCCGTACACCAGCGAGACCGACCCGTCGAAGAACCGCGCCAGCCCCATCTTCTCCGAAGTCGCCTCGGCGTGGACGTCGACCACGATCACCGGCGTGACCGCGCGCAGGTCGTCGACCAGCGCGCGCCCGATCCGGAACGGGTCGTCGACCGGCGGCATGAAGACCCGGCCCATCAGGTTCACGACGCCGATCTCGACCCCGTTCGCCGCGGTGAACGTCGCCGCGCCGCGCCCGGGAAGCGCCGGCGGGTAGTTCGCGGGCCTCAGGATGCGGTCGTGCTCGTCGAGCACCGGCCGGAACTCGCGCTTGTCCCAAATGTGGTTGCCGCTGGTGATGAAGTCGACCCCGGCGCCGAACATCTCGTCCGCGGTCTGCGCGGTCAGGCCGAAGCCGCCCGCGGCGTTCTCACCGTTGGCGATCACGGCGTCCGCGTGGTGTTGCTCGCGGGCGAGCGCGAGGCGGGTCTTCAGGACGTCGCGGCCCGGCGAACCCATCACGTCGCCGACGACCAGGATGGTGACGGTGCTCGGCGTTAGGATCGCGCCCTGGCTTTCGCGCGTTTGCGGGCGTGCACGAAGTAGACGAGCACGCGTTGTTCTTCCCGGAACCCGACCAGCCGCTGGCGCGCCGAGGGATCGCGCAGCGCGTCGAGCGCGACGTCGACGTCCTCGTCCCGCGGCGTCTGGTCCTCGTCGGCCGGCGCGTCGGTGACGAGCCGCTCGCCGTAGCGCGCCGCGAACAGGGCGACGAGCAGCTCGAGCTCCTCGCGCCCGAACGACTCGGCGTCGCGGGTGACGTGGACGAACGTCGCCGCGGTGTCGCGGTCGCAGCTCACCGCGATCTTCCCGGGCGCCTCGCCGCGCAGGTCGAGCAGCGCGCGCACGTGCTCCCCGACGTGCTCCGCGAGCTCGCGGGTCGTCGCGCGGTCGAGCCGCTCTCGGATCGCGAACGAGAGCGTCAGCGTCGCCTCGGCCGGGTTCGAGCGGACGCTGTGGAGCTCCGGGAAGCGCATCAGCAGCGCGACGACCCGGTTCACGGTGTCGGCGGACTCGAAGGCGGACGGGGTGTGCATGGCTCTCTTCTAGCGCGTGGCGGGGAGGGGGGACGATGCTTCTGACCGGGGCGGGCGGAACCTGCGGCCCCGACCTAGTGCCCGTCTGCGCGGGGAGTCGAACCCGACTAGGATCCCAGGCCCGGAATCGAACGAGGCCGGCTCCTCGCGGGGCCGGCCTCGTCTGGTCTCACGCCGCGTAGCGCGGCTTCACGGGCAGCGTCGCCCTGATCACGGTACCCCCGCCGTCCGCGACGTCGACGTCGACCTCGCGCGCGAGCAGCTCCACCAGCCCCAGTCCTCGCCCGGACTCCGCGTACGGGTCGCGGTGCGGCGTCCACGGCTGCACGTGCAGCCCCGGTCCCCGGTCGCGCACCATCAGCACCGGCGCGTCGCCGTCGTGGACTTCGAGCGCCGCCTCGACCGCGCCGTGATTCGCGTAGCGAACCGTGTTCGCGACCAGCTCGCCGTATATCAGCTCGGCTGCGTCGATGTCCGAGGGCGGCTCGGAGAGGGACGCGAGGCGATCGCGGAACGCACGGCGCTGCCGCAACACCTCGTCTGCTTGGTCCTCGACTCGCCACACGATCGCCATCGTTCCACCTCCAATCCTTCTCGTCCGCAAGCGTACCGAAATCGGAAGCTTGGGACTCTCCTGGGATCGGGGGATTCCGAAGGTCACGCCCCGTGCGGGACCAAGCGGCGCTGCTGCGGCGCCAGCGCTTCCTCGAGCGCGAGGACGGGCATCGGCCCGCCGAACCGGAACCCTTGCACTTCGTCGCAGCCGAGCGAGGCCACGAACGCCACCTGCTCGTCGGTCTCGAGGCCTTCGGCGGTGACGTGCAGCCCGAGCGCCTTGGCGACGGCGACGATCGAGCTCACGATCGCTTGATCGTACGCGTCGTCCGCGACCTCACGGATGAACGCGCGGTCGATCTTGAGCGCGGTGATCGGCAGCCGCTTGAGATACGCCAGCGCGCTGTAGCCGACGCCGAAGTCGTCGACCGCGACCTGCACGCCGAGCGCGCAGATGCGGCGCAAGCCCGGGAGCACCGCGTCGTCGAGCAGCACGTGCTCCGTCACCTCGACCGAGAGCGCGCTGGGCGGAAGCCCGTGCTCGGAGAGCATCGCTTCGACGACGTCGGGGAGATCCGGTTCGAGGAGATCGCGCGGCGAGAAGTTGACCCCGACGCGGAACTCCGGCTCGTACGCGCGCACGCGCGCCGCGGTCGCGCACGCTTCGCGCAGCACCCAGCGGTCTAGCGCGACGATCGAACCGTTCTCCTCGGCGATCGGGATGAACACCGCCGGCGGGATCAGCCCGCGCGTGCGGTGGTGCCAGCGCACGAGCGACTCGCAGGCGACGATCCGCCGCGTCCGCACGTCGACGATCGGCTGGTAGAGCAGCCGCAGCTCGTCGCGCGCGATCGCGTGGCGCAGATCCGTCTCGAGCGCGAGCCGTTCGGTCGCGACCGCTTCCATCGACTCGTCGTAGAGCGAGAAGCTGCTGCCGCCGCGCGCCTTGGCGTGGTACATCGCCGCGTCGGCGTGCGCGACGATCGCCTCCGCGTCGCGCCCGTGATTCGGATAGATCGCCGCGCCGATGCTCGCGTTGACGAACACTTCGCGGTTGCCGGTCGCGATCGCCGGCGCGAGCGCGCGGAGCAGTCGCTGCGCGACGCTCTCCACCTCGCCGGTCAGCACGATCCGCGGCAGCAGCACGATGAACTCGTCGCCGCCCGGCCGCGCGATCACGTCGCCCGCGCGCAGCGTGTCCTGCAGCCGCGTCGCGACCTCGCGCAGCACGTCGTCGCCCGCGGCTTGCCCGAGCGTGTCGTTGATCGTGTTGAAACGGTCGAGGTCGACGACCAGCAGCGCGAACCGGCGCTCGTCGCGCCGCGCGTTGACGATCGTCTCGGCGATTCGCTGGTCGAGCGAGAGCCGGTTCGGAAGCCCGGTGAGCCGGTCGCGGTGCGCGCTGTCGAAGAGCTCCTGCTGCGTGCGCTTGAGCTCGGTGACGTCGACGGAGACGCCGCACGCGCCGATCACCTCGCCGCCGGCGTCGTGAAGCGGCTCGACGTGGTGGCGCAGCCAGCGCTCACCGCGCGCCGTCTCGGCGCGGACCGGCGTCCCGGCGACGACCTCGCGCAGCACGTGCTCGGCGATCAGCACGTCGGAGGGCTGGCCGATCAGCTGCTCCGCGCGCAGCCCGAGATCGTCGAGCGCGCCGCCCGCTACCGAGGTGAAGCGCGCGTCGCGCGCGGTCGTCCAGAGCACCGCCTTGACGTTCTCCGAGACGAGCTTCAGGCGCAGCTCGGTCTCGCGCATCTTCGTCTCGCGCCGCATGCTCTCGGTGACGTCGCGGAGCGCGACGACGACCTCGGTCCCGGCCGGCCGGACGCTCACGTCGACGACCGCGCCCGACGCGGCGCGCGCGCGGGCGCGGGTGACGGCCTCGCCGGTACGGCGCGCGTAGCGGACGTCGGGGACGAGCTCGGAGGCGAGCGGATCGATCACCGCGTCCAGCGTGCGGCCGACGAGATCCTCACCGGCCGCGCCGAGGAGCCGCTGTGCCTCGGCGTTGACGCCCTCGATCCGCAGGTCCTCGCCGACCACGTACATTCCCTCGCCGGCCGCGCCGAGCACATGCGCCTGCCGCGCGAGCGCCCCGGCACGTTCTCGCGACAGTGAAGCCGCCGTCCTTCGTAGGACGACGGTGTACGCGACCAGCACCAGGGTCGCGACGAGCGCGAGCCCCGGCACGAGGACGGAGACCATCACCGAATCTATCGGCGAACGGTCAGGATTCCGTTAACCTGCCTGGCCGAGGATCGTCAGCGTCCCCATCCACACGCCGAGCCCGACGCATACGACCGCGACCCCGATCGCGACGACGTTCCCGAGCCGCGAGTTCACGCGCGCGCCCAAGATCTTCTTGTCGTTGGAGAGCACCAGCAGAAACCCGAGGACGATCGGGAGGACGAACGCGTTGAACGCCTCGACCCAGATGGTGATCCGGATCAGCGGCAGGTGCGGGATCAGCACGATCCCGGCCGCGGCGATCACCATCCCGGCGTACATCCCGTAGAACCGCTTCGCCTCGTGGGCGGCGTTGTTCAGCGAGCACCGCCACTGGAACGCCTCGCCGAACGCCCACGCGGAGGCGAGCGAGACGACGAGCGCGCCGAGCAGCGCCGCGCCGAGCAGCCCGGCGCCGAACGCGATCCCGGCGAGCTTCGAGCCCGTCAGCGGGACGAGCGCGAGCGCCGCGTGCGCGGCGTCCGAGACGTTGACGTGGTGGACGAACAGCGTCGCCGCGCAGGTCACGACGACCGCGACCATGATCACCTGCGTGAGGACCGCGCCGATCGCGGTGTCGACCCGCGCGTGGCGGAGATCCTTCGGCTCCAGCCCTTTGTCGACGGTCGCCGACTGCTGGTAGAAGATCATCCACGGCATGATGACCGCGCCGATGTTGCCGGCGACGAGCAGCAGATACTCGCGGTTCGCCAGCGGCTGGTTCCCGAGCAGCCCTTCGCGCAGCAGCGTCCCCGGATCGGGGTGCGCCGCGAACGCGGCCGGGATGAACAGCAGCTCCAGCAGACACAGCCCGAGCGCGAGGACCTCGGCGCGCTTGTAGCGCCCGCTGAACGCGATCCCGATCAGCAGTACCGCGGCGGCGATCACCATCGGCGCGACCGGCACGCCGAAGATCAGCGCGACGCCGGCGACCCCGATGAACTCGGTGACCAGCGCGGCGAGGTTGGTGACGAGCATCGTCCCGAGCGAGACCCAGGTCCAGCCGAGCCCGTAGTTCTCGCGGATCAGCTGCGCGTGCCCCTTGCCGGTCACGGTGCCGAGGCGCACGGTCATCTCCTGGACCACGAACAGCGGGACGATCAGCAGCAGCTGGAGCAGGACCAGCTTCATCCCGAACTGCGCGCCCGACGTCGCCGCCGTCGTGATGCTCCCCGCCTCGGTGTCGGCGAACGCGACGATCAGCCCCGGCCCGGCGACCGCGAGGTAACGCCAAAGCGCGTTCCGCTTGCGCCCGCGCGGGACGTCGATCGTTTGAGGTTCGGCGTGGACCGCGGCCATGAACGCTCCGGGGGAAGAGACTGAGGTGAGCCTAAGCGATTATCGAGGCGCACCGAAAGACCTCCGCCGGGCCCGCCAGCGTTGCACGGACTGCCGGCGGGGGCGTCGAAGCAAGCGGGGTGCTCGCCTACCTCGCACTCGGGGCGCTTCTGCTCGGGCTGGCCTCGCCGGCGCCGAAGCCGGAGCCGACGAACCCGTTCAACCTGAACCCGATCCCGGCACCCTCGCCGAACCTTCCGCTGATCGGGACGACGCGCTCGAAGCCGGTGTGCACGGCGATCCGGCGCGCGGTCGCGCCCGCGGTCCAGGCCGCGATGAAGAACGACGCGACGTACTCCGCGATGCGCAAGACGATCTTCGACTACGTCGTCAAGGACAGCGAGCCGGCGCGCGATCTGCATCTGATGCAGATGGACCGCCAGGTCGACGGCATGGTGAAGAACATGGACGCGATCGAGACCGCGCTCAAGTCGCCCGCGCTCGACATCCCTGCGACCGCGAAGCCCGAAGACGCGAAGACGCTGCGCGACTTGAAGAAATCGCTCGCGAACGTGTGGGCCGCGCAAAAAACCGAGGTCAACGTGATGAGCGGCTTCGTCGAGACCGAGCGGATGCGCCGGTTCGGCCAGCTCAGCGAGAGCGAGCTCGCGATGCAGCGCTCCACCACGCCGAACTACGCACCGAACGGCGTGCTGGTGACGCCGGCGCCGATCAGCGGCTTCCTGCGCGACACGAAGGACGCGTTCAACCCGCAGCACCCGACGGTCAGCTCGCTGAACGACGCGCATCTGCTCGACCGCGATCTCGGCGACATCTCCGCCTTCGTCACGCGGTTCGAAGAGGCCGCGACGAAGGTCATCGTGCCGGCCGCGAACGGCTGCAAGTAACGGACCGCGGCGCCGCGAGGCCGAGGCGCCTCGCCTCCCGAAGCCGCTGATCCCGATGGGGGTCCCGCGCAAGCCGATCGAGCCGCCCACGCCCGAAGCGTCGGCGTTTCTCGAGATGGCGATGGACCAGTACGGCAAGGCCACCTACAATTTCGCGTACCGGCTGACCGGCAACGAGGCGGACGCCCGCGACCTCACGCAGGACGCGTTCATCCGGGTCTACCGGGCCTGGCGGTCGTTCCAACCCGGCACCTCCTTCCTCTCTTGGGTCTACCGGATCGTCACGAACCTGTATCGCGATGAACTAAGACGGCGAAAAGGACGTTTCCAGGAAGAGATCCCCGAGGACAACGCCCCGCAAGAGTACGGCGGGCAGCGGCCGCTGGCCGTGGACCCGATCGAAGACTACGTGGCGGGGCAATTGGGGGAGCCGCTGGCGAAAGCGCTGGCCCAGCTCTCCCCGGAACAGCGCCAGGTCGTGGTTCTCGCCGACATCGAGGAGTACAGCTACCAAGAGATCGCCGACATCATGGGCTGCTCGATCGGGACCGTCAGGTCCCGGCTGCATCGAGCGAGGGCTCTTCTCCGTCGGCTCGTGACCCGGGCGCAACAGGAACAACGATGACCAGCCACTACGACCGCGACATTCTGATCGACTACCTCCACGGCGAGCTGGACCCCGCGTCCGACGCCGCCGTCCTCGCACACCTCGAAGCGTGCGCGGACTGCACCGCGATGCACGACGAGGAAGCCTCGCTCGGCGAAGCGCTGCGTGCCGCCGCGCGCGCCGAGCAGCTCGAGTTCCCCTCGATGGTGAAGGCCCGCGTCTGGGACGCCGTCCGGCACGAGCAGCCTTCGTGGCTGGACCGCCTGCGTGCCTGGGGCCCGCGGCTCGCGGTCCCGGTCGCTGCGGCGATCGCGCTCGGCGCCTACCTCGGCGCGCCCGTGTGGCGGAACCCGGCGCAGCCCGCCGGGATCGAGGCCGCCTACTTCCTCGACGAGCACAACGCCGAGCAGCAGCAGAACCCGTTCGGACCGGGCGCGGGCCCGGCCGTCTACGCGACCGACGCGCAGGGCCGTCCCTCGTCCGCCGCTTCGTACATCGATACCGCCGACGCCGCGATCCTCGACGACGCCAGCGGTGCGTTCCAGTAGCCGCGCGGCGCTCGCGCTCGCGCTGATCGCGTTCGGCGCCTCCGCGGTCCGCGCGGCGTCGCCGCCGCCGCGCGCCGTCCCGCCGGTCGCGATTCCGAACCTGC
>DATAQE010000166.1:0-30184 GCA_036264835.1 Candidatus Elarobacter sp.
GATCGCCGCAACCTTTGGATTCAAACCGAGACCTCGTACTCGCGCAGCGCGGCGTTGAGCGACGTCTTCGTGTCGGTCGACGCGGTGCGCTCGCCGATGATCAGCGCGCACGGCGTGCCGAACTCGCCGGCGGGAAAGCGTTTCGGAAAGCTGCCCGGGATGACGACGGCGCGCGGCGGGATCGCACCCTTGGTGACGACGGGCTCGCGACCGCGCACGTCGACGATCGGCGTCGACGCGGTCAGCACGACGCCCGCGCCGAGCACCGCCTCGCGGCCGACGCGCACGCCTTCCACGACGATGCAGCGCGAGCCGACGAACGCCCCGTCCTCGACGATCACGGGCATCGCCTGCGCGGGCTCGAGCACGCCGCCGATGCCGACGCCGCCGCTCAAGTGCACGTTCTTGCCGATCTGCGCGCACGAGCCGACCGTCGCCCACGTGTCGACCATCGTCCCGTCGTCGACGTACGCGCCGACGTTCACGTAACCGGGCATGAGGATCGCTCCCTTGCCCAAGTACGAACCATAGCGTGCGACGCCCGGCGGGACACAGCGCGCCCCCAGCTTCTTCCAGTTCCGTTTGGTGGGTAGCTTGTCGTAGTAGGACGGGAGCCGGTACCGAAACTTGATCGCTTCGATCGACCCGGGCGTCCCCGCGAAGTGCTCCTCGACGATGCGCGCGTTGTCGAAGCGCGCGAAGGAGAGGAGGATCGCTCGCTTCACCCACGGCCGGACGGTCCAACCGTCCTCGCTCGGCTCGCAGACGCGCAGCGCACCGGTGTCGAGCGCCTCGAGAACCTCGTCGACGACCCGTCCCGGCTTCTTCTTCACCGCTTTGGGGTCGGCGCCCATACGTTCCTCGAGCTCGACGATCCGCGCTTCAAGGTCTTCCATTGCCAAGGGCGTTCCGGCGGAGCGAAGCGGCGTCCCTTCGGGTTCATGGAGGGGGGAGCGAGGAAAGGCGGGTACCGAGCCTTCCCCGCCCTTCGACAAGCTCAGGGTGACTCTGGAGACGACGTGAACACCGCAGCGGACGACCTACGCATCAACGCAATCCGTTTTCTCGCGGTCGACGCGGTTCAGCAAGCGAATTCCGGCCACCCCGGGCTTCCGCTCGGCGCTGCCCCGGCCGCCTACGCGCTCTGGACGCGGCACCTGCGCTTCAACCCGGCCGATCCGGCGTGGTTCGACCGTGACCGCTTCGTGCTCAGCGCCGGGCATGGCTCGGCGCTGCTCTACGCGCTCCTCCACCTGACCGGTTACGACCTCACGCTCGACGATCTGAAGAAGTTCCGCCAGCTCGGGAGCCGCACGCCCGGCCATCCGGAGTACCATCACACCCCCGGGGTCGAGGTCACGACCGGCCCGCTCGGGCAGGGCTTCGCGAACGCGGTCGGGCTCGCGATCGCCGAGGCGCACCTCGCCGCGATCTACAACCGCGAGCAGACGATCGTCGACCATCACACCTACGTCATCGCCGGCGACGGCGACTTGATGGAAGGCGTCGCGTCCGAGGCCGCCTCACTTGCGGGACACCTCGCGCTCGGCAAGCTGATCGTCCTCTACGACGACAACAAGGTCTCGCTGGCCGGCGCGACCGACGTCACGTTCACCGAGGACGTCCGCGAGCGGTTCGAGGCGTACGGCTGGCAGACGCTCGAGGTCGGTCCCGAAGAAGCGAACGACGCCGACGCGGTCGACCGCGCGATCCGGGACGCGAAGACCGACACGCTGCGCCCCTCGCTGATCGCGATCCGCTCCACGATCGGGTTCGGATCCCCGGAAGCCGGCACGTTCAAGACGCACGGCGAGCCGCTCGGGAAGAACATGGAGGCGACGCGCAGGGCGCTGCACTGGGACTACCCGCCCTTCACCGTCCCCGACGAACCCGCGGCGTTCTTCAAGGAAGTCGGCGCGAAGGGTGCGCCGCTGCAAGCGGAATGGAACCAGCGCTACGAGGCATGGAAGAGCGCGAACCCGCAACTCGCCGCGCAGTTCGAGCGCGCGCGCGACGGGAAGCTGCCCGCGGATCTGCCGTGGCCCGCATTCACGGCGGAGAACGGCGGCGTCGCGACGCGCGAGGCGGGCGGAACGGTGATGAACGCGATCGCCGCGGCGCTCCCCGAGCTGGTCGGCGGCTCGGCGGACCTCGACCCGTCGACGAAGACGTATCTCAAAGACCAGGGCGATTTCCAGCCGGGGAACTACGCCGGCCGCAACATCCACTACGGCGTGCGCGAGCACGCGATGGCGGCCGCCTCGAACGGGATCGCGCTGCACGGCGGATTGCTCCCGTTCAGCGCGACGTTCTTCAACTTCCTCGACTACATGAAGCCCGCGGTGCGGCTCGCCGCGATCAACATGATCCGCGAGATCTTCGTCTTCACGCACGACTCGGTCTTCCTCGGCGAGGACGGCCCGACGCACCAGCCGATCGAACAGCTCGCGATGCTGCGCGCGACGCCGAACGTGATCGACATCCGCCCCGCCGACGCGCTCGAGACGCTCGAAGCGTGGAAGTACGCGATCCAGCCGAAGACCGGGCCGACCGCGATCGTCCTCTCGCGCCAGAAGCTCCCGTTCCTCGGCGCGCGCAACGCCGACGTCGCGCGCGGCGCGTACGTACTGCAAGAACCGGACGGCGGCGTCGATCTCATCCTGATCGCGACCGGCTCGGAGGTGCACCTCGCGGTCGAAGCGGCAAAGCTGCTCGCCGGGAAGAGGACGCGCGCGCGCGTCGTCTCGATGCCGTCGTGGGCGCTTTTCGAGAAGCAGGACGCGGAGTACCGTGAGCGCGTCCTTCCGGCCGACGTGAAGGCGCGCATGTCGATCGAAGCCGGGGCGACGATCGGCTGGTCGAAGTACGTCGGCCCGCACGGGATCGCGTTCGGGCTCGACCACTTCGGCACGTCCGCGCCCGCGGCCGCCATCGCCGAAGAGTACGGGTTCACCGCCGACAACATCGCCCGCCTGGCGGCGGGGATGCTCGCGAACGTCTGACAGCTAGGAGAGAACCGAACATCATGGGCGACCAGCTCAAACAGCTCGCATCGTACGGGCAGAGCATCTGGCTCGACAACATCCGCCGCAGCATGTTCGCCTCGGGCGATCTGCAGAAGCTCATCGACCTCGGCCTGCGTGGGATGACCTCGAACCCCACGATCTTCGAGAAGGCGATCGGCTCGGGCTCGGACTACGACGAGCAGCTCCGCAGCCTGGTCGACGAGACCGACGCGACGAAGGTCTTCGAGGCGCTCGCGATCCGCGACATTCGCAGCGCGTGCGATCTCTTCGAGCCGGTGTGGCAGGCGACGAACGGGCTCGACGGCTACGTCTCGCTCGAGGTCCCGCCGACGCTCGCGAACGACACGAACGGGACGATCGATGCGGCGAAGCGGCTGTGGGGCGAGGTCGGTCGCCGCAACCTGATGATCAAGATCCCAGGGACGCCGGCGGGGGTCCCGGCGATCAAGGCGACGATCGCCGCCGGGATCAACGTCAACGTGACGCTGCTCTTCTCGGTCGACCGCTACGAAGCCGCGGCGAACGCGTACATCGAAGGGCTCGAGGAGCGCGCCGCTAAGGGCGAGCCGATCGACCGCATCGCCTCGGTCGCCTCGTTCTTCGTCTCGCGGATCGACACCGCCGTCGACAAACAGCTGCAAGCGCGGATCGACAAGGGCGAACAGCTCGAAGGCCTGCTCGGTAAAGCGGCGATCGCGAACACCAAGATCGCGTACCAGCGGTTCAGGAAGCTGTTCGGCGGCGAGCGGTTCGCCGCGCTCAAGGCGAAGGGCGCGCACGTGCAGCGCCCGCTGTGGGCCTCGACCTCGACGAAGAACCCGTCGTATCCGGATCTAATGTACGTCGAGTCGCTGGTCGGCCGCGACACGGTGAACACCGTCCCGCCGCAGACGCTCGACGGGCTCGTCGACCACGGGAACATCCGCCCGGACACGGTGGTCGAGGACCTCGACGGCGCGCGCCGCGTGATCGAGGGGCTCGCGAAGGCGCAGATCTCGCTCTTCGACGTCACCGAAGAGCTCGTCAGCGAAGGTGTGAAGTCGTTCGCCGACTCGTTCAACGCGATGCTGCACGCGATCGAGGAGAAGCTCGAGAAGCTGCGCCAGGGGACGCCGCCGAAGGTCGTCGTCGGCGCCTCGGACGAGGTCTGCGCGCGGATGGACGACGCGCTCGACCAGCTCGCGCGCGGCGACTTTCTCCACAAGCTGTGGGCGCACGATCCGTCGCCGTGGTCGAGCGATCCGGCGCACGTCGAGATCATCAAGCACGCGCTGGGATGGGTTGAGATCCCGCAGCAGACGCACGCGCAGAGCGGCGAGCTGCGCGACTTCGCGCACGCGTGCGCGAAGCGCTTCGACCACGTCGTCGTCCTCGGGATGGGCGGGAGCTCGCTCGCGCCCGACATCCTGCGCGCGACGTTCGGGAAGACGCCCGGTTATCCGGCGCTGCACGTCCTCGACTCGACCGATCCGCAGCAAATCAAAGCGCTCGACGACGCGATCGACATCGCGAAGTCGCTCTTCATCGTCGCCTCGAAGTCGGGGACGACGACCGAGCCCGACGCGTTCTTCCGCTACTTCTTCCAGCGCGTCCAGCAGACGGTCGGGGCGAGCAACGCCGCGGACCACTTCATCGCGATCACCGATCCCGGGACGAAGCTCGAGAGCGAGGCGCGCGACCTGAAGTTCCTGCGCGTCTTCACCAACGACCCGAACATCGGCGGGCGGTACTCGGCGCTCTCGTACTTCGGGATGGTGCCGGCGGCGCTCGCCGGGTACGACGCCGCGGGGATCACCGACCGCGCGATCAACGCGATGCACGCGAACGCGGCGACGGTCTCGGCGTTCGATGCGCCGGGCGTGCGGTTCGGCGCGGCGATCGGCTCGCTCGCGAAGAACGGACGCGACAAGCTGACGATCGTCACGCATCCTGCGGTGCACGCGTTCGGCGCGTGGGCCGAGCAGCTGATCGCGGAGTCGACCGGCAAGTCGGGGATCGGGATCGTTCCGGTCGACGGCGAGGCCCTCGGCGAGCCGCACGCGTACGGCGACGACCGCGTCTTCGCATACGTCGGTGCGACGCTGCCCGGCGACGACGAGACCGTCGCGCGCCTCGCGGAGCTCGAGAAAGCCGGCCATCCGGTGATCAAGCTCTCGATGGGCGAGAAGCTCGACATCGGCGAGCAGTTTTACACCTGGGAGATCGCGACGGCGGCGGCCGGCGCCGTGCTGGGAATCGACGCGTTCGACCAGCCGAATGTGCAGGAGTCGAAGGACAACACGAAGCGGCTGCTCGGCGAGTTCTCCTCGGCGGGGACGTTCTCGGAGCCCGAGCCGCGCGTCCGCGCGAACGACGTGCTCGTCTACCCGCTGAGCGGCTCGCACGGCGCGGCGCTCGGAAGCGATCTGCAATCGGCCGTCGCGGCGATCGCGGAGCAGATCAAGCCCGGCGACTACGTCGCGTTCAACGCGTACGTGCCGATGGACGAGGACGACGAAGCCGCGCTGCAGCGCTGCCGCACGACGGTGCGCGACGCGCTGCACGTCGCGACGACGGTCGGCTTCGGTCCGCGCTTCCTGCACTCGACCGGCCAGCTCCACAAGGGCGGATCGAACGAAGGCGTCTTCTTCCAGGTCACCTACGACCCGCCGTTCGATCTGGCGATCCCGGGGATGGTCGGGTTCCGCACGCTGCAGCGCTCGCAGGCGCTCGGCGATTTCGAGTCGCTCGACAAACGGAACCGGCGCGGGATCCGCGTGCACTTCCCCGGCGATCCGAAAGCCGGTCTCGAAGCGCTCGCATCCGCGCTCGAAGCCGCCGTCAGCGCGAAAGCGTAAGGAGCCGACGTGCAGCTCGGGATGATCGGCCTCGGCCGCATGGGCGCGAACATGACGACGCGCCTGATCCGCGGCGGCCACAGCGTCGTCGCGTACGACCGCGACCCTGCGGCCGTGCAGCGCACGGCCGCCGACGGCGCGACCGGCGCGAACTCGCTGCAAGACCTCGTGTCGAAGCTGACGCCGCCGCGCGCGGTGTGGATCATGGTGCCGGCAGGCCCGCCGACGGACTCGACGGTCGATGAGCTGCTCGCGCTCTTGCAGCGAGGCGACGTGATCATCGACGGCGGCAACTCGCGCTGGACGGACTCGAAGCGGCGCTACGCGAGCTGCAAGGAACGCGGCGTCTCGTTCGTCGACGCCGGTACGTCGGGCGGGGTCTGGGGCCTCGCGAACGGCTACTGCCTGATGGTCGGCGGCGACGACGACGCGGTCTCGCGCGTCGAACCGATCTTCCTCACGCTCGCGCCGGAAGGCGGCTACGCGCACGTCGGGCCGAGCGGCGCGGGGCACTTCTCGAAGATGGTCCACAACGGCATCGAGTACGGGATGCTCGCAGCGTACGGCGAGGGGTTCGAGATCCTCGAGAAGTCCGAGTACAAGTACGACCTGCACGAGCTCGCGTCGATCTGGCGCTACGGCTCGGTCGTGCGCTCGTGGCTGCTGGAGCTGCTCGAGCTCGCGCTGCGGGAAGACCCTGATCTCGAAAAGATCAAAGGCTGGGTCGCCGACTCCGGCGAGGGCCGCTGGACGGTGGAAGCCGCGATCGACGAGGACGTCCCCGCGCCGGTGATCACGATGTCGCTGCTCTCGCGCTTCGTCTCGCGCCAGGACGAGTCGTTCAGCGCGAAGGTGATCGCGGCGCTGCGGAACGAGTTCGGCGGGCACGCGGTCAAGGCCGAATGACCGCAACCGCCACCGGCCAGGCGGCGAACCCGCTGCGCAAAGGCCTCGCCGTCGACCGCATCACCGAACCGTGCAACATCGTGTTCTTCGGCGCGAGCGGCGACCTCGTGAAGCGCATGCTGATCCCGGCGATGTGGAACCTGCGGCTCGAAGGGATCCTCCCGACGAACTTCGGAATCGTCGGCTTCTCGCGCACGCAGTTCAGCGACGACGAGTTCCGCGAGGATATGCGCAAAGCGGTCGAGCAGTTCTCGCGCAACCCGCCGAAGGAGCCGCTCTGGAGCGACTTCGCCTCGCACCTCTCGTACGTCTCAGGCAGCTTCGACGACGACGACTGCTTCCGCAAGCTCAAGGAGAAGCTCGAGCAGAACGATCGCGAGCTGGGGACCGGCGGCAACCGCCTCTTCTACCTCAGCACGCCGCCCTCGGTGTTCGGTCAGATCATCGAGTGCCTCGACCGTGACGGCCTCGCGCCGCGCGACAACAAGACCGGCTGGACGCGCGTCATCATCGAGAAACCGTTCGGGACCGACCTGGACTCCGCGCGCGCGCTGCAGACCACCGTCGAGAAAGTCTTCGACGAGAAGCAGGTCTACCGCATCGACCACTACCTCGGCAAAGAGCCGGTCCAGGACATCATGGCGCTGCGGTTCGCCAACGTGATCTTCGAGCCGATCTGGAACCGCCGCTACGTCGACTCGGTGCAGATCACGGCGGCCGAGACGGTCGGCGTCGAGCAGCGCGGGGGCTACTACGACAACGCGGGCGCGCTGCGTGACATGATCCAGAACCACGTGATGAACCTGCTCGCGCTGGTCGCGATGGAGCCGCCGGTCTCGCCGGACGCCGACTCGATCCGCGACGAGAAGTTCAAGGTGCTGCGCGCGGTGCGGCCGCTCGACCGCGCGCGTGTGACACTCGACTCCGCGCGCGGCCAGTACGACGCCGGCGCGATCGCCGGCAAGGCGGTTCCGGCGTACCGCGACGAGCCCGACGTGCGCCCCGACTCGAACACCGAGACATACGCCGCGGTGAAGCTGTGGGTCGACAACTGGCGCTGGGCGGACGTTCCGTTCTACGTGCGCTCCGGGAAACGGCTCGCGCACAAGATGTCGGATATCGCGATCCGCTTCAAGCCGATCCCGCACCGGCTCTTCGGCGAGGCCGGCGACCTGCTCGAGAACAACGTGCTGGTGATGAAGATCCAGCCCGAAGAGGGCATCTCGCTGCGCTTCAACGCGAAAGTGCCCGGGCCGAAGATGCACCTGCGCTCCGTGTCGATGGACTTCAATTACGGGACGGGCTTCGGCGTGGTCTCCGCGCCCGCGTACGAACGGCTGATCTCCGATGCGATCCGCGGCGATGCCACGCTGTTCACGCGCTGGGACGCGGTCGAGACGGCGTGGACGATCGTGATGCCGATCCTCGACCGCTGGCTCAACGAGGAAGACGAGAGCTTCCCCAACTACAACGCGGGGAGCCAAGGGCCGCAGTCGGCGGACCGCATGCTCGTGATGGACGGTCGCGAGTGGCGCAGGATCTGAGCCGGCACTCCGCTACCGTCTCGGCCTCGGTCGAAGCGATCCGCGCCGAGCTCGCGCACACGGCGATCACGACGTCGACGCTGAACTTCCTCGTGTGGATCGACGACCCGGCGCGCCGCGACTGGGTGATCGAGCGCGCGACGATGCTAGCGGAAAAACATCCCTCGCTGCTGCTCGTGTTCGACCACACCGGCGCGCACGCCGGTGAAGCGACGGTGACGACCGTTCCGCACCACGCCGAGTCCTCGTTCACCGTGCGCGGCGAGCGGGTCGACATCGACGTCGCGCACGCCGACGCGATCACGGTCGCCGGCTACGTGACCGGCCTGTACCGGCCGAGCGTCCCGACCGTGCTGTGGTGGACCGGGCGCCAGGAAGGGAGCCGCGAGATCTTCTACGCGGTGCTTCCGCACGTGCAGACGCTGCTCTTCGACTCCTCCGGCGGCGCGCGCGACGAGTCGGCGATGCGCGCGATCGTCGGCTTCCACCGCGAGCATCCGGAAGTGGTGCTGCGCGACCTCGCCTGGATGCGGCTACTGCCGTGGCAGGATATGATCGCCGACTTCTTCGACGACCCGGGACTAGAAGAAGAGCTCTACACGATCCGCGCGCTGCACATCGCGAGCGGCTCGGACTCCGAGGCGTTCTACCTCGGCGGCTGGCTCGCGAGCCGTCTCGGCTGGAAACCGTCGGGTCGCGATGCGTTCACCGACGCGCGCGGCAAGCCGGTGCGGTTCCTGCGGAAGCGCATCGGCGACATCCGCCGCGTGCAGAGCATCTGCCTGGACAGCGAGACCTCCTGGTACCACGGCGAAGTCACCGGCGAGGACGCCGGCACCGTGCGCATCTGGGTCGAAGGCGAGCATGCTCGCGAACCGCGCCTTTTCCCGCTGAAGGCGATCGACAACGCATCGCTGCTGGAGCGCGCCGTGCTCGAACCGGGCACCGACGAATTGTTCGAGAACGCGCTGCAAAGCGCGGGAACGCTGCTGGGGTAAGTCTCGGAACGATGCCGATCCCGAGCTACGTCACCGTCCTCCCCGATGCGCAGGCGCTCGCCGCCGCGGCCGCCGATCACTTCGTCGCGACTGTGCGCGAGACGCTCGACGCCCGCGACTTCGCGCATGTCGCGCTCGCGGGCGGCTCGACGCCGCGCGCCGTGAACGCGCTGCTCACCGCCGCGCCGCGGCGCGACACGGTCGACTGGTCGCGCGTGGTGTTCTGGTTCGGCGACGAGCGCTGCGTGCCGCCGGACAACTCCGACTCGAACTACCGCATGAACCGCGAGACGCTGCTCGACCCGCTCGGGATCGACGCCGCGCGCGTACACCGCATGCGCGGCGAGGACGACCCGGGCGCCGCCGCCGCCGACTACGACGTCGTGATGCGCCTCGAGCTCGGCGACCGGCCGCGACTCGACCTGATCATGCTCGGCATGGGCCCGGACGGTCACACCGCCTCGCTCTTCCCCGGCACGGTGGCGGGGATCGACAAGGACAAGTCGTGCATCGCCCACTACGTCCCGAAGCTCGACAAGTGGCGTATCACGCTCACGCCGCGCGCGATCAACGACGCGCGCAACGTGATGATCACCGCCGGCGGCGCCGAGAAAGCCGACGCGCTGCACGAAGTGCTGCTCGGACCGCGCGACACCGACGCTTACCCGTCACAGATCGTCCACCCCCACGACGGCGACCTCCGCTGGTTCGTCGACGAGGCCGCGGCATCGCGCTTGCACTCTTGACGGCACCGGCCGAGGCGTGTAGGCTCGGAATCGTTGTCAGCAAGGAGGTTCATCATGCGACACGACGACTACGACGAGCTGCCCAGCTTTTACGCACTCTAGCAAACGCCGGGCGGGTTATCCCTCGGAGACGCACGTCAAGCGCGGCGAGCGCGTCGTGCACGGCGACAAAGAGCTGATCGAAAAGCTCGGCCGCAACGATCCCTGCATCTGCGGCTCCGGACGCCGGTTTCAAGAAGTGCTGCATGCGCACCGGACGCTATGACGGCGTCGAGCGCGACTACTACTTTCCGCGAATGACCACGAAGCCGCCGACTCTGTCGGCGGCTTTACCTACGCCGGTTCGGCTCGCAGCGCGGGCGCGCGCGGGGCTCGCCGCGACGGCGAGCACGAGCGCGGCCAGAAACCAGGCCGCGCCCGGGAACGCCGAGACCCTTCAGCGGGCCGACCGCGGCAGCGAGCGTCATCGCGAAGATCCCGGGCCGGCCACGAACGCCAGTCCGCGGATGCTGCGATCGCGCCTTGGAGCTCGCCTGTTCGTTGCGGTCGACGTGGCGCGTCATCACTTGCAGCGCGGCCTCGCTCGCCGGACCCCAGAACATCAGGATCGGGTCGCGACGATGTAGACCGCGCCGTTCGCGCGAGCCCGTAGAGCGCGAGTCCGGGAGCGCCGGCGAACAATCGCGTACAGCGCGTGCTTCTCGCCGAGCCGCGTCACGAGCGGGCCGGTCGCACCGGCCCTTGCTCCTTGCCCTCGCCTGGGTCAGCGTGAAGGGGTCCCGTCATGGTCGGGATCCACTGTGGGACGCGGAGCCCAAAGAGGAGCGCCACTAGCAAGCTGAGACAGGTTACTCGTAGCGAGTTCTCCAACGTAAGCAGGCCCGAACGGTGGAGTGCGGACCAATGGTGACGACCAGGCGCGAGGTGCTTCCTCGACCGCGTGAACGAATACAACCCAAGGCAACTGTTTCGGCGGTACGAAGGCTCCTCGCCGACGAGTATAGATGCGAATGGGCGGCATGGTTTATGTGGCGCTACGATGTGCCGGACGAAGAAGATACGCCGGAATTGCTCGTGTGGAAGGAACGCCACGAGGCACTCGTTTCCGAGCGAATCGCCGACCTCACAGAGCAACCCTTTGAAGTGACGACCGAATGGGATAATCGCCTTCAGGCAATCGGCTCACTCACGGGCACGATGTTTAAGGGAAGGCCCGACATAGCGGTCAGCGAGCCCGAGGTGCTGACCTACGAAGATTGCAAGACGGGTAGCCCCTGTCGCGCGGACGAAGTACAAGTGCTGCTGTACACCCAACTTGCCCGCCTCAACGGCGAGCGCAGGCGCATTGCGGGTGTCATTGTTTATCCTGAGCGCGTGCAGCGGGTCGATATGCGCCAGCGTATTCCAATCCGTGACCGTTTCGTCGAATTGATCGGACGTTTCGCGGCCGGGACGGCGCGACTCGCGCCCGATTACTCCGAATGCCGGTACTGCAAGGTCCGCGCATACTGTCCGGACCGCGTCAGCCAGGAGCCCGACCGAACGGAATGGGAGCCGCTGTTCGACGAGCGCCGATAATGCCTCGCGACGACAGAATGGACGAAGTCAAAGCCTTCATCGAAAACGTTAACCGGTTTAACGCCAGGTTTGCGAACAGAGACGATGCCGCGAGAGCGATCCTTGCTGACCCGCTCGTTCTGAAGTATGGCCTCTCACAGTTGAACGACGAGTCCATTAGCATTATGGCGCGGACGCTTGGAATTGACCACCACACGCTTCTCTCGCAACGCGACGCATATCGAAACGCGGAAATCGCCATGCTTGCGGAGGTTGCCGCACGGAACATCGGCACGCCGTATGAGCGTCCGCTGCCGCCCCTTTTCACTGGCGATTTCAGTGATCCTCGAATTGCAGCTATGGCGGAGGCGGTCGACCTGCTGATGGAGATCGCCGCTCAAGATCAAACGCTTGGCGAAGTGACGCTTTCGCGACTGGTATACGGGCGAGCAAAGCTGCGCGACGCGTTAAAAGCCGGGGCCCCGCTGCGTGAAGAACCGGGTCAAGAGTAGTTACGGTATTGTCAATCCTTTTCGCGCGGGCGGGGTGTTCTAACTGCCAGGCTTACGGACGGCGTCGGAAAGAATGGTTCGAACGGATGGCCGATATGACGGTATCGAGCGCGACTACTGCTTTCCGCGAATGACGACAAAGAGGCCGAGGAGCGATCTCGGCGGCTTTTTCGACCTCTGCTCATCGCCACAGCGTGTCGCCGCGTGCAAGGCATGACTGCATCAGATCCAGGACGTCGCCCTGGTGCTTCCGGAGTTGCATCGCGAGGATCACTTCGGCGAAATCGGCGGCTGCCTGGAGATCTTCGCCGACCGCGCCTTGTCGCCGTGAGACGGTCGCGAGCAACAGCAGCGAGACGAGGCCGTTGAGGCCGCATGAGCTTTCATAGGTCAGGAACGCCTCGCGCAGCGATTGTTCCGCCGGTGTTCGCGCCTTGCGCGTCCAATCGATGCTAGCGCGCTCGAATGGCTCCGGTGATCTGAACGGTACGACGTTCATTCTAGTCGCACTCCGGTGTATCGAGGTGGAGCATCAAAGCGTAGCGTCCGTACAGGAACGCGTACGTATACAGCCCGGCTCGGCGGAGCGCTCGGCGGTCACGATAGTACGTGTATGCACTGACGCGGAAGCGGCGACGATAGTCAGCAACGCTCGCGGCGTTCTTTGCGTCGACGATCGCGGCGAGCCAGAGGAGGCGCACGCAGTGGAGCGCCTTTGCCTTTAGGTTTTTTCGCAGGCGCTGCATGAAGCGGCGCGCCGGGGTGCTCGACGCGAGCGCGTCGAATCGGCGGGGTGTCATTCGGTGGGTGTCTCCATCGGGTGACGGACTCGGTCGGCGCGCCAACGCCGGCCGAGTCGCCTGAATTGTTGCACACGGTGCGCGTGCAATACTATTCTAGCATGCGTACGTATGTTCGACAAGTTGACGAGCGAACGAGTTCTAACACTCGATGCGCGGACCGGTGAAACACGCCGGTAGCCTTAGCCGTTGATGGCTTGATGGGCCGGACAATCGTTGCATGGCCGCGGCTTTTCTTGCCGTCGTGCCGGTGGTACACCGGTCCGCCTCGTCCGCGGCGTCCGGACTGGTCGTCGTCGCGCGGACGTCTGTGGACGGGCGTGCGGTCTCGTACCTCGAGGTGCGGCTCGCGGATGTCGGCGTGCGGATCGGGTTTGCGAAGGGGCAGCCGGGACACGTAGCGCCGCTCGATGCGATCGCGCGCCGGTATCATGCGCTCGCGGCCATCAACGGCGGGGACCTCGAGGCGTACGGGCCGCTTCCAATCCGGAATCCGAATCATACGCTCATCACCGGCGGCGGATTCATGTTCAAGGGCGATGTCGGCGACGTGTTGTGGTTCGTCCCGCGGAACCACGCCCAGATCGAGCGGATTCGGCTGAAGATCGAAGGTTCGCTCGACGGGCGCTGGACGTGGCCGAACAACTGGTACGCGTATTGGATCAACCGGTATCCGTCGGGCGCCGGCGAGACGATCACGATCTTCACGCCTGAGTGGGGCGAGCGCACGGGGCTTAGCGGCGGGCCGCAAGTGCAGGTCGCGGACGGCGTGGTCACCGCGATCAACACCAGCTCGACGATCATCCCGCGTAACGGCTACGTCGTGTATTTTCGCGGCGAGGCGAAAGCCGCGGCGCACTTCGCGGTCAGGCGGCGTGCCATGTTTCGTGTCGTGCGCGGCCACGGTGAGCCGCTCGGCGCGTTCGCCAACGCGCGCGAGGCGATCGGCTGCGGGCCGCGGCTGCTCACCGACGGGCGGATCACCGTCGATCCGGCCGCCGAGGGTTTCCGCGATCCGAAGATCCTCTCCGCGTCAGCCGCGCGCAGCGCGGTCGGGCTAACGCGCGACGGTCGAATGATCCTCGCGACGTCGGGCGGGACGATACCGCAGATGGCCGAGGTGATGCAGCGGCTCGGAGCGTCCGACGCAATGGCGTTCGACGGCGGCGCCTCGGCGGGGCTCTGGTATCGCGGCCGCTACGTCACCGAACCGGGCCGTCTGCTGAACAACGCGCTCTTGATCGTCGCGAAACCGGCGCTCGCGCAGCAGCGCTGAGATCCGAGCCCTTGTCGGCGCCTTCGAGCTCAGAGGAGGCTTGCAGGAGGGATCCACTGATAGTGCGTCCCTTCGTAGACCGTCGAATACGGATTGCCAAACATATCTGTGTAATCTAGACGAATTCGCGTTAGGCTGGCCTTCCGCACTTTATATTCCTCCATGTTTCGATCCAAGTAGCATTTCTCACTCCCCACCGGTATCGCCGATTCCTGGAAAGCCAGTGAATACGCAACGCGTTCACTTCGTTCTATCTTCCTCGGCGCCGAAATATCGAGCGGCACTTCTCGCGAGTACTCAATATCGTCATACTCGACGTTGAATGCGAGTCTGGCCCCGCAGTGCTGGCCCAAGTCCGACATTTTTCATGCCAACAGTCATTAGAGCCTCGCCTTGGAGGCTTGTCATGAACTCAAGAATCGGTGCAAGACTCTGGCGATGTCGTCGATCATCCGCGCCTACCACTGCTGCAGTTGCTAGAACTGAAGCTGCCGTGACCACCGAAAGCGCACCTGTACCAGCAGCGACCCAAAAATTAATCCGATCAGTTAGAGGCCATAAGTCGTACCATCCCGCTCTAGTCATTTCAAATCCGAGAAACGCCAAAAAGGCAGTCCAAAAGCCAATTCCCGGAAGCGCTCGCTTGTCCATCCGGAAAATCTCAGCGCCGAGGTCGCTTTAGTCCTCCAGTCGCGATACGAATAAATTATCGCGACCCACTTGGCGGAAGGGCCACAAAACGCGCGTAAGGTCGGCGCGCGCGTAGTGTGGACTGTTGCGTCAGGGCTCGAGCGTCGGAAAATACGACCGGAGCTCGCCTTCGCGCCGAATGTCGGTGGTACAGCAATGAAAGCTGCCGCCGAACGGGTAGACGCGATCGAACGCGACCGGGATGACCTCGCAATCGAGCGCCTCGAGCAAGTCGATCATGGGCCGTTCGCTGCGCTCGACGACCGCCGTGTGCTGGTCGAGCATCAGAATGTTCATCGAGATCCAGCTGCTCACGTCGCGGCTCGCCGCGCCGTTTCTCGAGACGGGCGCTTCGATCACGCGCCAGCCGTTCGCCGTGAACAGGTCCAGCGAAGCGTCGGTACACGGCCGCGCCGGGTTTAGCAGCACGATGCCCGGCCGAACCGGCACGAGCGTCGTGCCGATGTGTGTCGGGAGCGCCTCGCGGAAGGCGATGCGGCGCACCCGGAACTCCGGGCCGAGGTGGCGTTGGAGCCACGCGGCGCCGAGCTCGTTGCTGACGAGGTCCGGCTGCCAGAAGATGTCGCGGCCGAACCGCACGAACGAGGCCGCGTCGAAGACCGGCTCGGTCTCCGTGAGCAGCGGGCCGTCCGCGAAATCATACGGCTCACTCCCAGCGCGGACGCGTTCCTCGTAGAGGGCGTCGGACATCAGCGGCTTCGGCACCGCGGTCCAGCGCGCGCCGCGGCGAAAATAGTCGGCGAGCAGCGTGCGATAGGCGCGGTACTCGAAGAAGCGCGCGCGCTGTGCCATCGGCGCTTCGATGATCTCGTCGCCGATCACGAGCAGCAGATCGCGCGGGCACGCGTTCGCGCGGCCGAACGGGGCCTCCCAATCGGGCGTCTTCACCGGTACGGCATGATCGACGGGATCGGGACGTCGCACGACGATGCCGCGGTCCGTCAGCAGTTGCGCGAAGGCGTCGAGCTGTCGCTCCGCGTCGTCCACGAGCTGCTCCATGACGCGGCCGCCGCGGAACTCGCGGCCGTGGTCGCCGGCCGGGAGATAGGGCGAGAACGCCGGCTCGTACGCGGGCTCGGCGGCGCCGCGCACCGTTCCGACGATCACTTCGCGCAGCGGGTCCCACTCGTTCCACGAGCAGACCACGGAGGAAGCGGGCGAGCGATCTCTCACGCTCGCGGCCGTTCGCCGTGCACGGACCGACTCCGGCGAACGGCATGGGCCGGAATTCGATGTAGCGAATAGGGCCGCTTCACCGAGTCCGAGAGGCCATGATGTCCGATACCGCTCGATCCGTTCGTCTCGAGGTGGACGAGTCTTCGCGCACCGTCGAGGGGATCGATCCCGCGACGCCGCTGCTCTACGTCCTGCGCGACGATCTCGGGCTGCCGAACCCGCGGTTCGGGTGCGGGCTCGCGCAGTGCGGTGCGTGCACGGTACAGCTCGACGGTACGCCGGTGCGCTCGTGCGTTCTGCCCGTCGCGGCCGCGGAGGGCAAGCGCGTCACGACGCTCGCCGGACTCGGAACACCCGAACGGCCGCATCGCGTGCAAGCCGAGTTCGTCGACGAGCAGGCGATGCAGTGCGGGTACTGCGTGAGCGGGTGGATCATGACCGGCGCAGCGCTCGTCGACCACGAGCCGCATCCTTCGCCCGCGCGCATTCGAGAGGCGTGTGCCGGACTCGTTTGCCGGTGCGGCTCGCAGCTCGCGATGCTGCGCGCGATCGAGCGCGCCGCGGAGAAGCCGGCGTGACGTCGCGCCGCACCTTCCTGGGTAGCGCCGCAGCGCTCCTCGCCGTGGTCGCGACGCATGACGGCATGCGGGCGTTCGCGTCTGCGGCGGAGAGCGCGACCGAAGGCGCCTCGACGCCGCTTCGTACCTGGCTGCAGATCGGCGAGGACGGGATGGTAACGTTCTTCACCGGCAAGGTCGAGATCGGCATGGGCGTGATCACCGGCCTCACGCAGATCGTCGCCGACGAGCTCGACGTTCCGTTATCACACGTGCGCGCCGTGACCGGCGACACCGCGCTGACGCCGGATCAAGGGGGCGTCGGCGGGAGCACCTCGACCGAGCTCGGGGCGTTTCCGCTGCGCAACGCCGCCGCCGAGGCGCGGCGCGTTCTCCTCGAGGCTGCCGCGGCGCGTTTGCGTGTCCCCGCGGACCGGCTCGTCGTCACGGACGGCGTCGTGCGCGATCGCACCAACCCGTCCGCGAGCGTACCGTACGGCGCGCTGGTCGCTGCACTCGCGAACGCGCCGCCGCTGCACGCGAGCGGAGAGAACTTCGCGCAGAACGTCACCGGAGCGGCGAAGCCGAAAGCGCCGGCCGATTACCGTTACGTCGGCAAGCCGGTCGCCCGCATCGACGTCGCGCCGAAAGCGTACGGGACGTTTCGCTACGTCGTCGACGTGCGTGTCCCCGGGATGCTGCACGGCCGCGTCGTGCGGCCGCCAGCCGCCGGCGCGCGGCTGCTCGGCGTGGACGAAGCGCCGCTGCGCGCGTTCGGCGACGCACGGCTCGTCCGGATCGGCGATTTCCTCGGCGTCGTCGCCTCGCGCGAATGGGACGCGGTGCGCGGTGCGCGCGCGCTCGAACCGCGCTGGAGCGCCGGACCGCGCAGCTTCCCCGCGCAATCCGCGCTGCCGGACGCGATGTGGGCCGCGCCCGTGTCGTCGCAAGACAAGGTCGTCGCCCGCGGCGATCTCGCGGCCGGTTTCGCCGGCGCGGACGTCGTCGAAGCGCGGTACGCGTGGCCGTTCCAGGCACACGCGATGATGGGCCCGGGCTGCGCCGTCGCCGACGTCGCGCACGACGGAACGGCGCGCGTGTGGACCGGCGGCCAGAAACCGTTCGCGCTGCGCGAAGGGATCGCCGATCTGCTCGGCGTCCCGCTCGAGAAAGTGCGCGTCACGTTCGTCGAGGACGCCGGCTCGTACGGGCGCGGTGGTTTCGACGACACGGCCGCCGACGCGGTGCTGCTCTCGCGCGCGGTCGGCAAGCCGGTGCGCGTTCAGGCGATGCGGTCCGACACGACCCAGTGGGGACCGAAGGCGCCGGCGATCGTCGCGCACCTGCGCGGCGCCGTGCGCGACGGCGCGATCGCGGCGCTCGACCTCACGGTGCGCTCGTTCAACGGGGGCGAGATCTCGTCGCATCCCGACAGCGCCGGCAACTTCATCGGCGGCCAGCTCGCCGGCCACCCGAACGACAAGCCGCGCGTCGAGTACGCGGCCTACGGCAGGAACTCCGCGACCTATCGCATCCCGGCGCTGCACGCGGTCGCCGAGCTGATCCCGCCGCTGGTCGCGAATGGCTCGCCGCTGCGCACGACGCACCTGCGCGATCCCGAAGGACCGGGCACGACGTTCGTGATCGAATCGTTCGTCGACGAACTGGCAGCGAAGGCCGGCGCCGATCCGCTCGCCTTCCGGATCGCGCACCTCGACGACGCGCGCCAGGCCGGCGTGCTGCGCGCGGTCGCGACGGCGTCGCAATGGCGGAGCGGCCGGAGCGCGGCGAAGCGGCAGACCGGACTCGCGCGCGGCCGCGGGGTCGCGTTCGCGACGCGCGGGAAGACGGTCGTCGCGACCGTGGCCGAGGTCGCGGTCGACACCGCGAGCGGCGCCGTGCGCGTGACGCGCCTCGTCTGCGCGCACGATTGCGGCTTCATCGTGAACCCGCGCTCGCTGCGCGGCACGATCGAGGCCAACCTGATGCAGTCGATGAGCCGCGCGCTCTACGAAGAGGTCAAATTCGACGAATCGACCGTCACCTCACGCGACTGGGCCTCGTACCCTGTCGTGCGCACACCCGACGTCCCGGATTCCGTGGAGGTCGTGCTGATCGAGCACGGCGCGGACGTCCCCTCGTACGGAGCCGGCGAACCGTCGTCGCGTCCGACCGCGGCCGCAATCGCGAACGCGATCTACGATGCGACCGGCGCGCGCGTCCGCCGCGCGCCGCTGACGCCCGAGAACGTGCTGGCCGCGCTCCACGGCGCCTGACGTAACGACGCGGCGCGGAGACGCGCCGCTTCGCTACTGCGGGTTGCGGGTGACCGGCGGCGCGGTGGTGGGCGTGATCGGCGGCAGGATGCTGTTCGCTCCCGCACCGGTCAGCGTCGGCAGGCCGAGACCGGTGACGTCGACGTTCGACTGTGAGAAGATCCCGCCGCTGACGCGGTTCAGCTCGACGATCGCTTTGTCGAGATCGGTCTGCGCTTGCAGCTCGCGGCCTTCCTGGTTCGCGACTTCGAGCTGGCGCTGTAGCACGAGGAACGTCGTCGACGTCCCGGCTTGGAAGCGCCGCTGCTCGCCGAGCAGGACGCGCTGCGCCGCCTCGCGCGCCGAGCGCGCCGCGATCACGCGGTACTGCGCCTCGCGCAGCCCTTGGATCGCGTTCACCGCTTCGCTGCGGAAGCGCTGCACCAGCGCGGTCTCGTTGATCTGCACTTGCCGCTGCTGCTCCTGCGCGATCGCGAGGTCGGCTTTCCCGGTGTGTTCGCCGATCGGGAACGAGAACGCGACCTGCGCCGTGTACGTCGGGTAGCGGTTGTCGAGCAGGTTCTGGAACGACTGACCGAACCGGCCGTTCTGGTACGTGGGCGGCGTCGGGAAGCTCGCCAGCGCGCCGGGCGGCGCGATCGCGCCGAGCAGCCCGAAGAGCGGGTTCGCCGCCGGGTTGAGCGGGTTGCCGGCGAAGCCGTTCGAGGTGTAGCCGAGGCCGAGATCGAGCTGCGGCTTGAGCTGATCGCGCGCGAACGCGAGGTTCACGTCGGACTGCGCGCGCTGCGCACGGACCTGCGCGACCTCCGGCCGGTTCTGGATCGCGGAGGTCACCAGCGCGTCGAGCGAAGGCTCTTGCGGGATCTGCGCGACCGGCGTCGTCGGCACGAGGTTCGCGAACCACACCGGGTCCGACGGGTTCGCGAGCAGCAGCTGCTTGAGCGTGGTCTGCACGCGCTGCACGTTCTGGATCGCCGCGTAGACGTTGTCCTGGAAGACGTCGACCTGCGTGTTCGCTTCGACGATGTCGGTCGGCGCGACGGCACCGCGCGCGGCGAGCCGCGCGTTCGACTGCGCCTGCGCCTGCGCGTTGCGCAGACCTTCTTCTTGAATCGCGACGTTCTGCCACGCCGAGACCAGGTCGAAGTACGCGTTCTGGACCTGGACGAGCGTGTTCGACGCCTGCACCAGCGCGTTGCTGCTCGAGACAGCCGAGTTGATCTCGGCGAGCTGGATCTGCAGGCGCGGCTGGTCGATGGCGCGGCTGCGAAGCAGCGGCTGCGTCACCGCCAGCTGGAGCGCCGTCTCGTAGAACGGGTTGTAGCTGTTGAACGCGCTGTCCGAGCTCACGCGCGTCGCGACGAGGTTCGCACTGTACGTCCCGCCCTGGCGCGTCAACCCGCGAAACCCCGCGGTCGCGTTTGCCGTGTCGGTCGTGACCGGGCCGCCCTGCGCGTTCGTGTTGAACGCGCTCACGACCGGCGCGACCGAGTGCGAGTAGCTCGGCACGAGCTGGAAGTTCACGTCGTACGCGCCCTTCGCAGCGATGATCTGGTAGTTCGCGATGCGGCGGTTCGACTGCGCGACCGCGAGCTGCGTGTTGCGCTGCAGCGCCATCGCGACCGCGTCCTGCAGCGCGAGCCCCACAAACGGCTGCTGCTGCACGCCGACGAGATCCGGATTCGGAATCGCGTTGATCGGCGCGCTGAACGGCGGGAGCGACGGCACCGCCGGCAACACCGCAGGCCGCGGCGGCGGCGGATTCGCCACACCGCGAATGTTCGACCCGGGCGCCGGCGCACCGCCGGTCGCGGGCACACCGCCGGTCCCGCCGCTCGCGGGCTGTCCGGACGCACCGGGCTGCCCCGTCGTCGTTCCGGGCTGCCCTGTCGTGGTTCCCGGCTGTCCGGGCGTCGTTCCGGCTCGATTCGCCGATCCGGGCGTCGTCGATCCCGGGGTCGTCGTGCCCGGCGCAGTCGCGCCCGGGGTCGATTGCGTACCGGGGACCGTCGGCGTCCGCTGCGCCTGGGGCGTCTGCTGCCCGCTGGGCGCGCCGGAGGGCTGGCCCAGCGGCGCGACGGTCGCGACCGGCGAGACCGGCCCCGCAGTCGCGGGCGCTGCGGACGGAGCGGGCTGCACCGGCGCCATCGTGGCCGGGGCTGCCGAGGGTGTCGGCATCGGCGTCGTCTGCGCGATGGCCGCGGGTGCCGGAGACGTCGTCTGCGCGAGCGCCGGGGCGCTCGTCGCGAACGACGTGACGAAGATGCTCGCGCTCAGCGCGAGAGCGGTCGAACTCGGTCGGGACATCGCGGCGCCTACTTGACCTGGATCGCCGTCTCGACCGACATCCCGACGCGCAACGGCTTGTCGCGCGGCGGGTCGTCGACCACGATGCGAACCGGCAAGCGCTGCGTGACCTTCACGAAGTTCCCGGTCGCGTTCTGCGCCGGCACCAGGCTGAACGTGTTCTGCGAGGCCGGCGCGATCGCCGTGACGTGCCCGTGAAACGGAACGCCCTTGTACGCATCGACGCTGATGTCGACCGGCTGCCCGACGCGCACGTTGCCGAGCTGCGTCTCCTTGTAGTTCGCCGTGATGTACGTCCCGCTCGCCGGGATCAGCGTCATCAGCGACTGCCCCGGCGTCACCGCCGCGCCCACTTCGACGTTCTTCATCCCGACGTAGCCGTCGATCGGCGAACGGATCACCGTGTAGCCGAGCCGGTTCTGCGCCGCCGCGACCTGCGCTTGCAGCGAGCCGGTCTGCGCGTACGCCGCGTCCGCCTGCGCCTTCGTCGCCGAGACGCGGTACGGGTTGTCGCTCTCGGTCAAGCGCCCTTGCGCCGTCTGCAGCTGTCCTTGCTGCGCACCGACGCCCGCGCTCGCGGCGTTCGCCGCGGCGATCGCGGAGGTGTACCGCGACTGCGCCTGCGCGACCGCGCTCTGCGCCGCCGAGACGTTCTCGATCGCGGCTTGATACTGCGAAGCGGCCTGCGCCTGCGCCGCGCGCTGCGCGTCGAGCTGCTGCGAGGCGATGTCGCCCGTGCGCACGAGCGCGCTGTACCGCGCGAGATCGGCGTTCGCGCGCTGCAGCGCCGCGCGCGCGGCCGGCACCTGCGCCTGCGCGACGCGAACTTGGTCCTGCGCCTGCGCGATCGCGGTGCGCGCCGCGTCGGCCTGCTGCTGCGCGGACTGCGCCTGCGCGGCCGCGCTCGCGATCGAGCTCTGCGCCGCGGCGACGCCGCCGCTGCCCTGCGTCGACTGCGCCGCGACCTGCGCGGCGGTGAGCGAGACGTTCTCCTGCGCGGCGCGCGCGTTCGCGCGCTGCGCCTGCAGCGCGCCCTGCGCCTGTTCGAGCGCGGTCCGCTCGTCCTTGTCGTCGAGCCGGATCAGGATCTGGCCCTTCTTCACGGGCTGGTCGGTGTTCACGAGCACCTGGCCGACGCGCTCCGCGATCTTGCTCGAGACGGTCACGGCGTCGGCGTCGACGCGCGCGTCGTCGGTCGTCTGGTGCGACGACGCGTACCGGAGATACGGGATGCCCCAGAAGAGCAGCGCGATCACGACGATCGCGCCGACCACGAGCGCCCACACCGGCGGACGGCGGCGCTTGGTCGTCGTCGTCTCCGTCTCGACGGTGGTGCCGCCGGGCGCGCTCGGCGACGGCGCGTCTCCGCGGCCGCCGTCCGTGACGGTGGTCCGCTGCGGCGGGGCTTCGGTTCGGGTTTCCAAGTTACGCGGTGACTCCGTTGAGGAAGATGTCGACGAGGCGGTCGAGCACGGCACGGTCCGGGACGGTGCTGTCCCAGAGCTTGCGCCCGACCACGTACGAAAAGAGCATGCCCAAGAAATAGCGGGACACGAACGCCGGCTCGCCTTTGATGAGGCCCTCGCGCGACTTGGCCTCGAAATAGGAGGCCAGCTCGGCCTTGATCTGTGAGGGGCCGCGCCATTCGGGCGACTCGGCGGTCCCGGCGGCGTCCTCGGCGAGCGAGACGCACATCATCCCGCGCCGCGCCACCATCCCGTCGACGATCTCGTAAGCAAGGATGCGCAAGTCCGTTGCCAGGTCCTCGCCCGGCAGCGAGGCCAGGATCGACCGGAACTCTTCGACTCCGCACGCCTGCTCGCGCATCGCGTCGAGCAGCGCGCGCTTCGAGCCGAAGTGCCGGAACAGCGTCGCCTCGTTGACCCCCGCCCGGTCCGCGACCTCGCGCGTGGTCGTCCCGCGCGTGCCGTTGCACTCGAAGAGCTCGCGCGCGGCGGTGAGGATCTTCGCGCGCGTCTCTTCGACGCCGGCGTGCGAGCGGTGTCCGGCGATCAGCATCAGTTGTGCTTCTTCGTGAAGACCGTGTCGTCGATCGCGACGTTGGTCTTGTAGTCGGCGTAGACGCCGCGCGCGACGGCCTTCGCGTAGGGGATCGCGATCTCGGCGTTCTGCTCCGCGACCATCGAGTAGCCGCCGACCTCGCGGAACGTCTGCGTCATCGTGATGTGCCCGCCGTTGTAGTAGTCGTAGCGGATCGAGTCGATCTGCCACGCGTTCGGGTCGATCAGCACCGTCTCGTGGTCGATCATCCCGCGGACGCGCTGGACGAGCTTCAGCTCGATGTCCTTGCGGCCGTTGTAGTCCTTCTCACCCTCGTACGTGACGTGGAAGCGCTTCTCCCAGTTCGACGGGTCGCCGATGTCGGTGAACATCTTGTCGAAGCCCTTCGCGAGCGGCGGGACGCGGTCGAAGACGACCTCGTAGTTCGAGGGCCGCTTGTAGTACGTGGTCCCGTCGAGGTGCTGCATCAGAAACGGGAACGAGGTCATGCGCAGGTCGACGTGGAGCCGGCCTTGGTAGGTGTTCAGGCTCGGGTTCCGCTCCTCGACCTTCGCGAGGATCGCCGTCGGGTCGGTCGGGCGGTCGGCGGCGGCGTAGGCCGGGATGCCGAGGAACGCCAGGACCGCCGCGAACGAGGCGGCGGCGAGCCGGCTCAGCAGGCTACGGCGCGGGCGCCGCTCCTCGGGGTTCAGCGGGAACGCGAAGACGCGGTCGAGCCCGTTGAGGGCGAGCGCGTCGCGGACCGCGACGCTGTCCGGGGTAACCTCGACGGCGCCGCCGCGCTCGCGGAGGCGGCGCAGGCCGGTCACCAGCGCGGCGACCGTGTCGTCGGGCAGGGCGGCTCCGCCCAGGACGACACGCAGGCGAGGACTCTCCTGCTCGGTCTCGAGCAGCGCATCGACCGCGGTGGTGATCCGCGGACGGGCGTCTTCGGCGTCGGCGTGCAAACGAAGGGGCGCGTGTTTCAGCTTGTCTTCCATGAATCTGCTCATGCGTGTAGGTACTTGCACGAACACTCTACCAGCTTGGATGGATTCGTGCAAGTACATGCTTGCAGGATAACGGCGTGCGCCAACCCGACCTAGCGGTGCTCGCCGGCCAAACGGGACTGGGCGACGCCCGGATTCACGTCCGCCGCCTTGGCGGCGAGGGCGAGGCCTGGGCGCGCGACGACGGCCGCCCGGTCTATCCGGCCTCCATGATCAAGGTCCCGCTGGCGGTGGCCGCCGGGGTCGCCATAAGGGAAGGCCGGCTCCGCTGGGACACCCCGGTCACGGTCGACGCCCGCAACGAGACGCTCAACGACGCGCCCTCGCCGATGGTCCCGGGCTACGCGACGACGGTCGAAGAGCTCGTCACCTACATGCTGCAGCGCTCCGACAACGTCGCGACCAACCAGCTCTACGACGTCCTCGGCCGCGAGCGCGCGACCGCCGCGATCCAGGCGCTCGGGTTCACCGGGACGGCCTTCCACCGCAAGCTCTCGGGCTCGCTACCGCTGATCGACGACCCCGAGGCGAGCGGGCGGAACACGTTTCCTGCACGCGAGGCGGCGGAGCTGTTCGCCGCAATCGCCGAGGACCGCGTCCCGGAAGCGGCGGTGCTGCGGCGGATCCTCGCGACGTCGTGGTGGGACGTCAAGCTGTCGCGGGGTCTCGAACCGGGGGACGCCTTCGCCCACAAGACGGGCGACACGGACGAGTGCTCGCACGACGGCGGGATCCTGACGCTGCACGACGGCTCGCGCTGGATCGTCGTCGTCTACACGGAACTCGCGAGCGGTGAGGAGAACGACCTCCGCTTCGGGGCGTTCATGCGGACGCTTCGTCCGCACTTAGCCAGCTATCACGACCCATGGAGTACAGGATGAACCGATTCACGGTCTCGGCGCTCGCGCTCGTCGCGGTCGCGGCGCTGGTCGCGCCGTCGAGCGCGGCACCGAAAGGACCGGCCGCCGGCAAGCACGTCCACGTCGGCGTCATCGCCGACGTGACGGGCGCTGCGGGCGTCTACGGCACGCCGCAGAAGAACGCGTACGAGCTCGCCAACGAGGACGTCAAGTCCGGGAAGATCGACGCGGGCGGCGCGGACCTCGTCTTCGACGTCCAGGACGCCGCGACCGACGGCGCCCAGGTCGTCAACCTGATGCAGAAGTTCACCACCGACGGGCAGACGCCGATCGTGCTCGGCCCGACGCTCTCCGGCGAAGCGTTCAAGGCGTTCCCGATCGCGAAGAACGCGAACTTCCCGGTGATGGGGACCTCGACGACCGCCGAGGGCGTGACCGCGATCGGGCCGACGATCTACCGCGACTCGCTCGCCGAGTCGCAGGTGATCCCGACCACGGTGAAGCGCACGCACGACAAGTGGCACTACAAGACGGCGGCGATCATCTACGGTGACGACAACGCGTTCACCAAGACCGACGGCGACATCTTCGCCCGCGAGCTGAAGGGCGCCGGCGTCGACGTCGTCGACACCGAGACGTTCCACATCAAGGACACCGACTTCCAGCCCGCGCTCACCCGCATCGAGTCGAAGCATCCCGACGTGATCGCGGTCGGCGCGCTCTTCCCCGAAGCGACGAAGATCATCCAGCAGGCCGGCAAGCTCGGGATCAAGACGCACATGATCGGCGGGAACGGCCTGAACGCGCCCGACATGTACAGCGTCGCGGGTCCGGCGGCGCAGGGGACGGTCGTCGGCGCGGCCTGGTTCTCGGGCGCGAAGTACCCCTCGAACGTCGACTTCGTGAAGCGCTACACCGCGAAGTACGGCAAAGGCCCCGACCAGTTCGCGGCCCAGTCGTACGCGGCCGCGCAGATCGTCGCCGCGCTCGTCAAGGGCGGCGCGACGACGAAAGACGAGATGGTCAACGCGCTCAAGAGCTTCCACGGCACGCAAACGGTGCTCGGACCGATCGGTTTCGACAACAACCGCGACGCGAAGTCCTCGCCGGTGATCCTGTCCATCGTCAAAGGCGGATTCGCCTACTTCCACTGAGGGAAGAGAGCGCGTAGATGCTGGCACAGCAGCTGCTGAACGGGCTGTTTCTCGGCGCCGTCTACGCGCTCTTCGCGGTCGGGTACACGCTGGTGTTCGGCGTGCTCGACATCCTCAATCTGGCGCACGCGGCGATCTTCACGGCCGCCGCGTTCGCCGCGTTCTCGCTCGCCGGGATGGGCGTCCCGCTCGTCCTCGCGTTCCTGATCGCCGCGGTGATGGCCGGGATCATCGGCATTCTGCTCGACCGGGTCGCGTTCGCGCCGCTCCGCGCCCGCAACGCGGGGACGCTGGTCCCGCTGATCTCGTCGATCGGCGTCGCGATCATCATCGGCGCCGTGCTGCGGGGAATCTACGGCGTCGACGAGCGCCACTTCACCGTCGGCGGGCTCGATACGGCGCAGGTGATTCACGCCGGGCCGGTGACGTTCACGACCGTCGAGCTGACGATCTTCCTCGCGGCGATCGTGCTGATGCTCGTGCTGAGCTGGGTCCTGCGCGCGACGCCGCTCGGGCGGCGCATCCGCGCGGTCGCGGAAGACCGCGTCGCGGCGGCGCTGCTCGGCGTGAACCTCGAGGCGACGATCGCGGCGACGTTCTTCATCGCCTCGGCGCTCGGCGGCGCGGCCGGCGTCCTGACCGCGCTGCGCTACAACAGCGTCACGCTCGACATGGGCGGGCCGATCGAGCTCAAGGGGCTCGCGGTGATCATCCTCGGCGGGATGGGGAGCGTCACCGGCGCGGTGATCGGCGGCTTCATCCTGGGCGCGGTCGAGACGCTGGCGATCGCGTACGGGCTCTCGGAGTGGCGCGACGCGATCCTGTTCGGCGTGATGTTCGTGCTGCTGGTGCTGCGCCCGACCGGTCTGTTCGGCAAGCGCGCGCTGCGCGCGGCATAGCGCGCGAGAAGCCGCGGTGCAGACCGTGCTCGACTTCTACGCGAAGCACTCGCGGCTGATCGACCAGATCGGCGTCAACGCGATCCTCGCGCTCTCGCTCTCGGTCTCGCTGCAGGCCGGTCAGCTCGCGCTCGCGCAGGCCGCGTTCATGGGGATCGCGGCGTACGTCTCGGCGATCCTCGCGCTGAACTACCACTGGCCGCTGCTCGCCACGATCGTCGCCGCGGTCCTCGTCTCGACCGTCGTGGCGGCGCTGCTCGCCTACCCGGTGCGGCGGCTGCGCGGCGTGTTCTTGGCGATCGCGACGATCGGGTTCGGCGAGATCGTGCGCGTGGTCGCGAACAACATGACGATCACCGGCGGCGCCGAGGGGCTCAGCGGGATCCCGAACGACGCGACGACCCCGGTGATCTACGGCTCGCTCGCCGTCGTCGCGGTCGTGCTGTGGGCGCTCTCGCGGACGAAGTTCGCGCTCGCCGTCGCGCTGGTGCGCGAGGACGAGTACGCGGCGCGCGGCGTCGGGATCGACGTCGGCGCGATCCGCACGCTCTCGCTCGCGCTCGGCGGCGCGATCGCCGGGCTCGGCGGCGCGCTCTACGCGCACGCCTCCTTCTTCATCACGCCGAACGACTTCGGGTTCGCGCGGATGGAGCAGATCCTGGTGTGGTGCGTCGTCGGCGGCGTCACCAGCCCGGTCGGCGCGGTGATCGGCTCGACCGCGCTCTCGATCTTGCCGGAAGCGATCCGCTTCCTCGCCGACTACCGCGAGGTGACGAACGGCATCATCCTGCTCGCCGTGATCCTGTTCGCGCCCGGCGGGCTCTCGTCGCTGTGGGCGTGGCGCCGCGGCGCGCCGCGCGATCCGGCGCGCGTGCACGCGTAGATGCTCGCGCTGGAAAACGTCGGCGTGCGCTACGGCGGCGTCGACGCGCTGAAAGACGTCTCGCTCACCGTCGAGCCGTCGCGCGTGCTCGGGCTGATCGGCCCGAACGGCGCCGGGAAGACGACGCTGGTCAACGCGACGACCGGGCTCGCGCCGCTCGCGACCGGGAAGATCTCGCTCGACGGCAATCGCATCAACTCGCTGCCGCCGCATCTGATCGCGCGCGCCGGGATCGCGCGCACGTATCAGAACATCCGGCTCTTCGGCGCGCTCGACGTGCGCGCGAACCTCGCGGCCGGCGCGTACGCGCGCAAGACGCGGCTCACGAACGACGAGATCGCGGCGCTGCTCGAGCGCGCGGGGATTCCGGGACTCGACCTGAGCGCGCGCGCCGGCGCGCTGCCGTACGGCGACCAGCGCCGGCTCGAGATCGCGCGCGCGCTCGCCGCCGCGCCGAAAGTCTTGATGCTCGACGAGCCCGCCGCCGGGATGAACCCCTCGGAGACGACGCGTCTGGTCGAGACGATCCGCGCGATCGCCGCGAGCGGGATCGCGGTGTTGCTGATCGAGCACGACATGCCGCTCGTGCGCGCCGCCTGCGACAGCGTCGTCGTGCTGAACTTCGGGGAAGTGATCGCGCGCGGCACGCCGGCCGAGATCGCGCGCGATCCGGTCGTGGTCGAAGCGTATCTCGGCAGCGGCGCGGAGGCGCTGGCGTGAGCGCCGCCGCCGCTCCCGCGCCGAGCGCCGCCACCGCGCCGCTGCTCGAGGTCGACGCGCTGCGCGCGGGCTACGGGAACATCGAGGTGCTGCACGACGTCTCGATCGCGCTCCAAGAGCGGACGCTGTGCGCGATCGTCGGGGCGAACGGCGCCGGGAAGACAACGCTGCTGATGGCGCTCGCCGGCGTTCGGCCGGTCCGCGGCGGGCACGTGCGCTTCGACGGCGCCGAGATCACCCGGCTCTCCTCGCACGCGCGGGTCAAGCGCGGTCTCGTGCTCGTCCCCGAAGGCCGCCGGATGCTGCCGGGGATGAGCGTCGAGGAGAACCTCCAGGTCGCCGCGAGCGCGCGCGGCTCCGAAGGCTACGCGCGGATCGAGGGGCTCTTCGGCCGTTTCCCGATCTTGCGCGCGCGCCGGAACGTTCCGGCGGGCTCGCTCTCGGGCGGCGAGCAGCAGATGCTCGCGATCGCCCGCGCCCTGGCGATCGGGCCGAAGGCGCTGCTCCTCGACGAACCCTCGATGGGGCTCGCCCCGAAGCTGGTCGACGAGATCTTCGCGATCGTCGCCGACGAGCGCGCCCGCGGGACCTCGATCCTGCTCGTCGAGCAGAACGCGCGCCGCGCCCTGGCGCTCGCCGACCGCGCCTACGTCATGGAGCGCGGCCGCATCGTCCTCACCGGGACCGGCGCCGAGCTCGCCACCCATCGCGACGTCGTCGCGGCGTACCTCGGCGGCTGACACGGAGAACAGCTCGCGGATACGCGCGCACCCCTTGCGCCGCGCGCTCGGCAGCATTATGATCCGTCCACGCCGGAGGCGACGAAGGCGCGTGAGCATGCGAGAAGCTCACCGGTGCCGAGGCGACGAGGTCACCGAGGCGAGTTCGACGCTGTCTTGGCCGACGATGAATCGGCGAGGACACGCGCAGATCGATTCTCGTGCTATCGAGGCCGCGCAGGGAGACCTGAGCGGCTTCGTCGCTTCTGTGGATAGCGGGGAATGCTGCGGAACACCGTGGAGAACTGAAGTTTCTTGTGGACAAGCGGGGTTTCTCGGCTTTCGCCTATTGCGGTGTGCGCGGGGTGCGTTTATGATGTGGGCACGTCGACGGCAACGACGACGGGCGAGCGGCGAGAAGCTCGCTGGTGCGGATAGATCGGAACGCGAACGGTGCAAGCCGGGAGCGTTCAAGAGAGATGCACTGACTCGAAGTTCGACGACGTAATGGCCGCCGAAAGGCGGCGAGGACGCTCGCAGATCGGATTCTCGTGCTGACCGAAACCGAACAGAGAAATCTGGGCGGTTTCGTCGCGTTTGAAGCGCTGTTGGGGCGGGGTGGGTGACGCGCACTGCTTCTCGCTGGCACGCTCCCTCCGCGCATCCTGCGCTCCGGTCGCTGCGTTCTCCGGCGCTCACGCCCCTCCAG
>DATAQE010000185.1:0-19018 GCA_036264835.1 Candidatus Elarobacter sp.
CGCGATCGAACCGGGACGCGGGTCGCCGGTCGTGAGCCGCACGAGCCGCGCCGCCGCGATGACCGCCGGCACGAGCCCGACCGTCGCAAGCCCCGCGCCGATACGCACCGCGAGCACGACGGCGAATACCGCGGAGAGCGCCGCGGCGACCGTGATCAGCCGCCAGGCCTGCGCGCAGCCCCAGCGGACGACGAGATTCCGTTTCCCCGCTTCCTCGTCGCAATCGGCGTCGGGGAGCTCGACGCCGAGCATCATCGCGATCATCGCGAACGCCGGCGGGATGATCGTGGTGAGCGCGGAGCCGTCGAGCGTTCGGGTGAACGCCGCGTACGCCGCGAACGGGAAGAGGACCGCGACGACGAGCGCCGTGTCGAGCTCGCCGAGACCGCGCGCGGCGAAGCGAGCCGGCGGCGCCGAATACGCCCACGCGAATACGAAGATCCCGACCCCGATCGCGGCGACCAGCGGGTTTCCGGCCACCACGAAACGCACGCACGCGGCGAAGCCGATCGCTGCGCACGCCAGCGAAGCGTAAAGCGCGACGCGCGGGTGCAGATGGCCGTCGACCAGCACGCGGCTTCCGCCGGACCAGCGCGTCGGCACCGCCGTCGCGTCGCTCTCGCGGTCGAAGTAGTCGTTCGCGTAGTGCACCATGAGATGGAACGAGCTGACCAGCAGCTGCACCCAGGCGTACGTCCACGCGTCGAGCGGATGACCGCTGCGGCGGGCGACCGCCGCGCCGAGCGCGACGCCCGCGAACCCGCCGTACAGGAACAGCGGCCGCGAGAGCCGGAGGAACGCGCGCAGCGGCGGGAGCCGCAGCTCCGGGACGGACGCCTCCATCGGCGGCGAAGTTCGGGCGCAGGCCGGTGCTTCCCGCGCGCCGTACGCGAGCGGCTCGTATGGCAACACAGATCGGGGTCATCGGGATCGGCGCGATGGGCGAGCCGATGGCGGCAGCGCTGCTCCGCGCGGGATTCGGGGTGACGGTCTGCGCGCACCGCAACCGCGAGCCGCTCGAACGGCTGGTCGCGCAGGGCGCACGCGACGGCGGCGATCCGGCGGGCGTCGCCCGCGCGAGCGAGGTCGTGGTGACGTGCGTCCCCGACGCGCCGCAGGTGGAAGAGGCGCTCTTCGGCGAGCACGGCGCCGCGCACGGCGCACGGCCGGGGACGATCTTCGTCGACATGTCGACGATCTCGCCGGTCGCGACGCGCTCGTTCGACGAGGGGCTGCGCGCGGGCGGGTTCCGCTTCGCCGACGCGCCGGTCTCCGGCGGCCCGGCGCGCGCCAAGACCGGGACGCTCACGATCATGGTCGGCGCCTCGGACGACGACTTCGCCGCGGCGAAGCCCGTTCTGGAAGCGATGGGGACGCCGAACCACGTCGGCGGCGTCGGGATGGGCGAGGTGGTGAAGCTCGTCAACCAGATCATCATCTCGAACACGATGATCGCGAACGCCGAAGCGCTCACGTTCGCCGCGAAAGCCGGCGCCGACATCGACGCGACGCTCGCCGTGATCGCCACCGCGACCGGTGCGAACTACCTGCTGCAGAACTGGCTCCCGCAGAGCTGGCTCGCGGGCTCGCACGCACCGGGCTTCATGCTGGACCTGCTGCGGAAAGATCTCGCCGCCGCGCTGGACTCGGCCCGCGCGATGGCCGTCCCGATGCCATCGAGCGCGCTCGCGTACCAGATGTACACCGCCGCCTCGGCCGAAGGCCGCGGCCGCGACGACTACTCGACGGTCGCGCAGTTCTACGAGCGCGCCGCCGGCGTGCGCGTGCGCAAGCAGACGTAGCCATGCTGTTCGGCGCGATCGACGTCGGGACGAACTCGATCCACCTGATCGTCGTCGAGCTGGACTCCGCGTTCGACACCTCGCGCGTGGTCTACAAGGCGCGCGAGATGGTGCGCCTCGGGAGCGACGACGCGCTCGCGAGCGGCCGGCTCTCGCGCAAGGCGATGGAGCGCGGCGTCGAGGCGATCGCGCGCTTCAACGAGGCCGCGCACGCGCGCGGCGCGCGCGACGTCCGCGCGGTCGCGACCTCCGCGGTGCGCGAGACCGAGAACGGCGGCGAGTTCCGCGCGCTGGTCGAAGAGCGCACGGGGCTGCGGCTGGAGATCCTCGACGGCAACGAAGAGGCGCGGCTGATCCACCTCGGCGTCGCCAACGGCTACCCGCTCTACGACCGCGTCGCGTGCATCATCGACATCGGCGGCGGTTCGACGGAGCTGATCGTCGCGGACGGCGAGCGCGCGTATCTCATCGACTCGGTGAAGCTCGGCAGCCTGCGGCTCTACGACGCGTACCTGCGCGGCGCGCCGGACCAGCTCCGCGCCGCGCGGCGGCTCGACGCGCACTGCATCGAGCTGCTCGGCCCGGTGACCGAGCGCGTGCGGCGCTACCGGCTCGACCTCGCGCTCGGGACGTCCGGGACGATCATGGGCCTCGCCGCCGTCGACGCCGCCGACCGCGGCCTTGCGGTGAAACGTGTCCACGGCTACACGCTCTCGCGCTCGCGGCTCGAGACGCTGCAGCGCCGGATGCTGCTGATGAGCGAGGCCGAGCGCCGCCGCATGCCGGGGATGAACCCGCGCCGCGCCGACATCATCGTCGCCGGGAACGCCGTGCTGATCAACGCCCTCGCGCTGCTCGGCCGCGACGAGATCGTCGTCTGCGAGCGCGCGCTGCGCGACGGCGTCGTCGTCGACCTCGCGCAGCGCGACCGCGCGCTCGCGCAGCGGCTCGGCGACGAGCGCGCGAAGCGCGTCGAGGCGGTCGAAACGCTCGCGCGCAAGTACGAGCACCTCGGCGGCCACCAGCGCCACGTCGGCCGGCTCGCGCTCCTGCTCTTCGAGCGGCTCGCCCCGCTGCACAACCTCGCGCCCTCGGACCGCGACCTGCTGTGGGCGGCCGCGATGCTGCACGGGATCGGCCGCTTCGTCTCGGACAGCGGCCACCACAAGCACGCGGCCTACCTGATCCGCAACACGCCGCTGGAGGGCTGGCGCGCCGACGAGCGCGAGCTCGTCGCCTCGATCGCCCGCTACTACCGCAAGGCGATGCCGAAGGCGTCGCACGCGGAGTACGCCGCGCTCGGCCCCGGCGACCGCCGCCGGGTCGAGGTCCTGGCCGCGCTGCTCCGGATCGCCGACGGCCTCGACATCCGGCACCTCGGCGTGGTGACCGACGTCGCAGCGGTCCCCGAGGACGGGGTCGTCGTGCTCCAGGCGCAGGCCGACGGTGATGCGTCGAGCGAACTCGACGCGGCGATGGAGAAAGCCGACCTGTTCGAGCGAGCCTTCGGGCTTCGCGTCTCGTTGGGTGCCACCGAGGCGGTGCGCGCGTGACGACCGCGATCGCGACGAAGAAGAAGATCCTGCTCGTCGACGACGAGGCGGCGATCGTCCATTCGCTGCGCTACAACCTGGAGAAGAACGGCTACGCCGTGACGACCGCCGGCGACGGCCGCACCGCGGTGACGCTCGCGCAGACCGACCACCCCGATCTGGTCGTGCTCGACATCATGCTCCCGCTGCTCGACGGGATCGAGGCCTGCAAGGAGATCCGCAAGAGCTCCAGCGTCCCGATCATCATGCTGACCGCGAAGGACCAGGAGTTCGACAAGGTCCTCGCGCTCGAGCTCGGCGCCGACGACTACGTCACCAAGCCGTTCTCGCTCGGCGAGATCATGGCGCGGATCAAGGCGCGCCTGCGCCGGGTCGAGGTCGACGCCGAGGACCGCGACGAGTCGATCACCGCCGGCGGGATCACGATCGATCCGGCGCGCCAGCGGCTGGTCGTCCGCGGCCGCGAGGTCGCGCTCGCGCCGAAAGAGTTCAAGCTGCTGCACACGCTGATGCAGAACCGCGGCCGCATCGTCACCCGCCAGCTGTTGCTCGAGAAGGTCTGGGGATACGACTTCGAGGGCGAGCACCAGACGATCAGCGTGCACGTGCGCTGGCTGCGCGAGAAGATCGAGGTCGACGCGAACAACCCGCGCCACATCATCACCGTCCGCAGCCGCGGCTACATGTTCCGTGAGTAACGAACACGACTGATCTGCTCGCAGCCGCGTTGGGTGCGCTGGCCGGGATGGTCGCAACGTTCGCTGCGCTGCGCCCTTCGCGAACCAAAGGGACGGCGATCTCGCGAGACGTCCCGCAGCCCGCGGACGGCGACGGCGAGCGCGCCGCGCGCCTCGTCGACGCGCTGCCGTTCGCCGCGTTCACCGTCGACGCGCGGGGCCGCGTGCTCGTGTTCAACGCCGCGGCCGGTGCGCTGTTCGGCGTGGAGCGCGGCCGCGCGGTCGGCCGCGCGCTGATCGAGGTCGTGCCGTCGGTCGAGCTCGAGCGCATGGTGCAGAGCGCGCTCGCCGGCGAGACGCGGACCGGGAACGTCCCGTTCGGGAGCGGCGCGCGCGAGCGGTTCTTCGGCGTCACCGCGCAGCCGTACGAAGGCGGCGCGATGGCGATCGCCGCCGACCGCACCGCGCTGCTCGCCGCGGAGAAGATGCGCAGCGACTTCATCGGGAACGTCTCGCACGAGCTGCGCACCCCGCTCTCCGCGATGAAGCTGATGCTCGAGACGATGCTCGTCTCCGAGGACGACCCCGAGGCGCGCACGATCTTCCTCCCGCAGGTGCAGAACGAGGTCGAGCGGATGATCCGGCTCGTCGAGGACCTGCTCGAGCTCGCGCGTTCGGAGTCCGGGATCGTCCCGCTCCGCCGCGAGGCGTTCGACCTCGGCGAGCTCGCGTCGTCGACCGCGACGACGTTCGCGCAGCGCGCGCACACGCTCGGCGTGGCGCTCGACGTCGAGGCGGCGGGCGCGGTCGAGGTCGAGGCCGACCGCGGCCGCCTCGTGCAAGTCGCGGTGAACCTGGTCGACAACGCGCTGCGCCACACGCCGCCGGGCGGCACCGTCACGGTCATCGTGCGGCGCGAGGGCCGCGACGCGCTGCTGCAGGTCCGGGACACCGGGATCGGGATTCCGTACGCCGATCTTCCGCGCGTCTTCGAGCGCTTCTACGTCGTCGACCGCTCGCGCGCGCGCGAGCACACCGGGACCGGCCTCGGACTCGCGATCGCAAAGCACATCGTTGAGGCGCACCGAGGCTCGCTCGTGGCCGACTCGACCTACGGCCAGGGCGCGACGTTCACCGTCCGCATCCCCGCGACGGACACTCCGGCGCAGACCGAACATTAAGACGATTTAAGCTTGATTTAAAGCTCCCTTACGGTGCGCTTGCGACGATCCCGGCGAGGCCGGCGTTGCCACTTCGGCTACTCACTTTCCCATGTACTCGGAGGACTTTTTGTGAAGAGAAGCGCTGCTCTCGCGGCTCTGCTCCTCGGCTTTTCGGCCGTCGCCGCATCGGTGCCGGCGTTCGCCGACACCACCATCACCATCTCGGGGTCGACCGCGCTGCTCCCGCTGGCGAAAGACGCGGCCGGCGACTATCAGAAAGCCCATCCGGACGTGAAGATCAGCGTCACGGGCGGCGGTTCGGGGACCGGGATCAACCAGGTCGCCTCGAAGGCGGTCGACATCGGCGACTCCGACATCCTCGCCCCGCAGCACCCCGAACTGCACGACAACCGCGTCGCGGTCATCGGCTTCGCGGTCATCGTCAATCCCAGCGTCACGGTGAAGAACCTCACCAAGAAGCAGATCCAGGACATCTTCACGGGGAAGGCGACGAACTGGAAAGAGGTCGGCGGAAACGATCAGAAGATCGTGATCGTCAACCGGCCGCGCAACTCCGGGACGCGCGCCGTCTTCACGAAGACGCTGATGGGCACGCAGACGGTCAACGAGAGCGGCCTCACCGAGGACGCGACCGGGACGGTGGTCAGCATCGTGAAACAGACGCCGGGCGCGATCTCCTACGCAGCGTTCAGCGGGACGCGCGGCGGCGGCGTGACCGAGGTTTCGATCGAAGGCGTCGCTCCGACGGACGACAACATCATCACGGGCAAGTACCCCGTGTGGTCGTACGAGCACATGTTCACCCAAGGGCCGCCGACCGGCGAGATCTCGCGCTTCATCGCGTACGTCTCGACGAACCGCGATCTGATCAAGCGCGACGGGTTCATCCCGATCGGCGACATGAAGGTCCACGAGACCGACCGCTGAGGCCGGTCGACCCGAGATTAAGGACTCTTAATCTCGGGTTAACCTTCTCTTACGGTTCGCTTGGAACCATGGGCGCCGGTGGGCGGCGTGAACCGCCGGCGTCCTTGTCGTCTCGGTCCGGAGGATTCTCGGTGAACCGCAAGTCCGCTCGAGCGGGCGTGAGATGATCGCACTCCAAGCTCGGCGCGCACGGCGTACCGAGTTGATTGCGGTCCTCGGGTTACGCGCCGCGGCCGGTTTCGTCATCTTCGCGATGATGGCGCTGTTGCTGTACCTGGCGTTCGAGGGGACCAAGACCTTCTACGTCGACCATTTCCCGGTCTGGTCGTTCCTGTTCTCGCCGGAGTTCACGCCGGATGCGAACCATCCGGGAGCCGCGGTCTTCATCGTCGGAACGCTCGCGGTGACGCTGTTCGCGATCGCGGTCGGCGGGCCGTTCGGCGTCGCGGTCGGCGTCTTTCTGGCCGAGATCGCGCCGTACCGGATGACGCAGATCCTCAAGCCGGCGATCGAGGTGATGGTCGGGATCCCGTCGGTCGTCTACGGCTGGCTCGGCCTCACGCTGCTCGTCCCGATCATCCGGACGCACACGAGCTCGCCGAGCGGTTTCGGATTGCTCGCCGGCGGGATCGTGCTTTCCATCATGATCCTGCCGACCGTGATCACGCTGAGCGAGGACGCGTTCAAGTCCGTCCCGACCGTCCTCAAGGAAGGCTCGCTCGCGCTCGGCGCGACCCGCTGGCAGACGATCACGCGCGTCATGCTCCCGAGCGCCTCGAGCGGCGTCGCCGTCGCGCTGATCCTCGGGATCGCGCGCGCGGTCGGCGAGACGCTCGCGATCCAGATGGTGATCGGAAACTCGACGCAGTTTCCGAAAGACCTCTTCACGCCGACGGCGGCGCTGACGACCGAGATCGTCACCGACATGCCGGGCGCGACCGCGGGCTCACTGCTCGAGCACTCGCTGTTCTCGATGGCGTTCCTCTTGCTGCTCATCGCGATGGTCCTGATCGTGTTCGTGCGCTTCGCGCTGCGGAAACGGGCGTAGCCGATGGCCATGACGACCGCCGTACCGCCGCGCCGCAGCGTCTCCGCGACCGAGAGCGTGCGCGCCCGAAAGATCGCCGACGCGGTGGCGACGGCCGTGCTGTGGGTGATGGCGTCGAGCATCGTCGTGATGCTGGCCGCCTTCATCATCTACATGGTGTACCTCGGCTGGCACGCGCTCTCGCTCTCGTTCATCTTCGGCGTGCCGAAGGAGACGACGGCCGGGGGCGGGATCGGCCCGGAGATCTACAACTCGTTCTACATCCTGATCCTGACGCTGCTCTTCACCACGCCGATCGCGGTGGCGGCCGGCGTGTTCTTGCAGGAGTACGCGAAGCCGGGGCTCTTCCGGAACATCGTGCAGTTCAGCGCCGAGTCCCTCGCGACGGTCCCTTCGGTCGTCATGGGGCTGTTCGGTCTGCTCGTCTTCGTCTACACGTTCCACTGGGGGTACACCGCGCTCGGCGGCGCGCTCACGCTGACGGTGCTGAACCTGCCGGCGCTGCTGCGCGTCACGCAGGAGGCGCTGCTGAGCGTCCCCGACTCGCTGCGCGAGGCCTCGATGGGGCTCGGCGGGACGAAGTGGCAGACGATCACGCGCGTCGTGCTGCCGAGCGCGATCGGACGCCTGACGACCGGGATCGTGCTGATCGCGGGCCGCATCTACGGCGAGACCGCGGCGCTGATCTTCACCGCCGGGCTGAGCGTGACGGGGAACCACCCGTACGACATCAACCCGTTCCACACCGCGGAGACGCTCGCGGTGCACCTCTGGTACACGCACTCGGAGTCGATCGTCCCGGACGTCGACCGCATCGGAAACGGCTCGGCTCTGGTCTTGCTGATCATGGTCCTGCTCTTCAACGTCAGCGCCCGGATCGTCGGGCGCGCGCTGACCAAGCACTTCACCGGGAGATCTTCGTGATCGACGCCTCGCCGACCGACACGCTCGCCGCAGCCGCCGACAAGATCGTCGCGAAGGACATGGACGTCTTCTACGGCTCGTTCCAGGCGATCAAGCACGCCTCGCTGACGATGAAGGCGCAGCACGTCACCGCGCTGATCGGTCCGTCGGGGTGCGGGAAGTCGACCTTCCTGCGCGCGCTCAACCGCATGCACGATCTCACGCCCGGCGCGCGGGTCGAGGGCTGCGTGATGCTCGACGACGAGGATATCTACGGCCCGGACGCCGACCCGGTCGTGATCCGCCACCGCATCGGGATGGTGTTCCAGCGCCCGAACCCGTTCCCGAAGACGATCTACGAGAACGTCGTCTACGGCCCGCGCATCCACGGCGAGCACAGCCGCTCGGCGCTGGACGGGATCGCCGAGCACGCGCTCAAGCAAGCCGCGCTCTGGGACGAGGTCAAGGACCGCATGCACCGGTCCGCGCTGGATCTCTCCGGCGGTCAGCAGCAGCGGCTCTGCATCGCGCGCGCGGTCGCGCTGAATCCGGAAGTGATCCTGATGGACGAGCCGGCGTCGGCGCTCGACCCGATCGCGACCTCGAAGATCGAGGACCTGATCGGCCAGCTCACCGACGCGTACACCGTCGTGATCGTCACGCACTCGATGCAGCAAGCCGCGCGCATCTCCGACTTCACCGCGTTCTTCCATCTCGGCGAGATCGTCGAGGTCGGCCCGACGAACCAGATCTTCACCCACCCCAAAGAGAAGCGCACCGAGGACTACATCACCGGCCGCTTCGGCTGACCCGCGGGACTCGGCGGCGCGCGAAGCCAAGCCGCCCCGGATGATCCGCCGCGCCTTCATCGCCGCTGCCGCCGCCGCGCTCGCGCTCACGCCGTTCCCGGCGACGGCCGAACCGTCCGTCATCCTGGCGACGACGACGAGCACGCAGGACACGGGCTTGCTCGACGTGCTGGTGCCGGCGTTCGAGAGAGCGTCGGGCCGCACGGTGAAGACGATCGCCGTCGGCACGGGTGCCGCGCTGGCGATGGGCGAGCGCGGCGATGCGGACGTGCTGCTGGTGCACGCGCCGGCCGCCGAGGAGGCGTACATGGCGAAGGGCCGCGGGCTCTCGCGTGCGGCCGTCATGCACAACGCGTTCATCATCGTGGGGCCTGCGGACGATCCTGCGCACGTCAAGGGCGCGGCCGGCGCGCGCGACGCGTTCGCGGCGATCGCGCGGGCGCGCGCGCCGTTCGTCTCCCGCGGCGACGACTCCGGGACGAACATCAAAGAGCTCGCGCTGTGGAAGGCCGCGGGCGTCACCCCGGACGGCCCCTGGTACGTGAAGTCGGGGAGCGGGATGGCCGACACGCTGCGCATCGCTTCGCAGAAGCGCGCGTACGCGCTGAGCGACGACGGGACGTACCTTTCGCAGCGCGCGACGCTCGGGCTCGTGCCCCTGCTCGAGGACGCGAGCGATCTGCGCAATCTCTATCACGTCATCGTCGTCAAGCCGATCGCCGGCCGCGTCTCGAACCGCGCGGGCGCCGAGGCGTTCGCGGCGTTCGTCACCTCCGCCGAGGGCCAGCGCATCATCGCGGCGTTCGGCCGCGAGCGATTCGGCCGCGCGCTCTTCGTCCCCGACGCAGGCAAGACGCCGTAGTGGCCGGGATCGCGGCGCTTTCGGTCGCGGTCTCCGCCGCCGCGACGCTGCTCGCCGCGCTCTTCGCCGTCCCCGGCGCGCTCTGGATCGTCCACGGCCGCTCGCGCCTGCGCGGCGCGCTGCTCGCGCTGTTCGCGGCGGGGCTCGGGCTGCCGCCGGTCGCCGTCGGCCTCGCGGTCGCGTTCGCACTCTGGCGCAGCGGACCGCTCGGATCGCTCGACGCGCTCTACACGCCCGCCGCGATGGTCGTCGCGCAGACGATCGTCGTGCTGCCGCTGATCGGCACCCTCGCCGTCCTCGCGCTGCGCGGCGGAGATCCGACGCTGCCGATGCAGCTCGCGGCGCTCGGGCTCCCGCGCGGACAGCGCGCCGCGCTGCTCGCGCGCGAGGTCGCACCGGGGCTCGCGGCCGCGTTGCTGGCGGGGTTCGGGCGCGCGATCGCGGAGGTCGGGGCTGCGCAGATGACGGGCGGCAACATCGAGGCGCACACGCGCGTGCTGACCACGGCGACGATGCTCGCGGTCGGCCGCGGCGAGTTCGGACAGGCGTTCGCGTACGTCGCGGTGCTGCTCGGCATCGTCGCCGTAGCGGCAGGTACGGCGCTCGCGCTGCAGCGGCGATGGGCGTGACCGCGACCGACCTGATCGCGCGACGCGGCGCGTTCACGCTGAACGTGCCGGCATTCGCCGCGAGCGCGGCGGGGACGGCGGTCCTCGGTCCGAACGGCGCCGGGAAGACGACGCTCCTGCTCGCACTGCAAGGTCTGATCCCTGCGAACGGCCGCGTCGAGCGTCCCGCGCGGTGTGCCGCGGTCTTCGCGCGGCCGGCGGTGCTGCGCGGATCGGCGCTCTGGAACGTCGCCGTCGTCGCCGGCTCGGTCCTCGGCTGCACCGTGACGGAGGCGGAGTCGCGCGCGCGTCGCGCGCTCGCCGATGTCGGGTTGGACGAAGCGGTGCATGCCGACGCGCGAACGCTTTCGACCGGACAGCGCCAGCGGCTGGCGCTCGCGCGCGCGCTGGCGTGCGAGCCGGAGGCGCTGTTTCTGGACGAGCCGTTCGCGAACGCCGACGCCGACGGGCGTCCCGCGCTGCGGGCGCTGGTTCGTTCGTGGGCGGAACGCTCGGGCTGCGCAGTCGTGCTCGCGACGTCGTCGCTCGCCGACGCCGCGGCGGTGTGCGCGGACGCGCTGGTGTTGCGCGCCGGCTCCGTCGTGCACCGCGGCCCGGTGTCCGCGCTCGACACCGTGGCCGACGGCTACGTCGCGGCCCTCGTTGCCGAGGGCCGCATCGTTCGCTAGAAGTCGTACTCGAGCTGGGCGCGGTTGTACTTGAAGTACGGCGCGCCGCCGTAGCGCGCGGTGTTCGCCATCTCGCGGTCGGCGTAGCGGTAGCGCAGCAGCAACCCTTTGTACGGGCCGCTCGGGCGCGGCTTGTTGGCGTAGTACTGCAGGTCCGCGTCGAACTCCGAGGTCTGCTGCTGGCCGAGCAGCTGCGTGCCGTAGTCGTAGTACGCGCGGCTCGTGGTGAAGATCCAGCGCTTGTCCGGCGAGGTGTAGCCGAGGGCCATCTTGACGCCGTTCCCCGGTGCGCGGCGGTCCGCCATGCCCTGCGAGATGCTGGTCGTGAAGAGCGGGTCGGTCGCGTACGAGTCGGTGTACGGCGTCGCGATCCCGCCGTAGAGATAGGTCGTCGTCCCGTTCGCGTTGACGATGCACGACGGCGCGTTCGAGCCGATGAAGTACGGCAGGCTGAACCCGGCGCGCGCGCCGGCGACGTGGGCCGCGGAGCACGTCGCGCCGGGCGGCGTCACGACCGTCTCGGTCTTCTCGGGGATGAAGTTATAGCCGAGCGAGACCGTGATCGACTTCGTCACGCTCGCCCCGAGCTGGCCGCCCACGATGAAGCTGTCGACCTTCCCGACGAGCGCGGCACCGGTGCTCGTCTCGCGGCCGGCCTGGAACGCGGCGAACGGCTTCATCTTCTGGTTCTGCACCGTGTACTTGGCGTCGAGCCACGCGAGGTTCGCGATGTCGGAGAAGTGGTAGTAGTGGAGGTTCGACGCGAGGCCCTGTTTGCCCGCGACGCCGAGGCGCGCGTACTGGAAGCCGGCGCTCGACGCGCCGTTACCGCCGGGGAAGTAGCGGTATCCCGGGAGTCCCGGGTTGCTCCCCAAATTGTTCACCGACGTGAGCAGCGTCTTGTCGTCGAACGCGGAGTTCGTGCGGCTCTCGAACCGCACCATGTCCATGATCTCCGCGGTGACGCCGTGCGGCGCGGTGAAGACGAGGTCGCCGCCCTCGAACGCGACGGGCTTGATCCGCGAGTCCGACGCGTTCGCCCACGGCGTGTTGATCACTTGGTCGCCGAGCTTCACGTAGAGCCGCGGATCCTTGTACTGGACGTAGGCTTCGTAGAGCGTGTTGAGCTCGTAGCCCGGCAGCGTGTCGTCGGGGTTCAGCGAGGCCGTCGGCGCCTTGAAGCCGCCGCACGGCGGGCGAACGTGGCTCGCCGGGTCGGTGCACCCGTTCAGCGGCGAAGCGTAGAGGTACGACGCGCCGACCGAGATCGGGCTGGTGCCGAAGCGATAGTCGCCGTGCAGGCTGATCCCGGGCTCGATCGACTGCTGGTTGACGGCGCTCACGCCGCGGATCGCGTTGAGGCGAGTAAAGTCGTAGGCGCGTACATAGCCGCGAAAGCTGAACGGGTTCGGCGCCGGCTTCGGCGCCGGTGTGGGCGTCGCTGCGGCGGCAGCCGGTGACTGCGCCGGCGCCGGAAGAGACGGTGCAGTCTGTGCGCGCAGCGGCGTCGCGGTCAGGATTGGAATGCAAGCGAGCGCGATCGCCGTTACGGCGACGCGCGCTTGGCGCAAAAGAATAGACACGGCGCGCAGCATACCGTTCGTTCGCTAACGGCGCATTAACGAATCTCGCGACGAAGTTAAGCGCGCCATAACGATCGTTCCACTATATTGACAAACGCCGATGCATCGAGTAGCATCGAAATATGTCGATGCAGCGCTGCTGCCCGCCGGCGAGGATTCGCCGGGGCGATCGCACCGCGGACGCCGCGCTGTTCAAGGCGCTCGCCGATCCGAACCGCCTCACGATGCTGGCGACGCTGGCGCGCGCGGACGACGAGGTGTGTGTCTGCGATTTCACCGACGTGCTGCCGCTCGAGCAGCCGACGGTCTCACACCATCTGAAGATCCTGCGCGACGCGCGGCTGGTGACGTGCGAGCGGCGCGGGACGTGGGTGTACTACCGCCTCGCTGCCGGCGCGCGCGAGCGCATCGACGCCGCCGTTCGCTCCCTCATCCCGGAGAGAGTCCTCGCATGAAGATGCACCTCAACCTCGCGACCGCCGATCTCTCGGCGAGCGTGCAGTTTTATTCCACGCTGCTCGGCGCGCGGCCGGTGAAGCAGCTCGGCGACTACGCGCTGTTCGTGACCGAGCAGCCCGGCCTCGAGCTCGCGCTCGACCTGTCGGCCGGCGCGCGCGCGGGCGGCGGCGAGCATTTCGGCATCGTCGTCGACACCGTCGAAGCGGTCGACGCGCAGATCGCGCGGCTGGAGCAGGCGGGATACGCGGTCGACGTCGAGCGCGACGAAACGTGCTGCTACGCGAACCAGACGAAAGTCTGGGCGACCGATCCCGAAGGCCGGCGTTGGGAGACGTACGTCGTCCACGAAGAGAGCGAAGCGCGCGACGACGCGGACATGGAGTGCTGCCGCACCGAGGCCGCCGCAGCAGCCGGCGCCGGATGTTGTCCGTAAGGGCGGCGGTGCTATCGCGGTGAGCGCGATCAACGCGCGCGCGCTCGCGGCGGAGTTCGTCGGGACGGCGCTGCTGCTCGCGGCGGTCGTCGGGTCGGGGATCATGGCGGAGCGCTTGTGCGGCGGGAACGTCGGGCTCGCGCTGCTCGCGAACACCGTCGCGACCGGCGGCGCGCTGATCGCGCTGATCCTCGCGTTCGGGCCGTCGTCGGGCGCACACTTCAATCCGGCCGTCACGCTCGCCGACGCGTGGCAGGGCGGCGTCGCGTGGGCGGCGGTACCCGCGTACGTCATCGCGCAGATCGCCGGCGCGTTGTGCGGAACCGCGCTGGCCGACGGGATGTTCGGACTGCCGCTCTTCTTCGCGTCGGGGCACGTGCGCGCCGGTTCCGGGATGCTGGTGAGCGAGTTCGTCGCGACGTTCGGGCTGCTCGCGACGATCTGGGGCTGTGTGCGATCTCGTCCCGCGGCGACGCCGTTCGCCGTCGCCGCGTACATCGTCGCGGCGTACTGGTTCACGCCGTCGACCTCGTTCGCGAACCCCGCGGTCACGATCGCGCGCTCGCTCACCGACACGTTCGCCGGCATCCGCCCGCAGGACGCGAGCGGCTTCATCATCGCGGAGCTCGCCGGCGCCGCGGCCGCGACCGCGCTCTTCGCCTGGCTCGCGCCGATCTCGCGCGCGACCGCGGACGCCGTCGTCGTGCCGCACGATCCCGCGGTCGCCCCGTGAGCGCGATGCCGGACGCTCTGCCGTCGGTGCTCTTCGTCTGCATCCACAACAGCGCGCGCAGCCAGATGGCGGAGGCGTTCGTCAACGAGCGCTACGGCAATCGTCTCCGCGCCTACAGTGCCGGGCTCGAGGCCGGCCGGCTCAACCCGACCGTCGTCGAAGCGATGCGCGAGCTCGGCATCGACATCAGCCGCAACCGCACCAAATCCGTGGACGACCCCGAGATCCGCGCACGCGCCTACGACTACGTCGTCACGGTCTGCGACGAATCGAGCGCCGAGATGTGCCCGATCGTTCCCACCCGCGGCGCACGTCTCCACTGGTCGTTCCCCGACCCCTCCGCCTTCCGCGGGACCGCCGACGAGCGCCTGACCCACACGCGAGACGTGCGCGACGCAATCGCAGCGCGGATCGACTCCTGGTGCGCTTCTTTGCGGAAGTAAAGCGAGAAGGCGAGACTGGACGCCTAGACTTCCCATTCGGCATGTGCTACACTGTGGCACGCGTGGTGTTGCCGGATCTTCGGTTCAGCGAGTACTTCCAGGACCAGAACCATCGTCATAACGTCGACGAAGAAGACGTCATCGATGCCGTGATCGGACGCCGCATCCACATCTCCGCGCCGTACCGGCACAACGGCAAACTGCGCCGGCGTATCTTGGGCAAGACCGACAGCGACTATCTCACCATCATTTGCGAACCGGCGGAGGACTTCTGGTGGGTACTCTCCGCTTTTCCGTCAGGCGAGTCTGACGAGCGGCGCGCACGAGCGGTCAACGTGGGGGACGAGCAATCATGAGTAAACGGGACGACGAACCGCGCGATAGCGACGACGCGATTTGGAGCGAGCCGACAACCTTGACCGCCGCCGAAACCAAGGACGCGAAGATTCACGTGACGTTGCGGCTCGATCCGAACACGTACCGCGCGATTCTCGCCGAGAAGAAAGCGAAGCACGAACGGACCGTAACCGCGACGATCGAGCGTCTGTTGCGCGAAGCACTGGACGCAGAAGGACGCCAAGAGATGAGGGACTTAGCGACCGCGCTGCGTAATGTCGTCGCTCACGGTTTCGCGCAGGACGCCGTCCTCGCGCTGCTCGCGCGGAACATCGCGATCCAGTCCCCAGAGGACAAGGTCCTCTTCGACCGCTTTCGGCAAACGCTCGCGCAGAACGCCGCCGCCGCCGATCCGGCTCACGAGCGCGACGGCAACCTGCAGAGAGTGGCGCTGCAACTGATGGTGCATGCGCTGAGCGCGCGTTCGCCGGAAGCTTCGACCTAGCGCGCGGCTGCGATACGGTTCCTCGGGTATTCGACCCACGTCCCTTGCGGGTACGAGGTCGGCATGCCGACGCTCTCCGAGATCCTCGTCGACGCCGCGCTTCGGACGCCCGGGCTCGACGCGGTCGCCGATGCGCTAGCCGGACCGGTGAACGAGGCGTACGCGGCCGGCGGCGAGACGGGCCGTGCGCTGAAAGACGTCCTGAACGGAACCTGGCTCGGCCATTCGCTCCATCCGGCGATCACCGACGTCCCGGTCGGCGCGTGGACCGCCGCGCTCGTCCTGGACCTGCTCGGTGAACGGCGCGGCGCGAAGATCGCCGTCGGCGTCGGGTTGGCGGGTGCGGTCGGCGCCGCGCTGAGCGGGCTCACCGACTGGCTCGACACGTACGGCAAGCCGCGCCGCCTCGGTGTCGTCCATGCCGCGCTCAACGGCACCGCGACGGTCCTCTACGCCGCATCGTACTTCACCCGGGACGGCAGGCCCCGGCTCGGCGTCGCGTTGTCGTCCGTCGGCTACGCGGTGGTCGCGCTGAGCGCGCTGTACGGCGGCGCGATCTCGCTCGATCTCCAGATCGGCGTGAACCACGCGCACGGCGCCGAGCCGCCCGAAGGCGAGGTCGACGTCGCCGCGCTCGACGAGATCCCCGACGGCGGGATGAAGCGCGTCGTCGCCAAGGGCTATCCGGTGCTGCTCGTCCGCGAAGGCGGCGACGTTCACGCGATCGCGGCGACCTGCGCGCACCAAGGCGGTCCGCTCAACAAAGGGACGCTGAAGGACGGCGTGGTGACGTGCCCGTGGCACGGCTCGCAGTTCTGCGTGCGCGACGGCGGGATCGTGCACGGCCCGAGCGCGTATCCGCAACCCGCGTTCGACGTGCGCGTGGTTGCGGACCGCGTCGTGCTGGCGGGCCTGAAGAAGGGCTAGCGGCGGTTACTTCCCGCCCAGGTCACCGCACGCGACGTAGGTCGGCAGGTCGCTCGTCGACTTGTGGACGTTCACCGCGAGTCCGCCCTTGATGAGGTCGGCCATCGGCACGTCGACCGTCGTCGTCGAGGTCCCGTCGACGACGCTCGTCAGCGGGTACTTCGGCTTCGGGTCGAGCTTCGTGCAGGTCCCGGCGTGGATGTGCGCGGGCTGCGGACCGGCGGGGGCGTTCGCGATGGCGACGTCGACGCGGGTCTTGTCGGCGCTCACCGCGGTGAGCGTGACGGTCCCCGTCTCGCCGGAGTTGCTCTGCGTCCCCAGCGCGTAGACATGGTGTGCAGGCTCGGCGGCGAGCGCCGGAAAGCCGAGCGAGAGAAGAGCGGCGCCTGCCGCGGCCGCGAGAAGACGGGTCGTGATCATGCGATACCCTCCGGAAACCTGGAAATGCAAGGCTGCGTTCGATTGGCGAAGGTATCGGGTTTCTGTGAAAATTCTCTGAGCCCCGCCAGACGGCCGCGCTAGTACGCTCCCGAGCCGATCCGCGTGTTCGACATGCCGAAGCCGACGCTCGCGTTGAGCGTGTGCGTGGTGCGGGCGCCGTGCTGAATCACGTCTTCGAGCCCGACGCGCACGCCGCGCGAGACGAGCCGCGTCGCGCCGATCGTGAGCGAGCGCGCGAAGCCCTCGCCGCTCGTGTCGTTGACGCCGTCATAGCGCACGATCGCGAACGTTCCCCGCGGAAGCTGATACCGCATCTGCGCGAAGCCGCCGCTCGAGGCGATGCCGACGCCGTCACCGTTCGGGCTCGTGTCGTAGCCGGTCTGCAGCAGCGTCTCGACCGCGAGCCGGCCGCGGTAGACGTTCACGCCGACCGCGCGGCGGCGGAAGTCGTCGCCGATCGCGCCGAGCTCGCGCCGTCCTGCGTAGTCGTAGAGGCTCAACACCACGCCGCCGATCGCTTCCTGCGCCTGCACCATCCGGTCGGTCCCGGTCGTGGGCAGCCCGGAGTGCGGATCGTGTCCCTGCGCGGCGACGAACGTCATGCTCGGCCCGCGCACGGGGTTCCCGAGCGCGAGGCTCGCCGCGTTCCGCGGATCGATGAACGCGAACGGATTCGCGCCGACGGTCTGGTCGAACACCGCGTAGTGCTGGTTCGTCTGGCGGAACGTCTCCGGATCGACGGGTAGCGGGAGCGTGATCGAGCCGAGCGTCGCGCGCATCGGTGCACCGGAGAACGAGCCCGGCGACTGATATTGCACCCACGCCTCGCGCACCGAGCCCGGCACACCGCCGTCCGTGATGTAGAACTGTCCGGCGACGGAGATCTGGCGGTTCACGCGAGCCGAGACGAACGCTTCGATCTCGTCGACGGTCGCTTTCGGCAGTCCCGACGGGTCCGGTTCGCTCGTATACGCGAGCTGGCCGCGCAGCGCGACGACCGGCTTCCCGCCGATCCCCAGATTCGGCAACCGCAGGTCGTTACGCAGATAGCTCTCGCCGAGCTCGTTCGTCCCCCGCAGCGAGCTGTGGCAAGCGTCGCATTGCAACCCCGTCTGCATGGAGAACGCCGGTATCGCGCCGGCCGGACCGCCGGCGCCGGCGACCGCCACGAACGCGAACGCCGCCGCGACGACGAGCTTCCCGATGATCCTCATCCTCTGATCCCTCCGTGAACCGCGAGCGGACGTTCCGCCGCGGGTGCGTGTGCGTCGGCGAAGCGAAAGACGCCGAGCAGCTCGTCGAGCGCTTCCGCGCGCTCGCGCGTGTGATGGGTCGAGACGTCGACGCGGCCGAGCTCCGCGGCGGTTTGTTCCGTCGCGGTCGCGATCTGGTGCATCGTCACGGCGCCGCGCGCTGCGCTCTCGGCGATCGTGCTGACCAGCCTGTTGATCTCGCCGCTGATCCGCTGCTGCTCCGCGGCCCCCGCGGCGTTCCCGTCCGCATCGCGCGCGACCGACGTGATGCGTTCCGCCAGCTCGGCCGACGCGCGGCGCATCTGCGCCGCCGCCGCGGCGACGTCGCCCGCGATGTGCGAGGTCGACTCGATCGCCGCGCGGATCGCGCCGAGCGCGCCGTCGGCGGCGCGCGCCAGCTGGACGCCGTTCGCGGTCGCGCCCGACGCCTCGCGCATCACCCGCGCGGCACGGACGGCATCGCTCCGCGTCGCGGCCAGCATCGCCTCGATCTCGCGCGTCGCGCCGCGCGAGCGTTCGGCGAGCCTGCGAATCTCGCTCGCGACGACGGCGAAGCCGCGGCCGTGTTCGCCCGCCCGCGCCGCTTCGATGGCGGCGTTGAGCGCGAGCAAGTTCGTCTGGTCGGCGAGGTCCTCGATCGCCGAGACGATCTGCGAGACTTCGGCGGAGCGCGACTCGAGCGCGTCGATCACCTCCGCCGCACCGGCGCTCTGCTCGCCGATCGCGGTCATCGAGTCCGCCGCGCGGCGCACCGCTCCGGAACCGTCCTCGGCCTGCCGGCGCGCCTGCGCGGCTGAGTCAGCGAGTCGCTGCCCGAGCGCGTCGAACTGCGCGATCTCGCCG